>JAIESL010000077.1 GCA_019746095.1 Caulobacteraceae bacterium
CTCCGCTAGATACCCGCCCTCGCCGTTCGCGGCCAAGCGCGCCCGTAGCTCAGCTGGATAGAGCATCAGACTACGAATCTGAGGGTCGGACGTTCGAATCGTTCCGGGCGCGCCATTTCTCCCTTTAACTAGCCGAAAAACCTGAGAAATTTCCTAGCCGAAATTTTCAGCCATAAGTCTAGCCATACAACAAGCTGGGAACGCACTTGGCTTGGGGTCAGCGGGACGGGTAGATCTAAGGCCGGATCAGCCGCTAGCAACCTAAGCATGACCCACACAGTTTTGGTCCTCGCACTCCGTCAGTCATTGCGACGTCGAGTGTCGTCATTTCGATGTAACGCGAAGGCGGAGTCCGGCGACGCATGACTCCGTCGGAACAAAAACTGGCCAATCTTCGGGCCGCTCGCGATGCCACCCAAGAGCGTTTGGATCTGATCAGGGCAAAAGACGCAACGGATCTTCGTCGCCAAGAAATTGTGCGCGCAAAGGCTACCTTGGCGGCTCAGGATAGGAACATCAGAAACGTGGCCGGAGGCATGGCCAGGGCAGCTCAGCGTCAAGACCCTGAAAGGGACGCCCGGATCGCCGAAAGAATGCGTGAGCCGCGCCTCCCACGAACGGCGAAGCAATTGGCGGCGCAAGAGGGAGTGTCGCGCCAACACATCTACAGGATTGCAGCCTCAGGCCAGGTTGCTGCCCGAAAAGGTCCAGAACGCGCGCCAAGCAGTGCAGATGGAATTGGTGTCCCCATATCTCGCAAAATGCCTAGCGCGCGGCTGTCGAGGAAATCGCAGGATCTTGGGCAGCTGGATCTGTTTGTTCCGACAAAATCACCAGACACCGAGAATGCCGGCTGACTAACGGCTCAGTCGCAGTAAAATTGTTTCTATGTAAAACAAGGCGCTATTTGTCGCCTTAGCCTAAAGGCTAAAATGACTTCTGGTCGTGACGTTACCGTTGGGCGGATGCACACCCACCCGAAAGGAACGACATGGACACGCCCATACAACCAGTCTCGCAGCACAAGCTGATCGCCCTTCCGACCGTCATGGCCCAGACCGGGATGTGCCGCTCCTGGCTGTACGCGGCCATCAAGGAGCAGCGCTTTCCGAAGCCGGTCAAGATTGGCGGCGCGAGCCGTTGGGACTCCCGCGCAGTTGACGCATGGGTCATCGAGATTATCGCGGGCGGCGGTCAATGACCACCTCCCAGCGAACCCGGACACAACCAGACCATCCTCATCGCATTCCCTCCGGCCAAGGCGAGGTCGACCGCGCACGTAGGTCCCGTCCAGAAACGGGTCAGTATCGTCACGCCTTCGCGAAGCGCTTCTTCTTTGAACCCGAAACGCTCATGGGCGCAGAGCTCACCACCGGGTTTCACACTGCGAACTTACGGACAATGGAGGTGCTGCACGGCCCTCCGCTCAGCGACAACCCTTTTGATGATGTGCTTCGGGGCCGCCGAATCATTGCGATTTCCCTCGGCTTCGATCTCTTGCCGGATCCAATCTGGTTAGAAGTGCCCCTGCTTGCCAGTGGCCGGTTCCGATGGCCGCTGCCGGGTGAAGCACTTGAAGTCCTAGTGAGGGTGCGCGCGGAGCGGCTCAACAACACAAAGTGCTGTTGCATCCTGTCCCTGACCTTGGCCGAGACTATGGGGCGACATCATGCCTGCTGACCCCAGCAATTGGGCGACCAGCGCCGACCCACCGCGGATCAATGGTTTCAGGGAGTTGCCGCCCTATCAGCTTCTGGACGATCGGCCGCTCGCGAGGGCCATCAAGCAACCGCCGTGGATAGGGACGCTCCCCGCGATCGCCGACGCGCGCGACGGAACCCTGGGCAATTTTCCGCTGACCGAGCTCGGAACCGCCGAGCGCCTGATCGACAAGCATGGAAGGAATCTGAGGTTCGTCCCCGAATCCGCGGCCTGGCTGGTGTGGCAGGACGACCGATGGGTTTGGGATGCCGATGCGTCGGCAGTACGCAGCCTAGTCGCCGACCTCCACAAGGACATCTATCTCGAAGGCTGTCCGGCCGGGCATGACGCCAAGCACTTCCTCCGTTGGGCGCGGCTGGTTCAATCAAAGACGACCGTGCATCAAATCGTGTCCCTCGCCAGCGACAATCAGGCCATCAGGCTGCCGCTCGGGTCGATTGATGGAAAACCCCTGCTGGTGGGGCTTCAGGGAGCCCGCTTGGTTCTGGATCTTGAGACAGGCCGGATTCGCGCCGCCGAGCGAGGGGACTTGGTCACCCGGAGTCTGAGTGTCCCGCGACTGGGGACGACCGAACGCGCGGTGCGATGGCGACGGTTCCTGGACGAGGTGTTTCAGGGCGATGCGGCGATCATCGACTGGGTGCAACGTTACCTCGGCTACGCGCTTACGGGCCTGACATGCGAGCACCTGTTCGTATTCGCGTGGGGCGGGGGCGCGAACGGCAAGTCGGTCTTCGTCTCGCTATGCCAGCACCTCTGGTCGGACTACGCGCGCGGGATTCAGCCGGAGAGTTTGATGAACCAGACGCGCTCCGGTTCTGGTCCGTCGCCGGATCTCGCCCGCTTGGCCGGAGCCCGTCTCGTCCTTGGGTCCGAGACCGAGGAAGGCCGTGCCTTGGCTGAATCCTTGATCAAGCAGTTGACGGGCGGCGACCTCATGACAGCGCGTCAGATGTATGGTCGGCCGTTTGAGTTCCTGCCGGTGATGAAGCTGATGCTGGCCGGCAACCACCGGCCGACCGTGAGGGGCACGGATAGTGGGATCTGGCGGCGAATGCGCCTTCTCACGTTCGATCGGTCATTCGGACCAGGCGAACGGGACCCGAGATTGCTCGAGGCGCTGGTCGACGAAAGCGAGCACGTGGCGGCTTGGCTTCTCGACGGTTATCGGGCGTACGCCAAGCGGGGATTGAGCGACGTTCCAGATTCGATGGCCGCGGCCACGAGGGACTATCGGACGGATGAAGACATTATCGGTCAGTGGATCGATGAGCAGACGAGCCCTGCCGGAAGCTGCCTGTTGACGATACTCTACAACGACTATCGCATTTGGTGTGCGGCCTCGGGCCAGACGCCACAGTCCAAGAAGGCTCTCGGTCAGCAACTACGGGAACGGGGGCTTTCCAGTTCTCACACCCGCAATGGCTCCGTTCACGCGGGAATATGTCTCCGCCACGTGACGATGTGACGGATTTGGGCGTCTTCGCCGAACCTTTGGCCAAATGGCCATGCTCAGGGGGTTTTCCTTTTCTGCCCCTTGTCCGTCACATCGTCACACGACCACCCTCACCGGCAGCAAGCAGTGAGGCTGGACTCCGATAAGATCCCAAGGCCGGTCAATCCTCCACGTTCCCGCCATGCTCAGGCCTTCCAACGGATCGCGCCTCCCCGAGAGCGGTCAGGTGTTCAGGCAACACCCGAGCCAGATACTCCGGGCTCAGCTCGTTGGGCTCCGCCGGCAAGTCATAGGCATCGTACAGATCCGGGCGCTCATCAGACGTGGGTGCGGGCATCGTTGGTCCTTCGTTGGGCGCGCAAGCCCGGGCACAGATAACGGTTCAGACGGCCTTTCGCCGGCCTAGAGCAAGCACGACGGGATCGTCGTGCCACCCATGATCAGCTGGCGGGCAATGCGATTATCGCCCTCGAACACGATGGAGACTTCCACGCGTTGCCCCTCGGAGAGCAAGGCGTCGAACGGCGCCGCGTCGTTGGGCCGACATCGAACATTGCTCTCGTCAAAGACCGAGGCTTGGACTGCATCCCTAGCCAGGGACCTCGCAGGAATGCGACCTGACACTTCCAAGGCCAATTCTGCCAAGCCGAATTAGCGATCAAGGACCAACAAGTAATTGAACTGCCGCCGTTTCCAGATCCGCTTCGAACTGACACTGACATCCAGCCGACCCATCGACTGACACACCAGAGTGTCAGTCCTCCAAGCTCGGAGCGATTGCTTCCTGCCGACTCTCTCAATTCGGAAAAGACATGGTCTGGCGGGCACTTGGTCTGCCGCCAGACCCGTGAAGGCGGGCATTCCACCCTATCTGACGGGCTCATACTGACATCCAGCCAGCGACTCTGCTGACAAGTCAAAGTGTCACTCGTGGGCGCAGGTCTGCGTCGGATTCTGGGGCCGCGCGACTGTGCTCGGACAATAGCCACAAGCCGGGACAGGCGACCATACGCAGGCCGCCGCCACCAGGAGGTTCGCTCACCTGTCGCTCGATCATCTCAAGGCGCAGCCACGCGGGCCGATTACGGCTTCGGTGTATCCCAACCCGCCGCGCGACAGACTAGACTTCCCTGAGCAAAGCCTCGGCCTGAGCGAGTACGGTCTGCACGGCTAGGTCCGAAAGATCGGGCGGATACCCGAAGCGTCGAAGGATGCGTTTGACGAGGATGCGCATCGAGGCCCGGGCGCTTTCGCGGTGGTGCCAATCGACGGTCACATTGCCGCGAAGCTGCTCGACGAGTTCGTGCGCGATCACTCGCAGCTGTTCGCTGCCCAGCACCTCGACGGCCTTCTCGTGCTCGGCGAGCGCATCATAGAAGGCCAGTTCCTCCTGCGAGAGGCCAGTCTCTTCTCCGCGGGCGTAGGCAGACTTCAGGTCCTTGGCCAGGTTGATTAGTTCCTGGATCATCTCGAGAGCGGACAGGGCACCGGCGTGATAGCGCGCGACGGCGTCCTCGAGCCTTTGCGAGAAGGCCTTGCTCTCGACGACGTTGGTGCGGGAGCGGCTCTTGATCTCGCCGGCGAGCAGCTTCTTCAGCGCCTCCAGTGCCAAGTTCTTCTTCTCCATGCCCGCGACCTCGAGCAGGAATTCGTCCGACAGGATGGAGATGTCCGGCGTCTTCAACCCGGCGGCCTGGAGGATGTCGATGATCTCCGCAGAGGCGATGGCCTTGTCGATCAACTGCTGAACCGCCAGCGTCTTGTCGGCGACGCTCAGACCGCCTTTGGCCGTGCTCTTCGCCAGGGCGGCGCGGATGGCCTGGAAGAAGCCGACCTCGTCACGGATTTCGCGCGCTGCGTCGCTGGCCGAGGCCAGGGCGTAGGCCTTGCCGAGTTCAAGAACCAGGTCCTGAAAGCGGCGATGCGCCCTCTTTTTGTCCTCGGGCGACGTGGCCTTCGATGCTTCAAGCTCGGACCACCTGAGCACCCAGTCGATGGCTCCGGCCAAACAGGCGAGGCGCTGGATGGGCTGGCCGACGATCCCCGGTTGATAGTCAAACCCGTGGAAGATGCCGCTGATGATCTCGTACCGCTCCATCAGGGCGGCGACGGCTTCCTCCTCATCGATGCCGGTCTTGTCCCGATCGGCCTGGGTGTACTGTCCCAGCGCCGCCTTCAGGTTCTGGGCGATACCGATGTAGTCGACCACCAGGCCGCCCGGCTTGTCCCGGAACACCCGGTTGACCCGCGCGATGGCCTGCATCAGCCCATGCCCACGCATCGGCTTGTCGATGTACATCGTGTTCATGCTCGGGGCGTCGAAGCCTGTCAGCCACATGTCGCGAACCAGCACCAGCTTCAGCGGGTCAGCCGGATCGCGGGCGCGCTTGGCCAGGTCGTCCCGGCGCTTCTTGTTCCCGATGTGCGCCTGCCACGGCAGGGGGTCGGAAGCGGAGCCGGTCATCACGATCTTGATGGCTCCCTCTGCATCATTGTCAGAGTGCCAATCGGGCCGCAGGGCGATGATGTTGTCATAGAGGGCCACGCAGATGCGCCGGCTCATACAGACCGCCATGGCCTTGCCGTCCAGGGCCTCAACCCGCGCTTCCAGATGCTGCACTAGGTCGGCGGCGATTTGTTCCAGGCGCTTGGTTGAGCCGACCAGGGCCTCGACCGTCGACCATTTGGCCTTGGCCTTCTCGGCTTCCGTCAGGGTCTCATCGGCGACCAGCGCCTCGATCTCGGCGTCGATCAGGGGTTTCTCGTCTTCATCCAGCACGATGCGGGCGAGCCGGCTCTCGTAGTAGATCGGCACCGTGGCACCGTCCTCGACGGCGCGACTGATGTCATAGACGTCGATGTAGCCGCCGAACACGGCCGGCGTGTTGACGTCGTCCGCCTCGATCGGCGTGCCGGTGAAGCCGATGAAGGATGCGTTCGGCATCGCCTGCCGGACATAGTGCGCATAGCCATAGCGCCGCTCGCCCGTCTCGCGGTTCAGCTTGGCGTCGAAGCCGTACTGACTACGATGCGCCTCGTCGGCCATGACAATCACGTTGCGGCGGTCGGTCAGTTCCGGGAACTGCTCCTCGCCCCGTTCGGGCGAGAATTTCTGGAGCGTGGTGAAGATGACGCCGCCGGAGGTCCGGCTCAGCAGGGCCTTCAGATCATCGCGGTTGTCGGCCTGTTCGGGCGTCTGGCGGATCAGGTCACGGCACAGGCCGAAGGTCGAGAACAGCTGGTCGTCCAGGTCGTTGCGGTCAGTCAGGACGACGATCGTCGGGTTCTCAAGCGCCGGATCCTTGACCACGAGGCCGGCGAAGAAGGCCATGAGCAGGCTCTTGCCGGAGCCTTGGGTGTGCCAGATGACACCGATCTTTCGGTCGCCGGCGGGCCGTGTGGCTGAGACCGCTTCGACCACGGCCTTCCGCGCGCCGTGGAACTGGTGATAGCCGCCGATGATCTTGGACGGGCCTTGGTCGCCATCGCCGAAGACGGTGAAGTCACGGATCAGGGCCAGGAAGTGCTCGCGCTCGAAAACCCCGCGCAGCAGGGTTTCCAGCTCAGGCGCGCCCTTGTGGGTGAAGTCGTCATCGGCCCCGGTGATCGTCCGCCAAGGCATGTACCGTTCGAAATCCGCCGTCAGCGAGCCGATGCGGGCTTCGATTCCATCCGATGCGACCAGTACGGCGTTGGTGCGGAACAGGTTGGGGATCTGGTGCAGATAGGTCTGCAACTGGTTGAAGGCGTCGGCGGTGGTCGCGTTCTCCGCCGCGGCGTTCTTCAGCTCCAGCACCGACAGCGGCAGGCCGTTGACGAACAGCACCAGGTCCGGACGCCGGTTCCAACCGGCCTCGACCACCGTGAACTGGTTGACCACCAGCCAGTCGTTGGCGTCCGGATCTGTGAAGTCGATCAGCCAGACCTTTTCCGAGACGATTCGTCCGTCGGGCGCGCGATGCTGCACGCCGACCCCTTCGGTCAGCAGCCGATGGATGCGCCGGTTCTCTTCGACCAGGGAGCCTGTGGCGCTGGTCAGCAGCTCACGGATGGCCTCATTGCGCGCGGCTTCCGGTACATCCGGGTTGAGTTTGGCGAGGGCGGTCTCAAGGCGCGGCAGCAGGATGACATCTGAAAACGCCCGACGCTGCGGTGACGGCCCGTCCGGGGCGATGCTGGTTCCATGCACGTAAAGCCAGCCGAGGTCCTTAAGGATTTCGATCCCGGCCTGTTCGACGATGTCCTCAGAGAAGCCGATCATTTCAAGCTCTCAAAGCCCTGACGAATGATGTCGGCCATGAGCTTTCTGCGCGCCTCAAGGAAATCAGGGTACGCCATGCCCTCCCACCCGTTCGGCAGCGCATGATCGGACAGCATCTTGTGCCACTGTGTCTCGGAGAAGCGCTCCCGGATCGCGGGCGCATACTGGCCCGGCGGCGTCATGCCGATGTCGATATTCTCGGGCCATTCAAGCAGGGCATAGTTGGCCATCTGGTTGATCTCGGTCTGCTCCTTGGTGACCTCATTCTCCAGCCAACCGCGCGGGAAGAGGTGGTGCCTTTCCAACGGCTTCTTCTTGGCCCGCAGGGCGGGATCAATCAGATCCGAGACCTTTTTGTGCGAGAATAGGACGTTCGCGCCGAGCCGGTTCTGGGAGGCGACATAGGCGAACAATTGCGGGTTGCGCGCGGATGAGGTCGCGAGGGCCGCCGGCAGGGTGATCGCCCAGAAGTCGTCGGTGAGCTCATTGGCCATGAGCCCCTCCAGCATCGCGAGAAACGCTTCGCCGGAGTCGAGCAGCTTGATGCGGTTCAGGTCCGCATCCATGACCGTTTCTGGAGAGCTGGTGTAGCGGCCGTTGAGGCTGGAGAAGAAGAACCAGCGCCCGATCGCCTTCTGCAGCTCGTGCTCCTTGATCTGGAACCGGACCCTGCCCCACAGGTAGAAGGCATAGGCGTACAGAAGCGCGTTCTGAGAAGAGATCATCTCCTCGCTTCTGAAGCCAGCGCCGACCAGGGCGCTCAGAAACTGGTGCCAGTGGGTCAGATTCAGGACGTGCGCCTGCGCCTCCGCCAGTCGCGCGAACTGTTCCTCGCGCCGCTCGGGTGAGAACTCGCCCGTGTCCGGGTCCTTGCCGCGGAGCACCTGATAGACGCTCTTCAGGCGCCCGCGACCGAAGCCCAGGGCGACGGAGACCCGCAACAACTGATCCGGGTCGGGCTGGAGGAAGTGGTTGAACGGCGAGGCGCCCGTACCGGGCGCGTTTGGTTGGCGGGCGGCCCGGCAGAAGCTCTCGAGGTCCGCCCGGCCGGTGTCCCAGAACACCGACAGCAGGGTCAGGATAAAGTCGGCCTGGTTTAGCTTCACCCCCTCGCTATTGATCCGCACGAAGATGTCCGCAACCTGCTCCTCGTCGACCGAGGACGCGATCTCCAGCGCGGTGAACGGGTATTTCTGCAGGTCGAACAGGCGGTCGAGGTTGTGGGCGATGTCCTCCTCTTCTTCGTCGGTCAGAGGAGCCTTCTTGCCGACTTGCGCGATGTAGTCGTTGACGATCTTGCGGCTGGATCGTTTCGAGGACCACATCTCGGAGATGTTGGCGATCCATTCGGGATTGCGCCGGATGGCGGCGTCGGCGACCTCGAACCGGCGGGTGCGGGGATTGAACGCGACCTCGATCAGCCGCTCCTTGTAGTCAGCGTCCAACACTGCCCGCCCCTTGAAAACGGCGTAGAGGGAGGTCAGGCGTTGCTGGCCATCGACGATCAGGCGGTTGGGCGCCTTGTGGGCTTTCTCGCCGCTGCCGATCTGCTTGGCGCCGGCGACCTGGGCGTTCTCCCAGAACAGCAGGTAGCCGACGGGGAACCCCTGATACATGCTATCGAACAGGTCGCGCACCTTGGCGTTCGACCAGACGAACGGACGCTGGATATCGGGCAGGCCGATGTCGCCCAGCTCTATGTAGTGCAGCAGGTTGCTGAGGTCGTAGTCGACGCGCTTGAAGCAGGTTTTCAGGTCAGTCACGAGGCCCCCCGCCAGACAATAATGGAAACTACCAAGAACTAGCTGACTGCGCTGGTTCGGTGTGCCGGCATGTCAGCCACGATCACCTGCTCGGATTCAGGGTCCCAGATGCCGTATTAAGCCAGTAGCGCCCTATGATGAGGCACTGGCACTGGCAACTGGAGGAACTGAAATGGAAAAG
>JAIESL010000115.1 GCA_019746095.1 Caulobacteraceae bacterium
TGACGCGGTGGTTGTTGATCATGAACACCGGCAGGCCCGTGGTCGGATTGCCGTTGGCCGCGAACTGATAGCCCCAGTCGCGCCAGCGGTTCGACAGCCGCGCCTGCTCCACCCCGTATTCGAACAGCCGCCAGGACAGCCGGCTGTCCTCGCTCAGGGTCCGGGGATTGAACTGGTCGTTCAGCTGCGACAACTGCCGCTCGGCCAGGGCCAGCGACCGCGCCGCCGCCGCATCGGTGTTGTCATCCAGCCGGTCGTAGTCAGTCTTGAGCCCCAGCGAGGTCATCTGCTGCGGCGACAGGGCGATCCGCTCCTGGAAGGCCTGTTCGAAAAACGCCGCCAGCCGCGCGTCCTCGCTCTGCGTCGCGGCCGCAGGGGCTGCATGGCCGGCATGCCCGGCGTGAGGGTCCTGCGCCGCAGCGGCCGAAGCGCCCGCCATCAGGGCCAGGACAGCGGCGGACGAGACGAGCAGACGACGCATGGGAACCCCCGGGGAAACTCAGGGCGCGACAATCCCCGAGCGAAGCCCGGGGCGCAAGGGCGGGCGGTGTCAGGAGGGGGGCGGCGGATTTCTGGTCTCGGACGCATTTGACGACTGGCGTCGCGGTCCCGGCCCCGCAAGCCCCGGCTGCCGGTCAAGGCCCCGATGGCGGACGCCGGACCCCTGTCTTCCCGCCCCGTATAATCTCGCCCCTCCCGACCCTGAATTCACCCCTCCCGCCCCCCGTCGCCGGAAATCAGCCAACGTCCCCGGAGAGCGCGGTAAAATGACCCGTCGCCGTCTCCGGAAAGCGGCGCAGGTCTTTGACAACAGGGTTTCACGGCGGCTCCGGCGCAGGAGCGGTCGACAGGCCAGGTCAGCGGAAGCGGGCTCAACCCGCGCAATTCCGGACCAGCGTCACACCTTTCCGGTACACGGTGTCTTCTCGCCCCCCCGGGGCCTAGAACTCCCGCCAGCTGTCGCCGGGGTCGCGCTGGCCGGGGTCGATGCTCTGCTGGCCCCAGGCGACGATCATCAGCAGCTTGTGGCTGCGGATGCGGAATTCGCCGGTCATGGGCAGGACGGCACCGAGGGGGGCACCGGACTTCGGGTCATAGAGGAAGCCCGAAAACTCGGCCACGCCGACCCGGTCGCGGCGGCTGTAGATCGACAGCTCGGGGATGGAGACGACGTTGAAGCTGTCGTTGATCGGCACCCGCATGTCCGGCAGGCCGAAGACGCGGCGCATCTGCTCCAGCGACAGGGCCCCGGCGCGCAGTTCGAACACGGCGTCGGCCTCGGTCTTCGAGGGGGCCAGGGCGTAGCCGGCGTCGGACAGGGCGTTGCGGATGGCGCTGACGGCATAGGCCGCACTCTCGGCCCGGAAATAGCTGTCGTCGACGAAGACCCGCGATCCCGCCGGGATCGGCAGGGTCAGGCCCTCGACGGCGCGGTCGGCGGCCCGGCTGACCAGCAGCTGTTCGGTGGCGGTGCGCGACGGATAGGTCTCGGAGGTCGAGGCACAGGCCGCGAGTGACGTCAGGCCCAGCAGGGCCAGGGCCACGATCGGACAATTCTTCACGGTCACCAGCTCCCCGTGTTGGGCATGGAGATCCAGGGTTCGGCCGGGGTCAGGGCGGCCCCCTCCTGCAGCAGTTCGATGGAGATGCCGTCGGGCGAGCGGACAAAGGCCATGCGGCCGTCGCGGGGCGGCCGGTTGATCACCACACCCCCGTCCATCAGTCGCCGGCAGGCGGCATGGATGTCACCGACCTTGTAGGCCAGATGGCCGAAATTGCGCCCGCCACCATAGGGTTCGGGATCCGGATCCCAGTTGAAGGTCAGTTCGACCTCGGGCGACCGGTCCGCGTCCGACCGGTCCCGGTCCGCCGGGGCCGCCAGAAAGACCAGGGTGAACCGCCCGGCCTCATTCTCTGTCCGCCGCATTTCCTCCAGGCCCAGCAGGTCGCAGTAGAACCGCAACGAGGCATCGAGGTCGGTCACCCGGACCATGGTGTGCAGATAACGCATCGGGATTTCGTCCGGCGGAGAGGCGGGGGACGGCCTCTATAGCGACCCTCTGCCGCGACGGCGACTCACAGGCGGTTTCGGGCTGGCGTATCGCCGGTGATTTCCCGATAACGACCGGCCTGCCCCGCCGAGATCGAGCCCATGATCCAGACCGAGACGCCGCACGTCGACAATCCGAAAAAGAGCTTCACCGCCCTGGTGGCCAGTCTGGCGACCATGAGCGGGCCAGAGGGCCTGACTCTGCGGGAGATTCGCGATGAGCTCGACGAGCGCGGCTTCGGCCTGATGATCCTGATCCTGGCCATCCCCTGCCTGGTGCCGGCCCTGTATGGCGTGCCCCAGATCGTCGGCATCCCGATCCTGCTGCTCGCAGGGCAGATGCTCGCCGGCCGGATCGAGCCCTGGCTGCCGGAAGCGGTCCTGAAGCGCCGGGTTTCGAAGGCCTGGCTGGATCGCATGGCCGACTTCGCCACCAAGCGAATGGGCTGGTTCGAGCGTCTGTCGCGGCCGCGGCTGACCCTGTTCACCGTGGGCTGGGCCGAACGGGTGGTGGCCCTGTTCATGATTTTGGCGACGGTGACCATCGTCCTGCCCATGACCAATACGGTGCCCTCGATCGCCCTGACCCTGCTGGCGGTGGGCCTGATCCAGCGCGACGGCCTGTTCGTCCTGGCCGGAGCGGCGGTGGCGGCCGGCTGGGCCGCGACCCTGGCCACGGTGGCGATCGGTTTCTACGTCGGCGCGGGCTGGGCCGTGGCGCTCTTGTCGCGCTTCGCCGGCTAAGCGCATCGACGCGGGCCTCCGCCCCCGCTATGAACGTCTTCCGATGAGAGGCCTGTATCGACTCCTGACGCGGTGGTGGACCGCCTTTGCCCTGGCGGCCTCCCTGGCCCTGCTGGGCGCAGCGCATGCGTTTGAGCGCTTCGGCGGCCTCGCGCCCTGCAACCTCTGCCTCAAGCAGCGCGAGGTCTACTGGGGTGCCGTCGTCATCGCCCTGGTCGCCACCCTCTGGCATCTGGTCAGCCGCGGCAGCCGCGGGACCCCGCGCATCGCCGCCTTCCTGCTGGCCGTCGTCTTCGCCACCGGCACCATCACCGCCGTCTTCCACATGGGCGGGGAGATGAAAATGGGCGGGGAGATGAAATGGTGGGCGCTGCCGGCGACCTGTTCGGGCGGCGGAGACGTCAATCTGGAAAGCCTGGCCGCCCTGGCGCTCGGCACCGGCCCGATCGAGAAGGTCGTCATGTGCGACGCGGTGACGTGGCGCTTCCTGGGACTGTCCATGGCAGGGTGGAATGCCCTGATCTCGGCCGCCCTGGCCGTGTTCAGCCTGCTTGCCGCCAAGAGGCCCAAGGATGCCAGAGCGCCTGGAAACTGAGCCCGTCCTGCCGGACCCGGCGGACAATCGCCGCATCCCCCTCGCCCGCCCCGGCCGGGGTGCCAGCCGTCGCCGCCGCGCCGAAATCCTGCGCGTCGACCACGCCGGGGAATATGCCGCCGTCCACATCTACCGGGCCCAGCGGGCGGTGTTCGAAGGCCGCGCGGGCCGCGAGGCCATCGCCGCCGACATGGGCGAGATGCAGGCCCAGGAGGCCGTTCACCTGGCCCGGTTCGACGCCCTGCTGAACGCCGAACGGGTGCGGCCGACCCTCATGACGCCGGTCTGGCGGCTGGCGGCCCTGGCGCTGGGCACCGGCACGGCCCTGATGGGCGAGAAGGCCGCCCACGCCTGCACCGAGGCGGTCGAGAGCGTGATCGAGGAGCATTACGCCGACCAGATCGCCGAACTGAAGGACCGCGACCCGGCCCTGGCCGCCGAGCTGTCGGTGTTCCGGGACGAGGAGCTGGCCCACCACGACCACGCCATCGCCCACGGCAGCCGCGAAACCCCGGGCTACAGCCTGCTCAGCGCGGTCATCCGGGCCGGCTGCCGGGCCGCCATCAAGGTCAGTGAACGGGTCTGATCGAGGGCCGGGGTTGCGCAGCCGGCCTCGCACCGCGATATTCCACTCAAAGTCCTACAGGAGAGCCTGGTGCTGTTTCCCGCCGTTCTGTTCACTGCGCTGGCCCTGACACAACAGGCTCCCCAGTCCGCCACGCCCGCGCCTGCCGCACCCGTGACGACACAGGCACCCGTGACGACACAGACGGCCACCCTGGCTCCCGTCACGGTGACCAGCCCCCAGGTCTCGGACACGACCCAGGTTTGCCGGACCGAACCCGTGACCGGCTCGCGCTTCGGCCGTCGGGTCTGCCGCAGTGCCGTCCAGACCGAGGAAGAGCGCGCCGCCAGCCGCGAGATGCTGCGTCAGATGCAGGGTGCCCGGGTTCCGCCGTCCGGCTGATATCAAGCTTACGCCGCCTTGCGCCGCCGGGCCGGCACCGCCCTCGGCTCGCCCTCGAACAGTTCGGCCAGCTTCTCGGTCATCACCCCCGCCAGCTGCTCCACATCGACGATGGTCACCGCGCGCCGGTACCAGCGCGTGACGTCATGGCCGATGCCGATGGCGATCAGTTCAACCGGTGAGCGGGTCTCGATCTCGGCGATCACCTGACGCAGGTGTTTGTCCAGATAGAGGGCCGCATTGGCCGACTGGGTCGAATCGTCGACCGGCGAGCCGTCGGAAATGACCATAAGGATGCGCCGCGCCTCGGTCCGCCCCAGCAGCCGGTCATGCGCCCAGGTCAGGGCCTCG
Organism: Caulobacteraceae bacterium; assembly: GCA_019746095.1. Taxonomy (GTDB): domain Bacteria; phylum Pseudomonadota; class Alphaproteobacteria; order Caulobacterales; family Caulobacteraceae; genus Brevundimonas. The sequence goes on from JAIESL010000115.1 coordinate 4,708, forward strand.
CCGTCGATGTTTTCCTTCAGCAGCCCCTCGCGCATCATCAGGCCGAGGTTCTTCTTGGCCCGCCGCCAGGGGGAATCCGCCGCCTTGTAGATGATGTGCCGCAGGTCGTTCAGCCGCCCGGGATTGGCCGGCTTGCCGGCGCTGATCCAGGCCTCGCGGGCCTGTCCGCCCTTCCAGGCCCGGGTGGTGAAGCCGAGAATCTCGACCTTGACGCCGCAGCGTTCCAGCGTCCGCGCCAGGATGTCGGCACAGACCGCCGCCACCATGATCGGCCGGCCGCGCATCGAGCCGGAATTGTCCAGCAGCAGGGTCACAACCGTATCGCGGAACGGGCTCTCGCTCTCGGCCTTGAAGCTCAGCGGGCTGGTCGGATCGGTGATGATCCGGGTCAGGCGGCCGGTATCCAGCACCCCCTCTTCCAGGTCGAAATGCCAGCTGCGGTTCTGCTGGGCCATCAGCCGGCGCTGCAGCTTGTTGGCCAGCCGCGACACCACCGACGACAGGGCCGCCAGCTGCTGGTCCAGCAGGGCGCGCAGCCGCTCCAGCTCACTGGGGTCGCACAGGTCGGCGGCGTCGATCACCTCATCATGGGCGGTGGTGAAGACCCGGTAGGCGTCGATGGCGCGACCGTCGTCCGCGGTCTGCTGGCGGTTGGGCAGAGCGCCCTCATTGACGTCAGGCCCGTCCTCCGAGGCTTCCCCTTCCGGGTCGCCGGCCGAGCCGTCCGGCCGAGACTCGCGCTCATCGCCCTGCGACGCATCGTCGGCCGAGCCATCCATGGTCTGGCCTTCGCCGCCGCCGGCGTCGTCTTCCTCATCCTGATCATCGGCCGCATCCGGCGACTGGGGATCGGCCTCATCCTCCCCCTGCTCATCCGAGGCGTCATCGCCGCGGCCGTCACCGGGATCGAGATCCAGCGCCCGCAGCACATCCTTCAGCCTCTCGGCGAAGGCCACCTGGTCGCCCGCCACCTCGGCCAGGGCATTGAGTTTGGCCCCGGCCCGGTCCTCCATGGAGGTGCGGACGAGGTCCAGCATCGCGGCCGCCCCGTCCGGCGCGCGCTGGCCGGTCAGCCGCTCGCGCACCAGCAGGGCCACGGCCTCGGCCACCGGAACCCGCTCGGCATCGGTAACGCGCAGGGCCCCCATCTTCTCCAGCCGGGTCAGCAGGGCCGCGCCCATATTGGCCCGCACACCGGCCAGGGACTGCGAGCCGACCGCCTCGACCCGTGCCTGCTCCACCGCCTCGAACACATCGGCCGCCCGGCTGTCGAGCGGCCGCAGACGGGCGTGCAGGGTCTCGTCGTGATTGGCCAGGCGCAGCGCCAGCCGGTCGGCCTGGCCGCGCAGGGTCGCGCTCTCAGGGCCGCCCGGATCGCGCGGCGGATGTGGCAGGGTCAGGACGCCGTTGGACAGTTTCGGCCCGTCCGAGCCGAAGACGACCTCAAGCTCCGACTGCTCCGCCAGCGCCCGGGCCGCATGGGCGAGGGCACGTTTGAAGGTCTCTGCGGGCGTTTCGGCGGCGGCCATGGGGGACACATAGCGCAGCGGGCGTTGAGGGGAAGCACCCTCCCTCCCCTTCAGGGGAAGGAAGGGCCGAAATCACGCCGCGTTGGCGGCCTTGGCGATGGCGGCCTTCAGCTTTTCCTGATGCGCGCGCATGCCGGTGGCGATCAATTCCGCGGCCTCGCCGGCGTCGCCCCAGCCCTTGACCGTGACCGACTTGTTCTTCTCCAGGTCCTTGTAGCGGGTGAAGAAATGCTCGATCTGCTCGACCATGATCGTCGGCAGCTGCCGGTAGCTGGCGATGTCGGTGTAATAGGGGTTCAGCTTGTCGACCGGCACGGCGAGGATCTTCTCGTCGCCGCCGGCCTCGTCTTCCATCTTCAGCACGCCGATCGGGCGCGAGCGGATGATACAGCCCGGCACTACCGGCGTCGGGTTCAGCACGATGACATCGCAGGGATCCCCGTCGTCCGACAGGGTGTGCGGAATGAAGCCGTAGTTGCCCGGATAGTACATCGCCGTGTGCAGGAAACGGTCGACGAACAGGGCACCGGACGCCTTGTCCATCTCGTATTTCACCGGCAGCCCCCCCTGAGGGATCTCGATGATGACATTGACGTCCCAGGGCGGATTGGGGCCGACGGGAATGGCGTCGATATTCATGGCGCGCTCGATTATTGTGCAGTGCGATACGAAAGTGGCGGGCGTGATAGGCTCGGGGCGCGGCGGAAGCAAGGCAGGTTGGTTGCGCTGCCGCCTGATGCCGGGCGTCTCACCGCTTGAGCGCGCGCCCCCGGCGCCTCACGGTGCCCGGACGATGAGGAGACGGCGATGACCCTGTTCGACTGGCTTGCACTGGCCCTCTTCATCCTCTGCTGGCTCGGCTACGGCCCGCTTCTGGCCCTGCTGGCGCGGCGCAGCGGCACGCTGAACGCGGATATGCTGGTCGTCCGCCGGGTCTGGATGACGGCCATGACCCACCGCGAAATCCGCCTCGTGGACAGCAATCTGATGGGTCACACCATCAATTCCGGCGGCTTTTTCGCCTCGACCAACCTGCTGCTGATCGCGGCCGTGGCCAGCGTCCTGTTCGGCGGGGAACAGGCGATGCAGGGGTTCGCCTCGGTCGGCGCCGAGGAAGTGCCGATGAAATTACTCGAGGCCAAGCTGGCGCTGGTGCTGGTCTGTCTGGCCCGCGGCTTGCTGGATTTCATCTGGTCGATCAGACAGTTGAACTACGCCCTGGCCCTGATCGGCGCGGCACCCGAGGTCCATACGGAAGCCGACCGGGTCGCGCTCGGCGATGCCGCGGCCAATCTGCTGAACCCGGCGCTGAATGCCTTCAGCCAGGGCGTGCGGGGCTATTATTTTGCCCTGGCGGCCGGGGCCTGGCTGTTCGGACCGCTGTGGCTGGCGATCGGGGTGGCGGCCGTCTTCTGCCTGATGGTCTGGCGACAGGCCGGTTCCCCGGCCGCGCGCGCCATCCGCAGCGCCCGCCGGCTGCTGGAGCGAAGCTGAAAAAACCGGGGCGCGATGAAAGCGGTTACATTCATTGAACGCAGTTGCGAGATAGGCGCTTGACGATTTGTGCGCTGCAACCTAGCTTCATTTCTGACGCCTCCGGGCGTCTTGCCCTTCTGGGCGTTTCCTCCCTATAGACTTCATGCCGCGCCCTCGGGCGCGGCTTTTTTTATGCCCCGTCCAGCAGGTCGGCGATGACCCGCGCCACGCCCTTTTCGGTGCGTGACCAGCCGGGGCCAGGGATCCGGGCCGACTCATCGAAATACAGCGCCCGGTTCAGCTCGATCTGGATGGCGTGAAACCCGTCCGACGGCCGCCCCCAGCGCTGGGTCGTCCAGCCGCCGGCATAGGGCTGGTTCAGCGCCACCCGCCAGCCCAGAGCCTCGAACGCCCGTCGCAGCCGCCGCGTCAGTTCGGCCCCGCACGAGGACCCGTGCCGGTTGCCCAGCACCACATCCGGCCCGCGGGCCCCGCCGACCCCCTCGGTGGCCCGCGCGGGCATGGAATGCCAGTCGACCAGCACCGCCTCCCCGTGCCGGGCCCGGGCCGCCTTCATCCCCTCGGCCAGGGCCGCGTGATAGGGCTCATGGGTCCCCGCCAGCCGTGCCTGCGCCTCACCCAGCGACAGACGCCGGTCGTACAGGGCCTGGCCGTCACCGGTCAGCCGCGGAATGACACCAAAGCCTGCGGCTGTCCGCGCCGACACCGCCCCGTCCGGGGCACCGTCGATCAAGCGGGGGTCCAGATCGGCCGGATCACGGTTCAGATCGACCCAGGCCCGTCCCAGTCGCCCGAGCACCACCGTCGCGCTGCGATCGGCTGCGGGCACGATCAACCGGTCCACCAGCGCATCCTCGGCGCTGCGCAGACTGGCCTCCGACAGGGACGGATCGCGGCCCATCTCCGGCGGATAGACCGTGCCCGAATGGGGTGAGGCAAAGACGAACCGGCCCGGCGTCTGCGGGCGCAGGACGACGAAGGCCTCGTCACCAGTCTCCTCCGCTCCGCCCCGCGCCTGATCCATGCCCTTGCCTTACCCTGTTTCGCCCGGGCCTCCACAGGCAGCCCCTGCCCCCGGCCCCTGATTTTCATGGCGGGTTTACCAGTCGCGGCGTAGCGTCCCCGAAAGACGACCCGGGGGCGGACAACGACATGGCGCGGATTCTACTGGCCGAAGACGATCATTCGCTTCGCGGCTTCCTGACCCGTGCCCTCGAGCGCGCCGGCCATTCGGTCGTCGACTGCGAGAACGGCGACGACGCCATCGAGGCGCTCGACCAGGGCCCGTGGGACCTGCTGCTGACCGACATCGTCATGCCCGGGGCTGACGGCATCGAGGTGGCCCGCGTCGCAGCCGCCCGCCAGCCCGGCATCCGCATCATGTTCATCACCGGCTTCGCCGCCGTGGCCCTCTCGGCCGCCCAGGCCAGCCCCCAGGCCAAGGTCCTGGCCAAGCCCGTCCACCTGCGCGACCTGGTCGGCGAGGTCGAGCGGATGGTGGCGGCCTGATTTAAGGGCACACCGGGTCGAAACGGCGCAGCCTTTTGACCGCAGCCCACCGGGAATGCCCCTTGCGGTCAGCGGCCCACAAGGGTTATAGACCGCTCCTTCCCGTTCCGGACCTGTCCGGAACCGTCTTGGCGGATGCGTAGCTCAGCGGGAGAGCACCTCGTTGACATCG
>JAIESL010000030.1 GCA_019746095.1 Caulobacteraceae bacterium
CAAATTCTGCCTGATCGCCGAGGGCCGATTCGACGCCTATCCCCGCACCGGCCCGACCTCGGAATGGGACACGGCGGCAGGGCAGGCCGTGCTGGAAGCCGCCGGCGGTCGCGTCATGGCCGAGGACGGCCAGCCGCTGCGCTACGGCAAGCCGGGCTTCGGCAACGGCGGGTTCGTGGCCCTGGGGGGCTGACAGCCCCACCGCCTTAACGCCCCGCAAACCATCCCTTTTCACCCCATCCCAACCGCCGTGTGCGACAGGGGAGTGGCTGCAGAAGCGGTGTGTTTGCGACGGACGGCGTATGCGTTTCGACCTCTCCTCGATGGGAGTCATGGCCCTGGCCGTGGCCTCGGCCCTCAGCACGGCCTGGTGGCTGAACCACGCCGATGCGCGGGGACAGGCCCAGGCGGCCACACCCGCCCCTGTCCATGCCGCCGCCGAGGGCACGCCCGGCCAGGTGCTCAAGGCCGCCGACGGCCACTACTGGGCCGACGCCCTGATCGATGCCGACAAGGGTCCGCGCGCCGTTCGGGTCATGGTCGATACCGGGGCCAGCGTCGTGGTCCTGACCCCTGAGGATGCCGCCCGCCTGGGCCTGAGGCTCAAGGCCGGTGACTTCTCCCGCACCATCATCACCGCCTCCGGCCCGGTCCGCGCCGCTCCGGTCGCCCTGCAGACGGTCGCCGTCGCCGGCACCCGTGTCGAACAGGTCGAGGCCCTGGTCGTCGAACAAGGCCTGCCCCACAGCCTGCTCGGCATGAGCTACCTCGGCCGCCTGTCCTCCTTCAGCGCCACCCCGGCGGGGCTGACGCTGCGACCTTAGTAAGTGGTTAGTGGCCAGTGGCCAGTGATCGGCTGCGGCGAGAGCAGTTCCATGCTGTTCAAGCGGGCGTGCGATCCAGCAGCCTCGCCACTGGCCACCAGCCACTAGCCACTGGCCACTCAGACCGCCTTCACCACCACCGCCGCCGCCGTCACCAGCAGCCAGACCGCGAAGGCCCGTCTCAGCACGGCCCGGTCCAGCGAATGCGCCAGCTTCGCCCCCCAGGGCGCGACCGCCGTGGTCAGTACCGCCATCACGATCGCTCCGGGCACATTGACATAGCCCAGCGACAGCGGCGGCCGCCCGCCCGCGTCCCAGCCGAAGACCACGAACCCCAGGGTCGCCGCCGTCCCGATGGCCAGGCCGAAGCCCGAGGCCGTGGCCACCGCCTGATGGATCGGCCGCCCGCACAGGGTCATCATCATGCCGCCGAAACTGCCGCCGCCGATCCCCATCATGGCCGACAGGCCGCCGATCACCGTCCCGGTCACCCGCCGCCCCCAGCCCTCCGGCAGGTCGCGCCTCAGGGTGACCCGCTCGGGCAGCAGCCCCATCTGCGCCGCCACCCCCAGCAGGCAGACGGCATAGACGATGGCCAGCCCCTGCATCGAGGTGACCCCCGCCACCCCCGCCCCGACCAGCGCCCCCGCCGCCACCCAGGGCGTCCAGTTCCTGAGCACGGCCTCATCCACCGCCCCATGTGCCCGGTGGGCCCGCAACGACCGCCAGGAGGTCGCGACAATGGTCAGCAGCGAGGTCCCGATCGCCGTATGCAGATTGCCCTCGCCCCCGACGCCCAGCACCTCGAAGGCATAGAAGACCGCCGGCACGATCACCGTCCCGCCCCCGACCCCGAACAGACCGGCCACCAGCCCGCCGATCAGGCCGGCGGCGACGAGGGCCGCGAACAGGAGAAAGAGATCGGGAAGGGGGAGGGCGGTCATGTGCGCGGCCTGTCCGTCACCAGAGGACCGGAAGTCAGAACCGGCCCCGGGCGAAACTCGCCCCATTGGGGTCCGCCACCCGGCCCGGGACCCATCCTGTCCCGAACTGAACCAGGCGTCCGTCCCGTTTTGAAGTCCATGAAAGGTAAAGATAAATTCATTCTGAACAAGACCTTTACAGGCGGGATTTACGAGATGTTGAGATCCGCAAATCGACGCGAGGACTTCCCCGGTCGGGCGAATTTTCCGCCGAAAACGGGATGATCCTGGTTAGCCGGAAATGAAGAGGCCGGAGCCGGATCGCTGGTACACCCCTTGCTCCTCCTGTCTTGCCGAATGACCGGCAATGAAAGGAACTCTGAGATGAAGACCACCGCTTCCATCCTGGCGATTGCCCTGTGCCTCGCCGCCTCCGCTGGTGCCGCCCAGGCCCAGAGCCTCGACAACAACCAGCGCAACAACGCCACCATCCGGGCCCAGCTCAATGCCACGGTCCAGAACGTCACTGACGATGTGGCCCTGACCTCGGCCGCGATCGCCAACTCCTTCACGGCCGAAGGCTCCAGCCTCGCGACCCTGAACAACTACCAGAACTTCTGGGGCGACGCCCGTTCGGACCTCTCGGCCTCGATCGCGAACGTCCAGGGCGATGTGGCCGCAACCTCCGCCGCCATCGCCAACTCGGCGAGCATCGAGGCGGACTGGGTCGGCGTTCTCAACAACGTCCAGCTGGCGGGCTTCGATCCCACCTCGACCCTGAACGCGACCATCCAGAATGTCGGCGGCGATGTGGCTGCGACCTCGGCTGCTCTCAGCAACTCGGCCAGCGTCAATGCCGACTTCGGTCGTCTGGCCTCGACCCAGATCAACCAGGCCGGCGTCAATGCCGTCATGGGTGCGACCGTCCGCGACGTCCGCGGATCGGTGAATGCGACGGCTGCCGCCATCGGCAACAGCCTGACCGTCACCGGCTTCTAGAACCACTGACTTCCCGGTGTCGTCGCGCTGCAACGCGGCGACACCAACGTCATCGAAAGGCATCGCATCATGCACGGCTCATGGTCAATCCCGAAAACCGCTGTCCTCGCCCTCGCCGGCGGTGCAGTCCTGGTCTCTCCGGCCCTCGCCCAGAGCGCCCCGGCGCGCGGTGGCTCCCTGGCCACCTATGAGGCCGGCTATGGCAATGGTCGCCAGATGGAGAGCCGGACCTACGGGCCCTCATCCAACGCCCAGACCGGCAACCGTCTGATCGTCAACGGCATCATCCAGTCCGACTCCAGCAACTATTTCGAGTCCGATCGGACCACGGGCGACCAGACCAGCAGCGGCGCCGACTATTTCTCGTCCGGGGCCGCCAGCAGCACGAGCACGGCGATCGGCAACCTCCTGACGGTTTCCATCGCGGGGTCCTGGAACACCGTGATCGTCAACTCGACCCAGTCGAACACCGGCACCGTCACCGCCAGCGGGATCAACCCGCCGCGCTGACCGCCATTTCCTCCTCTCCCGGAGACCAGACATGACCCGCCGCCCCGTCCAGACTGTGATCCTTGCCCTGGCCTTCGCCGGCCTGACGGCGGCCGCACCGGCGGTGGCCGCCGGCCCGGACGGCACCGTTCGCGGCGGCCGGGTGCATGCCACAGGCAATGCCACCCCCTATACGGTGGCCCTGACCTGTATGGCCGAGCGCAACCAGACCCTCGGGCTCCAGTCACCCCGGATGGCGGTCGGGCGGATCGGCGACCTGACCGGGCGGGTCGATTTCGATACTGGCGCCCGCGTCTCCCAGGGGGCCTCCCTGTTCGCCATTACGGCCCTGGCCCGCGCCGGTGCCCCGGTGGTCGAGCGGCTGGACAATACCGTCTCCCAGATCGAGCTCGACTACGCCCAGAAGCATCTGCTGTCCGACACCCCCGAACTGGCCGGTCAGTCCGCCGAGAATTTCCGCCCCATCTTCGCCGGTCAGGTGGCCGGTTCCGAGTATTTCATCGTCGGCGGCATCACCGAGCTGAACTACAATATCCAGTCCTCGGGCTTCAGCGCCCAGGTCGGTGAGGCGGCCGTGACCGGCCTGAGGGGCCGCGCCGGCGCGTCCGACTATGTCATGAACGTCGCGGTCGACCTGCGTCTGGTCGACAGCCGTTCCCAGATCGTCGTCGATACGGTCTCCTTCCAGAAGCAGCTGGTCGGCCGTGAGATGAACCTCGGCCTGAGCGGCGGCTCCACCACGGTCGGCGGGGCCCTGTCCGGCGGCACCCAGGCGGTCGAACCCCTGCAGGCCGCGGTCCGGACCCTGGTCGAACGGGGGGTCTTCGAACTGCTGGCCGGCCGGCAGACGGCCGACGCCTACAGTGGATGCCTCGAGCGCGCGGAGATCGGGTCATGAACCATCGCGCCCTGATTGCCGCCCTGCTGGTATCCTCCATCCTGTCGGGCTGCGCCTCGACCGGCTTCGACCCCGCCACCGGCCTCTATGCCGCCCCGGTCGGGGGAGCACCGGCCACCGCCAATGCCACCCCCCTGACGCCGGCCCTGACCTGCCTGGCCGATACGGCCGCGACCCGCCGCCTCGCTGCGCCCCGCCTCGCCGTCGGCGAGATCGCCGATCTCACCGGCAAACTGGATCTCGAGACCGGTCGTCGTGTGACCCAGGGGGCCTCCCTGTTCGCTGTGACGGCCCTTGGCCGGGCCGGGGTTCCGTTGGTCGAGCGGGCGGACCAGACGGTCGCCGAGGTCGAACGCACCTATGCGGCGGCCCGGGTGCTGTCGGATAACCCGACCGGCGCAGGCGAAGACCCCGGCCCGGTGCGCCCGGTGAATCCGGGCCAGATCGCCGGCTCCCGCTACTACCTCGTCGGCGGCATCACCGAGCTGAACTACAATATCGAATCCTCGGGCGGGCAGCTGGGCGTCGGCGCCATCGACCCCGAGGACCCCAAGACCGTGCTCGGCGGCTCCCGCTTCGTGATGAATGTGGCGGTCGACCTGCGGCTGGTGGATTCCATCTCCCAGGAGGTGGTGGCGATCGCCGCCTATCAGAAGCAGATCGTCGGCCGCGAGATTCGCGCCGGCGTGTTCGACATCTTCGGCGGCGTGGCCGTCGACCTCTCCGGCGGACAGAGCGCGCTGGAGCCCCTGCAACTCGGCGTCCGGGCCCTGATCGAGCGCGGCGTCTATGATGTGGCCGCGGAACTCTACGGCCTGACTGACTCCGCCTGCCTTCCCCCGGTCCAGACCGCGGACACCGCCGGCGGCTATCGGCTGCTGCGCAGCCTTCAGCCCCCCGTGACAGAGCGGCCCGCTCAGGCCTTCGCCGCCGCGCCCGTGCCGGCCCCGACCCGGGTCCCGGCCGCCCCGCCGGTTCGGTCCGGTGTGCCGCTGGCCAGCCCGCTGATCCTGCCCCTGCCGGTCTCTGCCGGGGATCCTGCCGTCCCGGCGGCGGCCGTTCCGGCTGAGGGAACCCCGGCCCGGCCGCGGATCGATCCGCGGACCTGGCGGGTGACCCGCGGCGGCTGAGCCCGCCCTCCCGCAACCTTTCTCCATCGACTCCCGTTCTTCCCGGCAACAGGGCCACCTCCGCCCGGAAAGAACCTCCCATGACCTCCATGTCCCGCACCCTGTCGGCCCTGGCCGCCGGTGCCCTGCTGGCGTCCGTCGCCGGCGGGGCCCAGGCCCAGACGCCCTATTCCAGCTACAGCAGCCCCGCCCGCGACATCCCCGGCTCGTGCCGCAATGCCGAACAGCTGGCCGACGGCTATGTCTCGGCCGAATGCCAGGCCGAGGGCGGCTGGCGCTGGAGCGCCCTGCGGCCGGACGACTGCCGGTCGTCGATCTCCAACCGCGACGGCGTCCTGACCTGCACCGGGGCCCGGGCCACGGTCGGGGCCCTCTATCCGGACAATGACGGCTACGACGGTCAGGCGACCACACAGCAGCCGGGCGGCATCATCGGTGCCCTGTTCGGGGCCGTGTTCGGCAATGCCTACAGCGATGACCGGCAGATCGAGGACGACTACAGCAACGGCCGCCGCCCGCTGGGCGAGCGCCGCCTGGCGCTGGAGGCCCGGATCGACGCCGGCATCCGCGACGGCTCGCTTGACCGGACCGAGGCCAACCGCCTGCGCGCCGAATACAATGCCCTGGTCCAGCTGGAGACCCGCTATGCCGCCGACGGGCGGCTGACGACCCAGGAGCGGACCGACCTGCGCAACCGCTACGACGCCCTGTCGCAGCGCGTCGGGGATGCGCGCGATGACGGCGGCTATGATGGCGGCTACGGCTGGCGTTCGCTGGCCGACCAGCGCGTCGCCTTCAACGCCCGCGTCGACGCCGCCCTGCGCGACCGCCGCATCAGCCGCACCGCCGCGAGCCGGCTGCGCACTGATTTCGACGCCCTGGTCCGGATCGAGACCGGCTATCAGCGCGACGGCCTCAGCGACCGCGAACAGCAGGACCTGGAGACCCGCCTCGCCGACCTCGACCGCCGCATCGGCGATGTCGTCGACAACGGCGGCTACGGCAGCGACGGCCGCGCCGTGGCCCTGGAGGCCCGCATCACCGCCGGCGAGCGCAACGGCTCGATCAGCCGCGCCGAGGCCGCCCGCTTCCGCGAGGAACTCCGCGACCTGAGCCGCCGCTGGACCGACCTCGAGACCCGGGTGGTGATGAGCCGCTAGGGGGTGAATGGTGGCTGGTGGCCAGTGGCCAGTGGCTGGCCGGCCTCGGCGCGGCGGCACCGACCGCGCCGCCCTTCCGCCGTCAGTCGTGCGAACGACACTAGCCACTAGCCACTAGCCACTCCCTCACTCCGTCAGCCAGAACAGCTCCTCGACCGTCGTTCCCAGGGCCCGCGCCAGGCTGAGGGCGAGGATGGTCGAGGGCACGAAGACACCGTTCTCGACCGTATTCACCGTCTTGCGCGACACCCCGGCCCGCTCGGCCAGCTCGGCCTGGGTCAGGCCGGCGGCCGTCCGCATTTCCTTCAGGCGTGAGGCCAGACGCGGATCACCCATCGTCGCGCCCGGCCTCGCGGTCCAGCCAGGCGAAGCGCAGGCCCGCTGTCGCGCCCGCCGCCGCCAGGGCGAACGGCAGGGCGACAATGCCGGTCTCGGGACGCCACAGCGCCAGGCCGAGCGCGATCGTGGTGCCCGACATCAGCACGAGGAAGGCCCAGACCATCGCCCGGGCGCGCAGCACCAGGGTCAGTTCGTCCTCAAGGTAGCGGCGGTTCTTCCGCGAATTGCCGTCCCACCCCATGGTGAAGGCGACCGCCAGCCAGGCGTAGAGGACCGGCAGCCCGATGCTGAGATAGTCGCCCCAATTGCCTTCCCCGGCCAGGACCGGTCCGACGGCCCGGATCGACTGGTACAGAAAGAGCAGGGTGATGATCGGGAACAGCCAGAGCAGCATGGACCGCTCGGACTGCATCCGCTCGCGTTTGCCCGGTTCGTCCTCGGGGCGCGTGGCCGGGCCGTTGGGCCGCACCTTCCAGGCGATCATCAGCCCGACCACGAACAGGCCGATGCCGATCCCGGTCACAACCCCCGCATTGGCGTCGGAAAAGGTCTCGCCCAGGCTCGTCGCGCCCGGATTCAGGCCCACCACCGCCAGGCCGAGGCCCAGCCCTGACAGCCCCAGGGCAGCCAGAAATTTCCAGCCGCTCCCCCGCACCGGCCGGCCCCCGCGGCGATCTCCAGTGTTCGACATCTGCATCCTCCGGTGTTTGTCACCCTGAGGTTACATATCACCTATGGGTTACACGGAGTCAAGCCGGTTGGATCAGCGGGGCGCCTGCGTTGTGGCGTCCGCGCTCCCGGCCCCCTAGATTGCTGTTCATGGCCCGTTCCCCCTCCCAGTCCGGCAAGCCCGTCCATGTCCCCAACCCCTCGGGTCTGGCGGAGGCGGCGGCGCCCTTTGTGTTTGATCCCGCGACGGCGACGAACCGCATGCCGATGTTCGCCCCCGTCAGCGGCCCGCGCCTGACGCCGGAGGAGGCTCCCGGCAAGCCCGCCGACTGGACCCCGCACCGCCCCGACCGGCCGCCCCATTCCGGACAGGGGGACCGCAGACACATCCCCTTCCGGCTGGAGACCAAATACACCCCCGCCGGCGACCAGCCCGCCGCCATCAAGGAGCTCGTCGCCACCGCCAGAACGGGCGAGCGCGATCAGGTCCTGCTGGGCGTCACCGGCTCGGGCAAGACCTTCACCATGGCCAAGGTCATCGAACAGACCCAGCGCCCGGCCCTGATCCTGGCCCCCAACAAGACCCTCGCCGCCCAGCTCTATTCCGAGTTCAAATCCTTCTTCCCGGACAATGCGGTCGAGTATTTCGTCAGCTACTACGACTACTATCAGCCGGAAGCTTATGTCCCGAAATCAGATACTTACATCGAAAAGGACAGCTCCATAAACGAGCAGATCGACCGCATGCGCCACTCGGCGACGCGGGCGATCCTCGAGCGGGACGACGTCATCGTCGTGGCCTCGGTCAGCTGCATCTACGGCATCGGTTCGGTCGAGACCTATACCGCCATGACCTTCACCCTGAAGGTCGGCGACCAGATCGATGAGGCCAAGCTCCGCGCCGACCTGATCGCGCTCCAGTACAAGCGCAACGACCTCAATTTCGACCGCGGCATGTTCCGCAAGCGCGGCGATGTGCTGGAGATCTTCCCCGTCCACATGGAGGACCGCGCCTGGCGGGTGCAGCTGTTCGGCGACGAGCTGGAATCCCTCCAGGAGTTCGACCCCCTGACCGGGAAAAAGACCGCCGACCTCACCGAGATCACCGTCTATGCCGCCAGCCACTATGTCACCCCGCGCCCCTCGCTGAACCAGGCCGTCACCGGCATCAAGGCCGAGCTGAAGGAGACGCTCGACTGGATGGTCGAGAACGGCAAGCTGCTGGAGGCGCAACGCCTCGAACAACGCGTCCGCTTCGATCTGGAGATGATGGAGGCCACCGGCTCCTGCGCCGGCATCGAGAACTACAGCCGCTGGCTGACCGGCCGCAGCCCCGGCGAGCCGCCGCCCACCTTCTTCGAATACATCCCCGACAACGCCCTGCTGTTCGTCGACGAGAGCCACGTCACCGTCGGCCAGATCAGCGGCATGTACCGCGGCGACTACCGCCGCAAATCCACCCTGGCGGAGTACGGCTTCCGCCTGCCGTCCTGCATCGACAACCGCCCGCTCAAGTTCGACGAATGGGACGCCATGCGGCCCCAGACCGTCTTCGTCACCGCCACCCCCGGCCCCTGGGAGATGGAGCGCACCGGCGGCGTCTTCACCGAACAGGTCATCCGCCCCACCGGCCTGATCGACCCCCCCGTAGAGATCCGTCCCGTCTCCACCCCGACCCGCACCCAGGTCGACGACGTCATCGATGAGGTGAAGTCCGTCGCCCGCGCCGGCTACCGCTCCCTGGTCACCGTCCTGACCAAGAAGATGGCCGAGGACCTGACGGAATACATGCACGAACAGGGCGTCCGCGTCCGCTACATGCACTCCGACGTCGACACGCTGGAGCGGATCGAGATCCTGCGCGACCTGCGCATGGGTGCCTTCGACGTCCTGATCGGCATCAACCTGCTGCGCGAGGGTCTCGACATCCCCGAGTGCGGTCTGGTCGCCATCCTCGACGCCGACAAGGAGGGTTTCCTGCGCTCCGAGACCTCCCTCATCCAGACCATCGGCCGCGCCGCCCGCAACGTCGACGGCCGCGTCATCCTCTACGCCGACCGCATGACCGGCTCGAT
>JAIESL010000097.1 GCA_019746095.1 Caulobacteraceae bacterium
CGCCTGGGTAGCTCAGTTGGTAGAGCAGCGGATTGAAAATCCGCGTGTCGGTGGTTCGAATCCGCCCCCAGGCACCATCGCCTTTTCCTGTTCGAGGAAAATGCGCGGGCCATCATGAAAATGTCGTTTTCCGGCAGAAATCTCGCCTTCGGGCGTGCTGGCTCCCTTGCTAGGGGAAAAGCACCGTCCTGCACTTGACGCTCTGTTATGCGTTCGCCAAAGGAGCTTGACCGCTTTCCTTTGCGGGCAGTTGTTGGAGGCGGGGAAAACGGTTTCCCTCAGTCCATCGGCACCGCTCCGGAAGCCACTCGGCAACCGGAAGCGTCAGGAGGCGTTCCAAAGATCGGGGTTACCTTACCCCTGTCCGCGGGCAAAAATTTCATCGAGGGCGGTCGTCGTCTGCGGCCGTTTCTTTTGGGTTCCACAAGTCAGACTAAACAGCAGGAACTGGCGAACTATGTTCGATATCAAGAAGACCAACATCCTCCTGGCCATGGCCGCCGCCGGCGTCCTTATGGCCGGCACGCCGGTTCTCGCGCAGGATGCCCCCGCCGCCGCCCCGGCCGCCGCAGCTGCCGCTCCGGCCGCTGACGCCGCCGCTACTCCGGCCGCTACCGAAGCCGCTCCCACTGATGCGCCTGCCGTCGTCGGCGGTGACCACCACGGCAAGCTGACCCCGGCCAAGATGTTCATGGACTCCGACATGGTCGTTCAGACCGTGATGGTCGGTCTGGTCCTCGCGTCCATCTTCTCGTGGGTCATCCTCCTGATCAAACTCTTCGAGTTCGGTTCGCTGAACAGCCGCACCGACAAGTTCCTGGAATCCTTCCGCCAGGCCCGCACCATTGCGGACATGCGTCGGGTTGCGACCGCGGACGAGTTCGACGGTAACCCGCTGGCCGATATGGCCGCCGCGGCGACCGACGAAATCGAACTGTCGCGTCAGGCAGGCCTCTCGGTCACCGGCGATCACGCCGACTCGGCCCTGATGCGCGCCCAGCAGGCTGTGGGTGCCGTTCAGGCCTCCCTGGCCAAGCGCCTCGCAGGTGGACAGCAGTTCCTCGCCTCGACCGGTTCGACCGGCCCGTTCATCGGTCTGTTCGGTACCGTTTACGGGATCATGAACTCCTTCATCGGCATTGCGAACACCAACACGACCAACCTGGCCGTCGTCGCCCCCGGTATCGCCGAGGCGCTGCTGGCCACCGGTATCGGCCTGTTCGCCGCTATCCCGGCGGTTATCTTCTATAACTACTTCAACACCCGCATCTCGGCGTACGGCACCCGTTCGGACGGCTTCGCTGCTGAACTGACCAACGCCATCTCGCGTAACCTCGACAAGGGGGCGTAAGCTCGATGGCCGCCAAACTTTCCGGCGGCGGCGGCGGCAAGTATCAGGTTGAGCAGAACAGCGAAATCAACGTCACACCATTCGTTGACATCATGCTGGTTCTGCTCATCATCTTCATGGTGGCGGCCCCTCTTGCCGCCCCCTCCGTTGAGGTGAAACTGCCCCGTGCCGTCGCTCCGATGCAGACCAACCCGCCCGTGCCGATCTACATCTCGATCCAGGGCAACGGTCAGGCTTACTTGGGCGACTTTCCCGTCGAACTGGACCAGATCGGTCCGGAGCTGACGGGTCAGATCGGCCGTCGCAATCCAGCTGACGAGCGCATCTTCATCCGTGCCGACAAGACGACCCGGTACGGCGACTTCATGCAGGTCATGAATTCGCTCCAGGACAACGGCTTCTACAGCGTTGCCCTGGTCGGTGAAGATACGGATCGGCAGTAGGAGTCGGTGAGATCATGACAGACATTCAATATCACCGTTCCAGGTACGATGCCCCCAAGGTCAAGGGCCTGTTCGGAGTGCCCCCGGGCATCCTGATCGGCAGCCTTCTGATCGTCAGCATCCTGTTCGCGGCATTGGCGTTTTACTTCGTCAATATCCAGTTCAAGTTGAAAGAGATCAACTATTCGGACGACGCGGTGGATGTGGAGATCATCGAACCGATCCCGCCTCCGCCGCCTCCGCCGCCGCCGCCTCCGCCTGACACGCCCCCGCCGCCGAAGCTGCAGGTGCGTCCGCCGGTCATCGTCCCGAACGCGCCGCCGCCTCCGGTGACGCTGCCGATCGAGCCGACGAAGAAGGAAGACCGCGTCGAGTACCGGGGTCCCCCGGTTATCGTCCCCGGTCCGCCGCCGCCTCCGGTTACGGCTCCGCCGCGGCCGTCGGTCGTGACGAACCCGTCCTGGGGTCGTCGGGTGGATCCCGAGTATCCGAAACGCGCTGCCGCTCGCGGCGTGGACCAGATCGCCACTGTCCGCGTCAGCTGCGCCCTGCAGCCGAACGGCAGCCTGAGCGATTGCCGGGCACTCTCCGAGGATCCGCCGGGTCTGGGCTTCGGTGCAGCGGCCCTGGCCGCGGCTCGCCGCTCGCGGGTTACGCCCGGCACCGTCGACGGTGCTGCGGTTGGTGCCCGGGTGGAATACAATGTCCGGTTCCGTCCGCCGGAAGAGTAGTCCGCCAGTTAGGTCCTAACGATTGCGCCCCGGAGGTCCGCCTCCGGGGCGTTTTCGTATGCGCTGTGTCGATTATCGCCGCGGCTTGCTTGATCAGGCCCGGCGGTCCCGCTAGAACCCGCCCTCGCGTCGGCCTTACGGGCCTGTGCCGCCTTAGCTCAGTTGGTTAGAGCGCCGGTTTGTGGAACCGGAGGTCCTCAGTTCAAGCCTGAGAGGCGGTACCATCTCCCTTCCTGTGGAGCGTCACCCGGTATGACCGACGCGCCCCTTTGGGATCCCCGACAATACAGTCGCTTCGAGGCCGAGCGTGATCGTGCCGCCCTCGATCTGCTGTTGCGCGTGCCGGCGGACCTCGATCCATCCGAGATCTGGGATCTGGGCTGCGGCACCGGTCAGCATGCCGCCCTGCTCAAGCGACGACACCCGGGGGCCGTCGTGCACGGGCTGGATTCGAGCCCTGAGATGCTTGCCCGGGCCCGGGCACGGGCTGCCGAGGTCGACTGGGTCCAGGGAGACATCGCGGCATGGGCACCGGCGACCCCGGTGGACCTGATCCTGGCCAATGCCTCCCTGCACTGGCTGCCCGATCATGCGGCCCTGCTGCGGCGGCTGACGGCGGCCCTGAACACAAATGGTGTGTTGGCGATCCAGATGCCCATGGCGCATGAGACGCGACATCACAGCCTGATCCGTACGGTCGCCGCTGAGGGACCGTGGGCGGCGTCGCTGGCTGAAGTCGAATCCATCGCTCCGCTGCTGATGCCGGAGGCCTGTTACACCATCCTGGCCGAGCGCTGCGAAGAGGTCGACATCTGGGCCACCACCTATCTCCATGCCCTGACGGGGTCGGATGCGGTGCTCGAATGGCTGAAGGGCACAGGTTTGCGGCCTTATCTGGCGGCACTGGCGGAGCCGTCTATGCAGGCGGCTTTTCTTTCCGCGCTCGGCCGGCGGCTGGACGAGGCTTTTCCGCCTCGGACGGACGGGGTGACCCTGCTGCCGTTTCCGCGACTGTTTCTGGTGGCGCGTCGACGGTGACCTGGCGGCGGCGAAGCTGCGTGACCGGTCGATCGAGTTTCGCCAGCACGTCCCGGGCGGCCTGATAGCCTGCCGCCACGCCGAGGTCGAAGCCCTTCCAGTCGCGGATGTCGAGCCGGTCAGGCCGGGGCTGGATCAGCACATCAGTGGCCGCGCGCGAGCTTTCCAGATCGGCGTCGGTCGTCAGGGTCGCCGATCGCATCATGATCGAGACGATAGGTGGACCTCGCCGCCAGGCCCCGGTCACGATCAGCCGCCAGATCGAGGGCGGGTGCTGGATCAGCTCCGGATCGACGCCCCGGGCCTGGGACATGTCGACGCCGATGATCGGCCCGCTGTGCATCTGCCGCATGACCTCGGTGGGCAGGTTCTTGAGCACCGCCCCATCCACCAGAACCTGGCCGTCGATGACGATGGGGGGCAACAGGCCGGGGATGGCGATCGAGGCGCGCATGGCCCGCCGCATCAGACCGCGCCGATGCACCTCGATCCGGCCACTGGTCAGATTGGTCGAGACAGCGAAAAACGGTTTGACCAGATCGGCCAGATCCATCTCGCCATAGGCCTCGTTCAGAAGGCGATCGACCTTCTTCGCCCGCGTCATGGCCAGCATCGGGAAGGCGAGGTCGGACAGGGGGTCGCTCTCGACGAAGGATTTGCGGATCCGGTGCTCCAACTCCTCGAGCGGCCAGCCCATGGCCGGTCCCGCGGCGATCACCGCCCCCATGGAAGAGCCTCCGACGAAGTCGATCGGGACCCGCGCCTCCTCAAGTGCCCTGAGCACTCCGATGTGGGAATAGGCCCGGGCACCGCCGCCGGACATCACCACCCCGATGGCCGTGCCGGTCACGACGCGGGCCAGACGCTCCGCATCCGCCTGGTTGCCATCGATCGCCTGGAACCAGCGGCCCGGCTGGATGGCGTCGATCCAGGCCCCGGTATTGGCGGGGCGGGCCATGGACGGGTCGCGCAACAGCAGCAGATCCGTCCGTCGCTGGGCATCCAGCACGCCGGCATGGGGCATGGGCCGGTTGGGCGGGGGGATTGCCCCCGAGCCGACGGCAAACACCCGGTCCACCTGGCGCGCACACAGGGCTGCCCAGGCCGGCTCGTCCATCTCGGCGACATAGAGGACGAAATCATGGGTATCCTCGACGCGTGAGAACCATTCGGCGGCCGAGGCCAGGGCTGACTGGTCGATGATCTTGCAGGTGAAATCATCGGCCCGGATGGCCGCCGCGATCTGTTCGACAAAGGCGCGGATGGGGGCGGGGCGGGCCGAGATGAAGCCGAACACGCTGGGCTCACCCCCGCCGGAGCGCCGGTCGCGGGCACGCTGGATCATCAGGCGCGACAGTTCGACCATAAGGTCGGGTTCGGTCCGGGCAGCCTCGAAGAAGGCCTCGCGCGGCAAGGCCAGGACTTCGCAGTCCCTCAGCGCCACCACGTCGGCGGTGTGTCCGGTGCCGGCCAGCATGGCCATCTCGCCGGCGGGTTCGCCGGGCCGGATGACGCCGACAAACTGGGGCGGCTGGTGATTGTGCTCCTGTCTGAACACTCCCAGTCGGCCGCTGCGCAGCAGATACAGGGTATCGGCGGGGTCACCTTCGGCGAACAGGGTTTCACCCCCGGTCAGGGCGAACCAGCTGGCCCGGGTGGTCTTGCCGCCTGCGAAGATGCGCTGGAGTGCGTCTTCAAGCCGGTTGGAATGGGGAGCGGGCATCTTGGGGATTAGGGACTAGGGATTAGGGACTGGGGAATCGAGTGTGTTCTGGTGGGATGGTCGCAGCATCCGGCTCTAATCCCTAACCCCTGGTCCCTGAACCCTACCAGGCCCCCATCTCCCTCAACCGTTTGGCCAGATCCTCCGGCACCTCGCCCGCATCGAGCGTCGACAGGTCCGGCGGCGCATCCTTGGGCTCCAGATAGCGCCAGCCCTGGAACGGGCGGCGGGCCTGGGGCGCGGTGCGCACGACCTCCGGCGACAGGGTGATGTGGCACATCGAGGCCTTGCCCTCGCCGCGGGTGGCGATATCGACGATGGGCATCCGGCAGGTCACCGAACCCTTCATCACCCAGAACAGCGAACCGCCGTCCTCGAGCTCGGCCGCCCGCTTGGGGGTCATGCGGGTGTGGACGGTCAGCCACTCGCCCTTGGCGGCCCGGCGCTCCAGCGTCTCCACCCTGGCGACGCCGACGCACAGCTTGATCATGTGAAGCGGCAATCGATCCTCTTTCTCGCAGTCCGGCCGGCGATGCCCCGTGCCGTGAGCGGCGATTGTTCTCGGACAAGGCGCAGCGCGCCGGAGCCGCCCACCATCAGCGGACACCCTGCGGGAGATACATCATGTTCAAGGCAAATGTCGGCGGACTGGATCGAATTCTGCGGGTTATCTTCGGGCTCGGCCTGATCGCGATTGTCTTTGTCGGACCCCAGACGTCCTGGGGCTGGGTCGGCGTCGTGCCGCTGCTGACCGGTCTGTTCGGGACCTGCCCGCTCTACAGCCTGATCGGTATCCGGACCTGCCGCCGGCGAAAGCTTCGCTGCCACCCGGACGCAGGAGACAAGGTTCTGCGGTGAGCGTAAGGAATCAGGGGTGGGGCCCGGACGGGGCAGGTGAATTGCGGGCGTCGGCTTTACGACGGCTCTGTGATGCCCTGACCTCCCGGGCGCGGGAATGAACGGACGCGCCATGTACGGTCTGATCGGCAAGATGACGGCGACACCCGGTCAGCGGGATACCCTGACGGCGGTCCTGCTGGAGAACCTCGGGACCATGCCGGGATGCCTCAGCTATATCGTCGCCCATGACCCGTCGGATGATCACGCCGTCTGGGTGACCGAGGTCTGGACCGATGAGAACGCCCACCGCGCCTCGTTGCAGGTGCCCGAGGTCAAGGCGGCGATCCGCCGGGCCATGCAGCTGATGGCGACCTTCGCTGACGCCCAGGTGACGACCCCGGTGGGCGGGGTTGGGTTCCGCTGAGGTGTGGGGAGTCAGTAGTGGTTAGTGGCTAGTGGTTATTGGTTGCACCGACTCTGGCAGCGGAAGGACGGCGCGATCGATGCGGCCCCGCAGGTGGCGGCCAGCCGTTAACCACTAATCACCAATCACTCACCCGGCGTCTGCCGCCTTCACCACCGCCAGCACCGCGTCCGCCGCCACCTGATCCCCGACCGAGACGCCGATCTCGCCGACCACGCCGTCAAACGGGGCGACGAGGGCGTGCTCCATCTTCATGGCTTCCAGCACCACGACGGGCTGCCCCCTGGTCACCGTGTCGCCGGGCCTGGCCGGGGTGGCGACGATCTTGCCGGGCATGGGGGCACGGAGGGCACCGTCGGAGGCGGGGCCGGAGGCCCCGGTCCCGCCCCGGGCGAAGGCGCTCACATCGAAGGCAGAACCGTTCTCGAAGGCGATCACCCGGTTCGTTGAGATACCGATCAAAGGTGTCATCGGATGATCGTCGTCGTTGAGCATTCGGGCGATCTGCGCCACCCCGTCGACGACGACCGACTGGGTGTTCCGGGTCGGCGCATTGGCCCTGAAGCCGACCGCGCCGGTCAGGCTGTCCCATGGCGATTCCGCGCTGTCCCCGGAACCGGCGGCGACGTGGCGCAGGCGGTGGGCGGCGTCCTCGATCCCCATTTCCGACAGGGGTTCGGCCGCCAGGTCGCTTTCTTCAGCCGCGATAAAGCCGGTGTCGACATCGCCGGAGACGAACCGGGGATGCTCCAGGCATTTCATCACGAAAGCCGCGTTGGTCTTCACCGGGAAGACCTGCACCTGGCCGGCCGCCTCGGCCAGGGCCTCGGCAGCCTCTTCCCGCGTCTCGGCATGCACGATCAGCTTGGCGATCATCGGGTCGTAGAACTGGCTGACCTCGCCGCCTTCCTGAACGCCGGTGTCGACGCGAATGCCGTCGGGCATGACGAAATGCTCGAGCTTGCCGATGCTCGGCAGGAAGCCACTGGCCGGGTCCTCGGCGTAGAGGCGGGCCTCCATGGCCCAGCCGTTCAGCTCGATCTCGTCCTGCTTCAGCGGCATGGGCTCGCCGGCGGCGACGCGGAACTGCCATTCGACAAGGTCGACGCCGGTGACCTCTTCCGTGACCGGGTGTTCGACCTGGAGCCGGGTGTTCATCTCCATGAACCAGATGCGGTCGGCCTTGAGGCCTTCGGAGGCGTCGGCGATGAACTCGATGGTGCCGGCACCCTCATAGTTCACGGCCTTCGCTGCGCGGACAGCGGCGTCGGTGACAGCCTGGCGGGTGGCGGCGTCCATGCCCGGTGCAGGGGCCTCCTCGATGACCTTCTGGTGGCGGCGCTGCAGGGAGCAGTCGCGCTCATACAGGTGGACGACGGAGCCATGCGTATCCCCGAACACCTGCACCTCGATGTGGCGCGGGCGGGTGATGTATTTCTCGATCAGGACGCGAGGGTCGCCGAATGAGGACTGGCCCTCGCGCTGGGCCGAGGCGAGGCCGTCGGCGAAATCCTCCGCCCGGTCGACCTTCTTCATCCCCTTGCCGCCGCCGCCGGCGACGGCCTTGATCAGGACCGGATAGCCGATGGCGTCGGCCTCGGTCTGCAGGCGCTCCAGCGACTGATCCTCGCCCAGATAGCCCGGGGTGACCGGCACCCCGGCCGCGATCATCAGGGATTTGGCGGCGTCCTTCAGGCCCATGGCGCGGATGGCGGCAGGCGGCGGGCCGATCCAGACCAGACCGGCGGCCATGACGGCCTCGGCGAAGTCGGCGTTCTCGGATAGGAAGCCGTAGCCGGGGTGGATGGCCTCGGCACCCGTGGCCTTGGCGGCGGCCAGAACCTTCGCGCCGTCCAGATAGGATTCGCGGGCAGGGGCGGGGCCGATCAGGACGGCCTCATCGGCCTCGCGGACATGCAGGGCCTGCGCATCAGCTTCGGAATAGACCGCGACCGTACGGATGCCCATGCGGCGGGCGGTGCGGAAGACGCGACAGGCGATCTCGCCGCGATTGGCGACCAGGACGGATTTGAACATGGGTCCGGTTTAGAGGGGCGAGGGTCGAGGGTCGAGGGGTGGTTGGTGATTGGTGACTGGTTCGGTCCGTCAGGGTGTGAGCCAACCCGGTAGGCTGGCCGCGGCTGCAACCACCAATCACCAACCACCAATCACCCTGTCAGTCCGCCCAGCGCGGCTTCCGCTTCTCGAGAAAGGCTCCGACGCCTTCCTGTCCCTCGGGCGAGACGCGGGCGCGGGCGATGCGTTTGGCGGTCTCTTCCATCAGGCCGTGGTCGATACGCTGACCGGTCACATGGTTCACCAGTCGCTTGGCGTCTCCGACGGCGCCGGGCGCGCAGGCCTTCATGCGATCCGTGAAGCCGGCGATGAAGCCGTCGATCTGGTCGGTGCTGTCCAGCACCTGGCCGATCAGGCCGAACCCTTTGGCCGCCTCTGCGTCGAACAGTTCGGCGGTCATGAACAGGGCGCGTGCCGTGCGGGCACCGACGGCCTCGATGACATAGGGGGCGATGGTCGCCGGGATCAGGCCCAGTTTGACCTCGGAGAAGGCGAATTTCGTTCCCTTGACCGCGACCGCCATGTCGCAGGCCGCGACAATGCCGGCCCCGCCGCCCATGGCCGCGCCCTCGACGATGGCGCAGGTCAGGGCCGGGATCTCGTGCAGGGCCTTGAGCATCTTCGCCAGACCCATGGCGTCGTCGCGGTTGTCGCTCTCGGACCAGCGGACGGCGTCGGCCATCCAGCTCAGGTCGGCTCCGGCGCTGAATGTCCCGCCGGCCCCGCGGATGAAAACCACCCGCACATGGTCCGCGCCCTGCAGGGTCTCGAAGGCCTCATAGAGGGCGGCGATGGTCGGGGCATCGAAGGCGTTGCGCCGGTCCGGCCGGTTGATGGTGATGAAGACCACGCCGTCGGCGGTGGAGTCGATCCGGACCAGGTCGTCATTCGAATCCGGTGCGGGGTCGGTCAGCAGCGGATGGGCGATGGCGTTGATCTCGGCGGC
>JAIESL010000018.1 GCA_019746095.1 Caulobacteraceae bacterium
GGCGTACAGGTCCGCCATGCCCTCACCGTGCTCGGCGGAGATGGCCACCGGCTCGCCGAAGCCCAGGGAGTAGGCCTCGCCGATGCCGCCGCCGCTCTCGCGGCTCTCGGACTTGTTGGCCAGCAGGATGACGGGCTTGTGCTGTTTGCGCAGGCGGTCGGCGAAGATCTGGTCCAGCGAGGTCACGCCCTCGCGGGCGTCCATCATGAACAGGATCAGGTCGCCGTCCTCCAGCGCCGCCTCGGTCTGTTCGCGCATCCGGGATTCGAGGCTGTCGTCGGTGACGTCCTCATAGCCGGCGGTGTCGATCAGGGTCAGGTCCATGTCGCCGATGTTGCCATCCGCGTACCGGCGGTCTCGGGTCACACCCGGCCGGTCGTCGACCAGCGCAAGGCGCTTGCCGACGAGGCGATTGAAGAGTGTCGACTTGCCCACATTGGGGCGGCCGACGATGGCGACTTTGAGAGCCATGTCGGCCTTCTAACGCAGATTGAGGTCCAGCGTCAGCGAATGCTGACGAGGTCGCCCTTGTCGGTGAGCACATAGAGTGCGCCGTTATAGGCGGCGGGAGCGATATAGATCGGACCACCGAGGCGGAGCGAGGCCGTCTGGGTGCCGGTCTTCGGATCGAAGGCGACCAGTTCACCGTCCGAATTGGTCAGGACCAGCCGGTTGGACGCCATCAGCGGGCCCGACCAGATCGGCCGCACCGTCCGGTCGAAGAAGCCGAACATGCCGCCTTCCTGGCGGACACGCCCCACGTTCAGGTCGCGGGTCCAGTAGATCTGGCCGGTCTCGCGGTTGATGACCGTCAGTTCGCCTTCCTTGGACACGACATAGACGACATCGCCGACCGGCAGGGGCGCATTGACGCCGGCGATCGGCAGCGGGGCCCATTTGGGCTGGCCCGAACGGATGTCCATGGCGGACAGCACGCCCGAATGGCTGACGGCATAGACGACGCCGCGGCTGATCACGGGACGACCGGCGATGTCGCGGATCTCCGAAAGCGCGCTGGTGCGGCTGGTACGCGACAGAACCTGTTGCCACACCGCCTGGCCCGTCGAGGCGCGCAGGGCCACGACCTCACCCGACGAGAAGGGCGCGATCACCGTATCCCCGGTTACGGCCGGGCTGGAGGCGCGCAGCAGGCGGGCCGGCTCGGGAATGCCGCGATAGGACCAGTCCTGGCGACCGGTGGCGGTGTCGAAGGCCTGGATCTGGTTCTCGACGTCGACCACATAGACCCGGCTGCCCGAAACGGTCGGGGCACCGTGGATCGGCACATCGACCGGGGTGGTCCAGATCACCGCGCCGGAGGCCTGGTCGATGGCCGTGACGGTGCGATAGCCCGAGGACACGAAGACCTTGCCGCCGCCAACCGCGACGCCGCCGCCGAAGCCGCCGCCGTCCGAGCGGCCGCCCAGGCCGAGGAAGCCCGTGCGGCGCGAATCCTCGGCCGGCTTGATGTCGGCCCGCCAGGCCGGGGCTCCTGTTGCGGCGTCGAGGGCCGTTACCGTGGACTCACCGTCCAGAACGAAGACGCGGCCGTTGTCAGCCACGACCGGGGCCATGACCTGACGCGTGCGCGACGAGCCGGAACCGATGCCGCGGCGCCAGGCGACGGAGAATTCCGGCGCGGCGATCACATGCTCGACCGCATTCTCGGCATTGCCGCCGGGCTGGGTCCAGGCAATCGCCGCCTGGGGGCCCGGAATGAAGAAGTCACGGCCCGACAGGGCGGCCGACGGCACCAGCGCCTGTTCGAACTCGAGCACAGAGATCCGCTGCCCCTCACTCGCGGTCGCCTGGGGCTCCTTGTCCTCACCCAGACCGAAGGGCAGGACACCGCGAACGGTGCTGCAGCCGGCGAGGGTAACGGCGAGCCCGCTCAGCAGGGCGACTTTAAGCACGCGATTCATGGGGTACGTCCTCGAGGCGGGGATCACGGGCGAGCCGGTGCGGCAGCGGGTGCGGGCAGAGCGACCGGAGCCGGCGGGGCCACCGGAATGGCAGCCTGCGCCCGCACGATGGCGGCGATGTTCGAGGCACCGGCCGAGGCCGCCGCGCCCGGCGTGGCAGCGCGACCACCGCCGGCATCGATCGCGGCAATGGCCAGGTCGGCGCGCTGGGTGACGATATCCGGCGTGTCGAGGCCGTTCTTCAGCAGGACCAGGGCCTCACGGGCCTCGGCGGTCTTGCCGTGCTGCAGCCAGGCCATGGCACGGGCCTCGAGCGCAAAGGTGCTCATCGGGCGGCCGTCCTTGACCAGCGGGGCCAGGCGGGCCTCGATCTGTTCTAGGGTCTCCGTGTCCATGGCCAGCAGCGCGGCCTTGTAGGCAGCGGTGTCGGACAGCAGCGGGTCGCTGGAGGCCTTGGCCGCCGCGTCCAGATGTTCGATCGCCTCGGCGACCCGGTTGGCGGCCAGGGCAATGCCGGCGCGCTGCGCGAGGGCCATCGACTTGTAGGCCCCGTTGCCCTCCTTGGCCGCCTCGATAAAGGCGGCGTCGGCGCCGACGGGGTTGCCGGCCTCGAGCGATTCCAGGCCGCGGTCATAGGCCACCGAGGCCTTGTCGGCCCGGGATGTCTCCAGGCTGTCCCAGCCCCAGAAGGCAAGGGCAGCGATCAGGGCGACCAGAAGAACGCCGCCGGCAACGGGCAGCCAGGTGCGGGCCAGCCGCTTGTAGCGGTCGGAGCGAAGCTCCTCCTCGACCTGCTCGAAGACATCAACCACGGATAACTCGCCCCTTAGAACGGCTCTCAGGCCGCTGAAAATTCAGTCCGGCCGGACCCTAGAGGGTCAGAATGGCCGCCGCAACGCACGGCTTAGGGCGTCGCGGGCTTTTTCGAGAAGTAGGTCTCGACTTCGGCAGGAAAACGGCGGGCCTTCACGTCGGCCGCATAGGCCCCCACGGCCTGGTCGATGACCCCGCGCAGATCGGCGTAGCGCCGGACGAATTTCGGCGTCCAGTCAAACAGGCCCAGCATGTCGGGCGTGACCAGGATCTGGCCGTCACAGGCCGACGAGGCCCCGATCCCGATGGTCGGCTTGTCGATCGCCAGGGTGATGTCGCGGGCCAGACCCTCGGCCACACCCTCGACCACAACGGCAAAGGCCCCGGCGTCGGCGGTGGCCTCGGCCTCGCTCATGACCCGAAGCCGCTCTTCATCGGTCTTGCCCTTGGCCTTGAAGGCACCGTCGGTCAGCACCGCCTGGGGCCGCAGGCCGACATGGCCCATCACCGGAATGCCGCGCTGGACCAGATAGGCGATGGTCTCCGCCACCGTGGGTCCGCTCTCGACCTTCACCCCCTGGGCCCCGGTCTCCTTCATCACGCGGGCGCAGTTCTGGT
Source organism: Caulobacteraceae bacterium (assembly GCA_019746095.1). Lineage (GTDB taxonomy): Bacteria > Pseudomonadota > Alphaproteobacteria > Caulobacterales > Caulobacteraceae > Brevundimonas. The sequence continues at coordinate 3,354 of JAIESL010000018.1, forward strand.
AGGCCTGCTCCTTGCCGCCCTCATAGCTGCCGAACGGCATGTCGATGACCACCATGGCCCGCTTCGAGCCGCGCATGACCGCCTGGCCGTGCAGGATCATCATCTCCAGCGTCACCCCGACCGTATTGGGCATGCCGTGGACCACCATGCCGACGCTGTCGCCGACCAGCAGCAGATCGCAGTGATCGTCCAGCAGGGCCGCCGTCGGGGCGTCATAGGCGGTCAGGCAGACGATCGGTTCCCCGCCCTTGCGCGCCCGGATATCGGGCGCGGCGATGCGTTTGACCGCTTCCTGCTTCTGGCTGGACATGGGGGAGGCCTTCCTGCTGGCGTAGCCTCCATCATAGGGCTGCCCACCCTCCCCGTCATCCCTCTGGACGGAGGGGCGGACTCAGACGTCCTGCGACAGTCGCATCACCCCGACGGCGGCCACGGCAATCAGGGCCGCCGCGGCAATCCAGAACATCTGCATCCCGCCCATGGCCCCCGCATCCAGATGGGCAAGGCCCAGCTGGTCGAGGCCCGTCTGGAGCGCGCTCTGGGCATTGAACGAGGCGGTACGAATGCCCTGGCCCAGCGCATTGCCGGCCACGACGCCGTCGCCGGCCCCCAGGTTGACGCTCAGGGTCTCCCGCAGGGTCACGGCACCGCCGATGGCCCCGGCGAGGCCGAGCGCGAGGACGCGGACGCGCGACCCTGTCTGCAGTCGTTGTTCCACCTGGGCCGTGAACAGGGCGGCGTCAGGCAGTTGCGGCGACCGCGCGAACAGCCGCTCGATGTCGGAATCGAACTCGTCAGCCGACATGCTGCGCGCTCCCCAGGGACTGTCCGGTCTGCGGCTGGAGCCGCGCACGGAGTTTATCCAGACCACGTTTGACATGAGACTTCACCGTGCCGAGTGGCAAATTGAGGGCGGTGGCGATCTCTGGATGCGCCATGCCGGCCCCGTGACAAAGGGAGACACACAGTCGTTCGGGCTCGCTGAGCCCCTTCAAGGCCTCGTCGAGGTCGACCCGACCCGCATGATCGGTTGCGGGGGCGGCGTCCTCATTCTCGACCTCGGCGACATAACGGGCCTCCCTGGCGACCCGTTTGATGTAGAGCCGCGCCGCGATCCGCTTGACCCAGGCTGCGAAAGTGCCCTCGCCACGGAATTCGGCGCACCGCTCGAACGCCTGGATGAAGGCGTCCTGGGCAATGTCGTCGGCCAGCGAGGGCTGGGCCCCCATCCGCCGCAGCAGGCCGCGCACCGCCGAGCCGTGGCGGCGCACCAGTTCTCCGAACTCCCGGCGTCCGCCCGCCGCCGCAAGGGCGGCGAGCTCGACGTCGTGCCGGTCGACCAGGGATTGGGTCATGCTGGAGTCCCCCTGCCCGCCCGTCTCAGCCCTTGTTCTTGTTGAAGGCGCTCAGGATAATGAAGGCCAGACCGATGGCCCCCGGAATGGCGGCGAAGGCCCCGAAGCCCCAGGCCTCGGTCTCTCCGAACTTGAAGCCGATGAAGGAGAAGGTGGCGGCGATACCCAGCGACAGCGCCAGCAGGATCACCCCCATGCGCAGATCACGGCCGGCGGTCGCCGGCGGTTTCACGGTCTGGCGGGTCAGGGCGTCAATCACCTCGGGCGGCAGGGCCTGCCCCTTTTCGATGGACGCCCGCAGCGTCGCCTGCATGTCGCGCCGCTCCTTGCTCTTGAGCCAGGTCGGCACGATCACGATCGCCGCGATCATCGCGAACATTGCGATCGGAATGAAGGTTGGTTCCATCTGGTATTCCCCTGGTTTTCGGTCCTGGCCGGGCGTGATGTTCCGGCCTTCTGACGACAAGAGGCGCCGGCGGGGCCGAACGGATGCGACGCGGCAGGTGAAACTTTCGTAAGGCGGGCGAAATCGCCCCGCCCCACCGTCAGCGGGCCCTGAACGGGACCCGGATCGGCCCGCGGAAGCGGCGTGACATCCACAGGGCGACACCGGCGGTGACCGCCGCCCCGGCCAGCATGGCAAAGGCAGGCTGAAGCGCGGGCCCGAGGCTGTCGCTCATCGGCCCGACCACGGGGATCAGGGCCCAGAGGATCGCGATCGCGGCCACGGCCCAGGGCACGAGGGCCGCCACGGTCATCCAGGCCCGACGCAGGGCGATGGCCTGGGCCATCCGCGCCTGGAAGGCATAGTCCCGCGCGGGCGGGGCCTCGGCGGCGAACAGGGCGGACAGTTTCTGTTCAGGCGTCATCCGGACCTCCCAGCGCCTTGAGCAATCGCGCCCGTCCGCGCGCAACATGCGACTTCACCGTGCCCAGTGGCAAGCCCAGCGCCATCGAGGCCTCGCCATGCGACCAGCCGTCGGCCAGACAGAGGGCCACACAGGCGCGCACATCGGCCGGCAGTTCGGCCATGGCCGCGGCCACAGACATCCGGTCTTCCGCCGCGACCCCCGCCGGCGTCTCGACCGTCTCCAGCCAGAGATTGTCCCGGACAGCCCCCCGCCGCGCCGACCGGATGCGATCCTGCGCCTTGCGCCAGGCGATGCCGCACAGCCAGGCGCGGACCCCGGCCGGTTCCTTCAGCGAGCGCAGCGACTGCCAGGCCGCCAGAAAGGCCTCCTGTGCCACATCGTCTGCCTCGGCCCAGCCGCCGCCCAGCATCCGCCGCAGAAAGCCCCGCACCGCCGCCTGGTGCCGCTCGACCAGCCGCGAAAAGGCTGCGTCCGAGCCGGAGAGCGCACGGCTCACCAGCTCGGCGTCGGTCTGCAGTCCCCCCATCGTCCCGGTCCCCGGACGGCATCAGGCCCGCGGACCGCGCCCGCCGCTGCGAAGGGCCGAGACCAGGGAGGCGAGGCACAGCGCACCCAGCACAAAGCTGACGATCAGAAAGGCCTCGCCCGCGCCGTAGATGTCCGACCAGCTGGCATAGGCGAAGCCCGCCGACATGACCCCGAACAGCACCACCGAAAACCAGGAACCGTCGCCCGGACGGGCACCCTGGTTGCGGGTCTGCCAGGCGTCGTCATCGGCGTCGATCGGACGGTCCAGCACTTTCAGCAGGGCCGCCGGGGGTTCCTGACCCTTGTCCGCATAGGTCTGGATCAGTTTCAGCGTATCCCGCTGCCGGCGATAGTTGAGCAGGCTCGTAAAGCCCGAGGCCACAAACCAGCCGAGCGGGAAAATCAGCCACCAGTAGGAACGGAACAGGTCTTCCATCGTCGTAATCCCATGCTGCGCAGGCCCCATCGCCTGCGTCTTCATAGGGTAGTCGGCACCGGCCTCGCCAGTGGATGCGCCGGGTCCGGTATTTTTTGACCCCGGGTCCCAACCGGCCCGGCTGCAACGCTTGTCCCCGCTGCGCGTTGGCTTGGCGAAGTCCCTTCAGCCCACCCCCGGAGCCACCCATGGTCCAGATCACCTATCGTATCGTCGAACACGACGGCGGCTGGGCCTATGAGCTCGGCGGGACCTATTCCGAGACCTTCCCGGATCACGACGGCGCTCGCGCCGCCGCCATGGCCGTGTCACGCGAGCAGAAGGTTCCGGATGAGGACACCCTCATCGAATATGCCGACCCGTCGGGCCGCTGGGTCATCGAACGCGCCGACGGCCACGACCGGCCTGGGGTCGAGGTCTCGGGCTAGACCACCAGAGCCGCGTAGAGCTCCGGCTTGAAGCCGACCAGGGTCCGGTCGCCGAGGTCCAGCACCGGCCGCTTGATCATCGACGGCTGGGCCAGCATCAGGGCGACGGCCCTATCGGCGTTCAGGTCCGCCTTGTCGGCATCCGGCAACGCCCGGAACGTCGTGCCGGCGCGGTTCAGCACCGTCTCCCAGCCATGCTCGGCCACCCAGGCCTCCAGCCGCGGCCGGTCGATCCCGGCCTTCTTGTAGTCATGAAAGACGAAGGCCACGGCGTGCTGGTCCAGCCAGACACGCGCCTTCTTGACGGTGTCGCAGTTGGGGATGCCGAACAGGGTGACGGGCATATCGGGCTCTCGATCGATGTTCGCTTCACGAACCAGGCTGGAGGTCGGCCATGACGGCCTGCCGGTTACATCGGCGGGATCACGCCGTCCTTGCCCATCGCCAGGAAGCCGGCCGACGTCGTTCCCTTCGGAATGACGGCGTAGACCTTCTGACCGACCGCCAGTGAAGCCCTTTCGGTCGGTTCGAAACGCACGACCGGCGTGCCTTCGGGGATCGTGACGTTTGCCGAGCCGCCCGCATAGGTGATGGTCAGCATACGGCCGCCGGACGAGGCCTCATTGCCGGCAACCGTGCCGTTGGTCATGGCGCTCTGGCTCTGGACCGTGCCGTTGGTCATCGCGCTCGACACGACCGAACCGCCGCCGCGGGCGGCGACAACGCCCGGCACGTCCCACTCATAGTGGCCCTCGCCGGCCCCGCGCATCGATTCAGGGAAGATCACCAGCTCCAGCGACTGAAGCGCCGTCTTCGGACCCGTCGTCGCGGTCCCGACGAAATCGCCGTCCTTGAGGGTCGAAAGGCTCGACGCCACCACCCAGACAAAACGGGTTGTCGCTGCAACCGGCACGGCCACCGTCCGGCCGTCCCAGGTCTGAACCGTCATCGAGCCGTCGGTCAGCGACTGGACCGTGCCGCGCACCCGAACAGTGTTGCTGCTGGCGTCCAGGACCTCGGCCACGGGGGCTGTCGGTGCCGGAGCGGAGCATGCGGCGAGCGACGCCACCAGGATGGAGACAAGGGCCAGGCTTCTGATCGGTCGCATCATGTATCCGTTCGTCGGAGGAGGTCGGCGTTCGACGCCGGGTTCAGCCGCGATAATGCACCGTCGGGACGGCCGCTGCCATGGTCCGGCGTCTGCGGCGAATGGTCCGCGATCCCGCGCCCCGCGCCGGGTGCCGACACAGGACCGGACCCGGGCCGGGCAGACCAATTCGGCGGCAAGGGCCCTTCCTTCAGGCATCCCCCCAGGACGCCGTCAGGCCGTCGCCACCCGCGCCAGATCGGCCGTGATCCGTTCCGCCACCTTCAGCCGCTCGGCCGCCGTGTCCCACTCGCCCTTGACCACGATCTTCTGGTCCGGCCGGATCTTCCAGAAGGCGTGGTTCTTCTGGATCAGCCCGACCAGCCCCATCGGATTGGGGAAGGTATTGTTGCGCAGGGTCAGCACCGCCCCCTTGGGCCCGATGTCGATGCGCTCGATACAAGCCGTCTTGCAGTTGGCCTTGATGCCGACGATGCGCAGCAGCTGTTTGGCCTCGTCCGGCAGCGGGCCGAACCGGTCGATCAGTTCGGCGGCCAGGGCCTCGCGCGTCTCCGAATTCTCGGCGTCCGACAGACGGCGGTACAGGCTCAGGCGCACGTTCAGGTCGGGGACATATTCCTCGGGAATCAGCACCGCCGCCCCGACATTGATGGCCGGAGACCAGCCGCGGTCGACGACCCCGCCGCCCTCGCCCGACAGACGCAGCTCCGACACCGCATCCTCCAGCATCTGCTGGTACAGCTCGACCCCGACCTCGCGGATATGGCCCGACTGTTCGTCGCCCAGCAGATTGCCGCCGCCGCGCTGGTCCAGGTCATGGCTGGCCAGCTGGAAGCCGGCCCCGAGGTTGTCCAGCGACTGCAGCACCTGCAGCCGCCGCTCGGACGACAGGCTTATGGGCTTGTTCGGCGGCGTGGTCAGATAGGCGAAGGCGCGTGCCTTGGCCCGGCCGATGCGGCCGCGGATCTGGTGCAGCTGGGCCAGGCCGAACATGTCAGCCTTGTGTACGATCAAGGTGTTGGCGGTCGGAACATCAAGTCCGGACTCAACAATCGTGGTCGACAGCAGCAGGTCGTAGCTGCCGTCGTAGAAGGCGCTCATCACGTCTTCCAGCTGGGTCGGCGACATCTGGCCGTGGCCGACCACGAATTTGATCTCGGGCACCTTCTCGCGCAGGAATTGCTCGATATCGGGCAGGTCCGACAGGCGCGGCACGACGTAATAGGCCTGTCCGCCGCGATATTTCTCGCGCAGCAGGGCCTCGCGCACCAGCACCGGATCCCAGGGGGTCACATAGGTCCGTACCGCCAGGCGATCGACCGGCGGGGTGGCGATGATCGACATTTCGCGGATGCCCGACAGGGCCATCTGCAGCGTCCGCGGGATCGGCGTGGCCGTCAGGGTCAGAAGATGCACATCGGCGCGGAGGCCCTTGAGCTTCTCCTTGTGCTTGACCCCGAAATGCTGCTCTTCATCAACGATAACAAGGCCCAGATCCTTGAACCCGACCTGATCACTGAGCACCGCATGGGTGCCGACGACGATCTCGAACGAGCCGTCCTTCAGCCCCGCCCGCGTCTCGGCGGCGTCCTTGGCCGTCACCATCCGCGACAGGTGCCGCACCTTGACCGGCCAGCCGGCGAACCGCTCGCTGAAGGTCTT
>JAIESL010000122.1 GCA_019746095.1 Caulobacteraceae bacterium
CCCTCAAGCGCATGGGTCAGTTCGACCGGCGCGCCTTCCAGCTGGATCTTGCCGCCCGCCAGCACCGCCATGCGTGGGCACAGGTCGGTCACGTCCTCAACGATATGGGTCGACAGGATGATGACGACATTCTCGCCGACTTCGGCCAGCAGGTTGAGGAAGCGGTTGCGCTCCTCCGGATCCAGACCGGCCGTCGGCTCATCGACGATGATCAGTTCGGGATTGCCGATCAGGGCCTGGGCGATGCCGAAGCGCTGGCGCATGCCGCCGGAGAAGCCGGCCAGCGCCTTGCCGCGGACGGGCCAGAGATTGACCTGGTTCAGCAGGGCCTCGACCGTCTGCTTGCGATCCTTGCCGTTGGAGATGCCCTTCAGCACCGCCATGTGGTCCAGCATGTCGTAGGCCGAAACCCGCGGATAGACGCCGAAGTCCTGGGGCAGATAGCCCAGCACGCGCCGCAGTTGCTCGGGCGTCCTGACCACATCGATGTCGCCGAACCGGATCGAACCCGAGGTCGGTGTCTGCAAGGTCGCGATCGAGCGCATCAGCGTCGATTTGCCGGCCCCGTTGGGCCCCAGCAGGCCGAACATGCCCTTGGGAATGGTCAGGCTGACATCGTCCAGCGCCCGCGTTCCATTGCCGTAGACGTGGGTCAGATTTTCGATCGTCAGCATGACAGCCCTCCTCAAAGTCAAGGAGCCTTGTCACCACGCGGGTGTGTTCGCAAGTTACGGTTCGGAAAGGTTCAGCGATCCGCCGCCATGGCGCGCGGCTTGCACGCGGCCGATCGGGTGCATCCACTGTCCCCCAAACGCTGTATTTGAAGTGTCGTCCGTGCCGCCTATCTGTAACCGCATCAAACCGTTAAACTGACGGTCCGCCTCCGCAGGAACCGACCACGCCCGTGTTAAAGAACCTGCTCCCCAGCAAGCCGGGCACCGAGCCCCTCGCCGAGGCCCTGAAGGCGTGCAAGACCCATTTCGTCTGGGCCTTCGTCTTCTCGGCCCTGGTCAATCTGCTGTACCTGACGCCCACCCTCTACATGATGCAGGTCTATGACCGCGTCGTGCCGACCGGTGGACTGACCACCCTCGTCCTGATCACCGCCGTGGCCGTCTTCGCCCTGGCGTCGCTTGCGGGTCTCGACTGGCTGCGGGGGCGGCTGATGCTGCGGGCCGGCCTGCGGCTGGACCGGATGCTTTCGGGCAAGGTCCTGGCGCGGGTTGTCGACCTTCAGGCCAAGTCGCCCAATACCCAGGCGCTGCGCGAGTTCGACAACGTCCGCGGGGCGATCGGCGGCCAGGGCATGCTGGCCCTGTTCGACGCGCCCTGGACCCCGATCTATCTGCTGTGCTGCTTCCTGCTGCACCCGGCGATCGGCCTCCTGACCCTGGTCGGCGGCATCATCCTGTTCACCCTGGCCTGGCTGAACGAGCGGGACACGCGTCCGCGCCTGAACAAGGCCATTCAGTCCCAGAACCACGCCTATGCTGCGCAGGAGAGCGTCGCCAGCCAGGCCGAGGTGGTCCGGGCCCTGGGGATGCGCCAGTCCTCGATCGCGCGCCAGGTCGAGCAGCGCCAGCAAGCCACCGCCGCCCAGGCCGACGCCCAGCTGGCCGGCGGACACTATTCCGGTGCGATCAAATTCCTTCGTCTGGTGATGCAGTCGGCCGCGCTCGGACTCGCCGCCTATCTGGCGGTGAAGAGCGAGATCACGCCAGGCTCCATCATCGCCGCCTCCGTCCTGCTCAGCCGGGCCGTTGCGCCCATCGAGCTGCTGGTCGGCGTCTGGCCCAGTCTGGTACAGGCCGTGGCCAGCTGGAAAACCCTGACCGAGCTTTTCAGCAGCACCGCCTCCGTCGAGCGCGAGCGCACCACCCTGCCCGACCCCAGGGGTCGGCTGCAGGTCGAAGGCGTGTCGGTGAAATTCCCCGATACCGAGAACCCCCAGCTGCGCAGCGTGACCTTCGCGCTCAAGCCGGGCGAGACCCTGGGCATCGTCGGCTCCAGTGGCTCCGGCAAGACCACCCTTGCCCGCGTCATCGCCGGGGCGCTCAAGCCCCAGGCCGGGGCGGTGCGGTTGGACGGGGCGGAGTTCGAGGCCCGTGAGGGCGATGAGCTGGCCCGCTGGATCGGCTATCTGCCCCAGGTGCCAAGCCTTTTTGCCGGCTCGATCAAGGACAATATCTCGCGTTTCTCGACTGCGATCGGCGTCGATCAGGAGCTGGCCGACCGGGATGCGGTCAAGGCGGCGATGGCCGCCGGGGCGCACGAGCTGATCCTGCGGCTGCCCAACGGCTATGACACGGTCCTCGGCCCTCACGGACAGGGCCTTTCGGCCGGACAGGCGCAACGGGTCGCCCTCGCACGGGCCCTGTACAACGATCCGGTCCTGCTGGTGCTCGACGAGCCGAACTCCAATCTTGACCAGGAAGGCGAAGCGGCCCTGATGCAGGCCATTCTCGGCGCGGCCGCGCGCGGTGCCGCCGTGGTCATCATCGCCCACCGGGCCGGCGTTCTGGCGCGCGTCGACCGGCTGCTGATGATGCGCGACGGCGTGGTCCAGCTGGAAGGCCCCCGTGAAGAGGTGCTCGAGAAGATGCGGGCCACCGCCGGCCGACCGGGCGCGCCTGCCAGCCAGCCCACGCCCCAGCCGCCGCCCCAGCCTCAGCCGCCGGCACAGGGTCCGGGTCAGGCCCCAGCCCGTCCGCAACAGCCGCAGGCGCAACAGCAGCAACAGATTCAACCCCAGCCGCCGGCCGCCCAGCCGGCCCAGAGCCGCCCGCGGCGCACCCAATGACTGACCCCATCGCCGCCCCGGACGCCTCGCCGCCGCCGACGCCCGAAGTCCCCGTCCCGCCGGAACCGGTCGCCCCTGGTGCCCTCGACAATCCCCGCCCCGAGCTGGTGATCGGCGGCACTATCATCGCGCTGTTCTTCGTCATCTTCCTTGGCTGGGCTGCGTTCGCGCCCCTCGACGCCGGGGCCTATGCCCAGGGCCAGATTGCCGTCTCGGGCAACCGTCAGGCTGTGCAACATCGGGAAGGCGGGGTCGTCCGCGCCCTGCTGGTCGCCGAAGGTGACACGGTGCGCCGCGGCCAGGTGCTGCTGCAATTGTCCAGCGGGGAGCTGAAGGCGACCGAACGTGGCGTCTCCAGCCAGGTCTATGCCCTGATCGCCCAGCGGGCCCGGCTGGTCGCCGAACGGGACGGGCTGCGCAGCATCCCGATGCCCGCCGAATTCGGCGGCCTGGAACCCGAAGACATGGCCCTGGCGCAGGAATCGCTGCGCATCCAGCAGCAGCAGTTCCGCGCGCGCCGCACCGGCCGGTCGACCGAGACCGGTGTGCTGGGTCAGCGCGTGGCCCAGCTGAATGAACAGATCGCCGGCTTTGAGGGCCAGATCGTCGCCAACATCGAACAGCAACGGCTGATCCAGGAAGAACTGGCCGGCATGCGCAGCCTCGCCGAAAAGGGCTATGCGCCGCTCACCCGGGTCCGCGCGCTCGAACGGACGGCCGCGCAGCTGGACGGAGAGCTGGGCTCGCTGCGGGCCCAGATTGCCCGGTCGCGGGAAGCCGTCGGCGAGACCCGGCTGCAGGTCTCGGGCGTCTCGACCAAGATGAACGAGGATGTGGCCGACCAGTTGCGCCAGATCGATGTGCAGCTGAACGAGCTTCGTCCCCGGATGGTCGAGCTGCGGGCACAGATCGCGCGCAATGAGGTGCGGGCGCCGGCGTCCGGTGAGGTGGTGGGCCTGACCATCTTCACCCAGGGCGGTGTCATCCAGGCGGGGCAGACCCTGATGGAAATCGTGCCGCGCGACGCCTCCCAGGTGATCGTCGCCCAGATCAGCCCGACCGACGTCGACAATCTGCGGGTCGGGCAGAGCACCGAGGTCCGCTTCCCGGGGCTGCGCGAACGCAATCCGCCCATCATCCATGGCCGGGTCAACCGCATTTCCGCCGACAGCTTCACCGTCGAACAGTCCGGCGCCACCTATTTCCGGGCCGAAATCGTGGTCCCGGCCAACGAACTGGCCAAGCTGGGCCGCGGGGCCGAGACCCTGCGACCCGGCGCACCGGTCGAGGTGGTGGTGCTGCTGCGCAAGCGGACGGCCCTCGGCTATCTGCTGGAACCCCTGACCAACCAGCTGTGGCGCTCGGGCAGCGTGCAGTGAAGCAGGGATTAGGGATTAGGGATTAGGGATTGGGTATCAGGGATGAGCGGAGCCTGCGGCTCCGTCACAGCGCCCGGCCCATCCTCTCCCTAGTCCCTAATCCCTAATCCCTCCCCTTCGCCTTCAGCCTGAACGCATGCAGCAGCGGCTCGGTGTAGCCATTGGGCTGGGCGATGCCGTCGAAGACCAGGGCGCGGGCGGCCTGGAAGGCGAGGCTGGCGGCGGGATAGGGGGCCATCGGCCGATAGAGGGGATCGCCGGCGTTCTGGGCGTCGACCCTGGCCGCCATCCGCAGAAGGGCCGCATCCACCTGTTCGGTGGTGCAGACGCCGTGCAGCAGCCAGTTGGCCATATGCTGGGACGAGATGCGCAGCGTGGCGCGGTCCTCCATCAGGCCGATGTCGTGGATGTCGGGCACCTTGGAACAGCCGACGCCCTGGTCGATCCAGCGGACCACATAGCCGAGCAGGCCCTGGGCGTTGTTGTCGAGTTCCTCGGTGATGTCCGCCTCTGACCAGTTGGCCCCATTCGCCAGCGGCGGCGTCAGCAGGTCCTCGAGGCCGGGGATCGGCCGGGCTGCGATCGCGGCGCGCAGGGCGAAGACGTCGGTCTGGTGATAGTGGAGCGCATGCAGGGTCGCGGCGGTCGGGCTGGGCGTCCAGGCGGTGTTGGCACCGGTCTTCGGATGGGCCGCCTTCTGCTCCAGCATGTCGGCCATGCGGTCGGGCGCGGCCCACATCCCCTTGCCGATCTGGGCCTTGCCGGACAGGCCGCAGGCTAGGCCGATGGCGACATTGCGGGCCTCATAGGCGGCGATCCAGGCGGAGGCCTTGATGTCGCCCTTGCGCACCACGGGACCGGCCTGCATCGCCGTATGGATCTCGTCGCCGGTGCGGTCGAGGAAGCCGGTGTTGATGAAGACGATCCGGTCCCTGACCGCATGGATACAGGCCGCGAGATTGGCCGAGGTGCGGCGCTCCTCGTCCATGACCCCCACCTTGATGGTGTGCCGCGCCAGTCCCAGCAGGTCCTCGACGGCGTCGAACAGATCATTGGTGAAGGCGCATTCGTCCGGCCCGTGCATCTTGGGTTTGACGATATAGATCGAGCCTTCACGGCTGTTGCGGACCGTCCCGAGCCCCCTGAGGTCGTGCATGCCGATCAGGCTGGTGACGATGGCGTCCAGCACGCCCTCGGGCGCCTCCGATCCCTCCGCCAGTCGCATCGCCGGGGTGGTCATCAGATGGCCGACGTTGCGCACGAACAGCAGCGACCGGCCGGGCAGGGTCACGGTCGATCCATCCGGGGTGGTGAAGGTCCGGTCGGGATTCAGGGCCCGGGTCATCGACCGGCCGCCCTTGTCGAAGGTCTCGACCAGATCACCCTTCATCAGGCCCAGCCAATTACGGTAGGCCGCGACCTTGTCGGCGGCGTCCACGGCGGCGACCGAGTCCTCGAGATCGACGATGGTCGACAGGGCCGATTCCAGGACGACGTCGGCGATGCCGGAGGGGTCGTCGCGGCCGATCGGATGGTCGCGGTCGAAGACGACCTCGATATGCAGGCCGTTGTGGCGGAACAGCCGGCCGCGCGCGCTGTGGCCGACATACTGGCCGGGATCGCGGAGGGCGATGCCGCCGTGGGGATCGCCCAGATCGGCCCATGACCCTTCGGCCAGGGGGACGGCTTCATCCAGGAAGGCCCTGGCCCGCGCCACGACCCGCGCCCCGCGGGCGGCGTCATAGGGTCCCGGCGGCGGCAGGGTGCCGAGGGCATCGGTGCCGTACAGGGCGTCATAGAGACTGCCCCAGCGGGCATTGGCGGCATTGAGCACGAAGCGGGCGTTGAGGCTCGGCACCACCAGTTGCGGCCCGGCCAGGGTCGCGACCTCGGCGTCGACATTGCGCGTGCCGATGGCAAAGGGCGCGGGCTCGGCGACCAGATAGCCGATGTCGCGCAGGAAGGCCTCGGTGGCCGCGCCGTCATGGGCCGCGCCGCGCCGGCCGCGATGCCAGTCATCGATCCGGGCCTGGAGATCATCGCGCACCGCCAGCAGGCGACGGTTTTCCGGGGCGAAGCGGGCGAAGACGGCGGCGACCCCGGCCCAGAAGGCGTCTGCCTCGAGCCCGGTTCCCGGCAGGGCCTCGGCCTCGATGAAGGCGGCCAGTTCCCCGGCGACCTCAAGACCGGCACGCGGCGTCATCGACATGGAGCTCTCCTCGGGGGCAGAGCTGAAACATTCCGTGATGACCCTGGGGAAGTCGAGGGGATTTTTGCAGCTGCGAAGGGATGGGTTGGGGGAGAGAAGGCGCGGCGGGTGGTTGGTGACTGGTGGTTGGTGATTGGTTGGGGCGCGGGCGCGGTTCGAGCCGTCCTTCCGCCGTCGGGGAGGCAGCCGCCACCAACCACCAATCACCAATCACCCATGACCGATCGCTCTCCGGCATCGCTGCCGGAAAGTTCGGGGAGGGCGCGGGGCGGCCGGGCCTCGCCCGGTGCTTGGATTGTTTTACCGTTTCGACGAAGCTGACCGGCCCCGCGCAGCCGTTTTCCACGCGCCCTCCGGTTGGCAGCCCTTGCTTCGGGCCTAGCCGGATCTCCGCCGCCGACATTACTGTCGACGGCGCGCGGCGGACATGACGGTCTTGCCGTCAGCAGCCCGCACAGGAAGCGCGCGGCGAGCAAACGGAGGCCATCCATCGACCTCCATGAGGACCCCCGAAGTATCCTTCCCCCGGGCTTCATCGCTCGACCACAGCCCGCCGACATCGGGGCGCTGGATCCGACGCCCTCCCCACCGACGGGATGAGGTGAGTCTGACACGAGGCCCGGCGCGGATGGTTCGTGACGCTGTAATTTTTGAAAGTCGGGCGGAGTCAGGGATTTGGCGGCGCGGACTATGCTGACAATCGGCGCATGGTCAGCAGAGCGTGTCTCCTCCCTGTTCGCGTAGCGAATGGGGAGGGGGACCATCCGAAGGATGGTGGAGGGGTGGGGAGGGCAGTGCGGCCGGCGCCCCTCCACCACGCTTCGCGTGGTCCCCCTCCCCGCGAAGCGGGGAGGAGACGAGCGGTGGCGCCCCTCCACCCTGCCCATCTGCGATGGGGAGGAGACCGCTTGCCTCGGGGCAGGAGAAGCGCATCATCGCATCCATGACCTCACCCTCCTGGCTGCGCCTGCACTGGCCCCTGGTCCTGCTGTTGCTGATCGCGGCCTCCAGCCTGTTCTGGCCGGTCGGCGGCGGATGGCTGTCGCGGCTGGCCCTGGGCTGGGATGTCGGTGTCGGCCTGTTCCTGATCGACAGCCTGTTGAGGCTCAGGCGTGCCCGGTCGACGGACGATATCCGGCGGCGCGCGGCGGCACTGGATCAGGCGGGAGGTGCCGTCCTGCCCCTGGCCCTGTTCGCCGCCCTGGCGAGCATCGCCGTGGTCATCGGCGAGGCGGTGCGCCTGGCCGGCGGCGGCGGGGCGGCCGACGGGGCGGCGGTCCTGGCGCTGGCGACCGTGGCCCTGTCCTGGACCTTCGTGCATCTGATCTTCGCCCTGCACTATGCCCATGCCTTCTATGCCCCGGCAGGCAAGGACGGGGACCAGGGCGGGCTGGCCTTCCCGGGTGGCGAGGATCCGGACTATTGGGACTTCCTGCATTTTTCGCTGATCATCGGCGTGGCCCTGCAGACGGCGGACATCCAGATCCTCGACCGTAAACTGCGGCGCACGGTGACGGTCCACAGCGTCACCGCCTTTCTGTTCAACACGGTGATCGTGGCCCTGACGGTCAATCTGGCGGTCGGTCTGCTGGGCGGCGGTTAACCTCTCCGCCTTGACTTGGCCGCATTGAGCGCCCATCTGCGATGCGTCGCACAATTGCGATGCCCCGGTGCGCTCCAGCGCGTGTGGGTCTTCAGAACCTGAAGACCTGACTGTAGCAGCGGCCGGCCCTCAAGATTCATTCGCTGCCCGGACACGCGGGGCGGCGCCCGATCCACCCCGAAGGCCTCACCCTGAGGCCCTGTCGGGACTGGCGGTGCGCGGCCCATGGCTTGTCAGCCCGGTCGATGCGCGTCGCCGCATGCGAAAGACATGGCTCACATGAGCAAGACATTCGATTCCTTCGGCCTGAATCCGGCCCTGCTGCAGGCGCTGGCCTCCGAAGGCTACACCACCCCCACCCCGATCCAGGCCCAGGCCATTCCTGACGTCATGGCCGGCAAGGACCTGCTGGGCATTGCCCAGACCGGCACCGGCAAGACGGCGGCCTTCGCCCTGCCGATCCTGCACCGCCTCGCCGCCAACCGCGTCGCGCCCAAACCGCGCACCGCCCGCGTCCTCATCCTGTCGCCGACCCGCGAACTGGCCAGCCAGATCGCCGAAAGCTTCAAGACCTATGGCCGCCACCTCGGCTTCAAGGTCGCGGTCGTCTTCGGCGGCGTGAAATACGGCCCGCAGGAACGCGCCATCCAGGCCGGCCTCGACGTGCTGGTCGCCACCCCCGGCCGCCTGCTGGATCATATGCAGCAGAAGACGCTGGACCTGTCCTGCACCGAGATCTTCGTCCTCGACGAGGCCGACCAGATGCTGGACCTCGGCTTCGTCAAGCCGATCCGCCAGATCGTCAGCCGCATCCCGGCCATGCGCCAGAACCTGTTCTTCTCGGCCACCATGCCGTCGGAGATCGGCAAGCTGGCCGGCGAACTGCTCAAGGACCCGGTCAAGGTGTCGGTGACGCCCCAGGCCACCACGGTCCAGCGCATCAGCCAGTCGATCATCCACATCGAACAGGGCCGCAAGCGCGCCCTGCTGACCGAGATGTTCGCCGATCCGCACTACACGCGCTGCCTGGTCTTCACCAAGACCAAGCACGGCGCCGACAAGGTCGCGGCCTATCTGGAAGCCGGCGGCGTCGAAGCCGGGGCCATCCACGGCAACAAGAGCCAGCCGCAGCGTGAACGCACCCTGGCCGCCTTCAAGGCCGGCAAGCTGCGCGTTCTGGTCGCCACCGACATCGCCGCCCGCGGCATCGACGTCGACGGCGTCTCGCACGTGCTGAATTTCGAGCTGCCCTATGTGCCGGAGGCCTATGTGCACCGCATTGGCCGGACCGCCCGTGCCGGCGCCGACGGCACGGCCATCAGCTTCGTGGCCGGCGACGAGATGAAGCTGCTGCGCGACATCGAGAAGGTCACGCGCCAGAAGATCCCGGCCACCGACCGCCGCAACGACAAGTCCCTGGCCCTGCTGGACCAGTCGATCATGGCCTCGGGCGTCAAGTCCAAGGCCTCCATGCCCGACGACGGCCGCGGCGACCGCCAGCAGCAGCGCGGCCCGCGCAATCCGCGCCGCGACGGCGTCAAGCTGGAAGGCGGCGGGCAACCGCACCGCGTCCGCAAGGCCGGTCCGGGCCGTGATGCCCGGCCGATCCCGGAGCGCACCTTCGACCCGCTGGCCCGCGAGCGTCCGCGCAACAGCAACAACGACCCGCGCCACACCAGCGCCCCGGCCACGGCCTCGGCCAAGCCCGACGGCGAAATCAAGCGTCGCCCGCGTCGCCGGAAGCCGTCCAACGGCGGCAAGGGGTATGCGGCGCAGGGGTAATGTCCTCACTCTCCCGCCGGGAGAGGCGAAACGAAAAACGCCCGCCGGATCCCTCCGGCGGGCGTTTCCTTATCCGATAGCCTAACCGATCAGGCGGCGGCGCTGGCCTGGGCCGTGCCGGTGCTTTCCGACGGGTCGCGCAGCACATAGCCGCGGCCCCAGACGGTCTCGATATAGTGTTTGCCGCCGGCGGCCGTGGCCAGCTTCTTGCGCAGCTTGCAGATGAAGACGTCGATGATCTTCAG
>JAIESL010000047.1 GCA_019746095.1 Caulobacteraceae bacterium
AGAACAGCCGCGGGGCCGGGGCGAGGGCGAACGGCCCGAGCCAGGTGCGGCCGTCGCGGAACTGCACCACCAGATCGACGGGCCGCGCGCCCGAGGGGGCCGTGGCCGCCGCTGCCCCCGCCGCGCCCATGCGGTTGACCGCGCCGGACTGCGAGCGGGCGAGCCCGGCGATGGCGGCCATGGGTTTCTCGGCCGTCAAGGCCAGGGCCCCCTGAAGCCGGCCGTCAGGCCCGGCCGCGAGGGTGTCACTGGAGATCAGGGCGGTGCTGTCCCCGGCCTTCAACCGGCCCCGGACGGCGGTGAACCGTCCACCGGCCGCGGTCCAGGCGGCGAAGACGCCCGCGGAATCCATGCCCTGCAACCGGCTGGCCCCGACGATGGTGCCCTCGACATCGGCGCTGAGTCGGCCCTGGCCTGTGGCACCCTCGACCGGGCCGCCGGGACGGCCGCGTGCGTCGATGAGGCGGAACAGAACATCCAGCTCATCGGTGGAGGCCACGCCGTCGGTCAGATGCGGCCGGGCCTCCAGCTGGATTCGCTCGGCCGAGGCGATCGGAAACGGTTCGGCACCCTCGAGCGCGGTGAAGGTCGGGCGGATCATCTCGGCCCTGAGGTCGGGGAAGCGGTCGCGCAGATGGCTGATGCTGAAGCGCAGGCCGTCGCCGGCGATGGCGATCCGGCCCTTGTCCGCCCGGGTCAGGGTCAGGCCGTCGGGCACGACGACCACCCAGTGATCCGGGTTCCAGCTGGTGGCCTCAGCCACCAGTTCGGGGGCCGCCACGCCATGGCCGGAGGGAGCCAGGATGTCGGCCTGCGGCATCGACACCCGCGTCCGGAACGGCCAGCCGGTGGTGCGCACCGGGGCATGGGTGATGGTCCAGCCGTCCTGCTTCAGGGCCTCGACCTGGGCCGTCAGTCGGGTCTCGACCTGGTCGGTCAGCCAGAACCACCAGCCGGTCCAGACGGCCAGCAGAAGGCCGACGGTCAGGAAGGGCACGGCAAGGCCGCGACGGGAATGGCGGGGGGCGGTGTCGGTCATCGGGGCACCGTCTAGTCCGGCTTGAGGAAGGTGCCAACCAGTTCAACCGCCTCGGCCAGTCCCATGCGCTGGACCTCTGTGCCGGGCGGCAGGCTGGCGAACAGCCGGGTCGGGGCGGCGGCGTCGAGCATGACGAAGACGCCCTTGTCGTCGGCGCGGCGGATCAGCCGGCCGAAGGCCTGGGCCATCTTCGCCCGGGCCAGGGCGTCATCGAAATTACGCCCGCCCGCGCCCTCGCCGCCGAAGCGCAGGCGGCGCGCCTTGTGCAGCAGGTCGGGGCGCGGCCAGGGCACGCGGTCGAAGGCGAGGATGCGCAAGGACCGGCCCGGCACATCGACACCGTCGCGCACCGCATCGGTGCCGAGCAGGCAGCTGTCCTGTTCGGCCCGGAAGACATCGACCAGGGCCCCGACCTCGAGCGGATCGACATGCTGGGCGTAGAGGGGGAGGCCCGCCTTGGCCAGGTCGGGGCCCAGCCGCTCATAGACCGCCTTCAAGCGACGGATGGCCGTGAACAGGCCCAGGCCGCCGCCACCCGCGGCGAGGAACAGTTCACGCATGGCCGCCGCCGTCTGGCGGGCGTCGTCCTTGACCAGATCATTGACGACGATGACCCGGGCGTTGGTCGCATAGTCGAACGGGCTCTCGACCTTGAGCGTCCGCGCCGGTTCGATCAGCCGGGCCGAGCCGGTGCGCAGCCGGGCCATGTCGAAAGGATCATCCGCGTTCGGATCAGACAGGGTGGCGCTGGTGACCAGCAGCCCGTGGGCGGACATGATCACCGCGGCCTCCAGCGGCACGGTCGGGTCGATCCAGTGGCGGCGCAGGGCCACGTCCATGATGCGGCCGAAGGCGACCTCGGCCGACAGCCAGTCGAGGAAGTCGGGATCGGGCTCGTCCGACGACACCTCCAGCGCGGCCAGCATCGAGCGCCAGCCGGGCAGGGTCATGCGGGCGCGGCGGTCGAGACCACGCAGGGCCCCCTCGATGCGGGCGCGGGAGGCCCCGTCCAGATCGGCGGCCTCATCGTCGAGGATGTCCTCCAGATGGCGCGAGAGGGCCAGCAGCGGTGCCTCCACGGCGGCGAGCGCCTGCGCCGCCTCGCGGGCGGCCTCCAGCACCGGCTCGGTGACCGGGCGCAGCGAGCATTCCATGCCGAATTCGACACCGCTGCCGGACGCATTCTCGCTGGTCCGTGCCCGGAGCTGTTCCAGCGCGGCCAGCAGGAAGCGTTCGATCGGCCCGACCGGATTGACCTCGCCCGAGGCCGGCGCGATGCGGCCGGACACGCCCTCGCCGGGCAGTTGGGCGGCGGCACGGACGGCGTCCTGCAGCGCTTTCGTGGCCGCCTCATTGTCGGCGCACAGGTCGCCGAGCCGCTGCTCCAGCCCGCGTCCCCGACGACCGCGACCTTCGGGCCCGCGCAGCCAGCGGCGCAGCTCGGCGGCCTCCTGACCGGACAGGCAGGCCGAGAAGGCGCTGTCGGCGGCGTCAAAAAGGTGGTGGCCCTCGTCGAAGACGATCCGCTTCAGCGCCGCCGTCTCGCCGTCCTGTTTCAGGCCGCGCGCCGAGCGGGCGCCGTCGAAGGCGGCCTGGGTCATGACGAGTGCGTGGTTGGCGACGACCAGATCGGCCCGGCGGCTGGCGCGTATGGTCTTTTCGACGAAACAGGTGCGGTAGTGGGGGCAGGCGGCGTGGACGCATTCGCCGCGCCGGTCGACGAGGTTGGCCGCACTGGCCTGATGGCTCGGCCCCGTGGCGAACAGGCCGGGCAACCAGCCGGGATAGTCGCCCCCGGTCATGTCGCCGTCACGGCTGTGCATGGCCCAGCGGCTGGCCAGGGCCATGCCGACCAAGTCGCCGTTCCCCAGCTGGGCCGCCTGGACCATGTCCTGCAGGTTCAGCAGGCAGAGGTAGTTTTCCCGCCCCTTGCGGACGACGGTCTTCTTCCTGCGCTCGACAGGATCGGGCCAGAGGGCGGCGCTCTCGCGGTCGATCTGGCGCTGCAGGGCACGGGTATAGGTCGAGACCCAGGCGGCCCCCTGATTGCGCTCGGCCCACAGGCTGGCGGGGGCGAGATAGCCAAGCGTCTTGCCCGTGCCGGTGCCGGCCTCGGCCAGCAGGAAGCGCGGACGGCCCTCCTCATTGCGCGGCGAAAAGGCATAGGCGGCCTCGGCGGCATAGTCGGACTGGGTCGGGCGGGTCTCGTCGAGGCCCGAGGCCTGGAGCAGCTTCTCCAGACGAATGCGGGCACTCTCGCTGTCGACCGGCGCCGAGCCCGCCTCGCCGCGCGGGGCCTCGTCCTCCCATTCCGGCAGGCGCGACCAGACGTCGAGCCCGCTGCCGCGATGGTTGCGGTCGCGGACGGGCTGATGCTGCAAGGCCCCCGTGACCCGCCAGGCCCATGCCCAGCCGGCACGGCCGAGGGTTTCGGCCAGGGTGAAGGCGGCCTCGCGGTCGGGATAGGCGGGGTCGGCCAGTTCGCGCAGCAGGGTGTCGGCGCCCCTTTGCAGGGCCTCGGCCTGGGCCTCCGCCCCCTTCGGCTCGCTCATCCCCATGGCCAGGGCCAGGCCGCTGGGCGAGGGAGCGCAGAAGCGGGCGGGCCGGACGAAGGCGAACAGCTCCAGCACGTCCAGCATCTCGGCCGACCGGGCCGGCGGAGCGATGCCCAGGCGGCGGGCGGTCAGACTGGCATGGGCGACCATGATCGGGGCGGTGGTGAAGGCCCCCTCGGCCGCACCGCGCCCGATCCGGCGCGCCCCCTCGCCGTCGCAGATCGCCCCCGCGCCCGGCGGAATGGCCAGCGCCGGCGGAAGGGCCAGCCAGGGCTCGTCGCCGGTCAGGGCGGAGACGGAGGTGAGGGAGTCGGTGGACACGGGATACCGATAGCGCCATTCGAAGGGAAACGGAACGGGAACACTGGCAAGACCGAAGCCGCTGCACTACACGTCAACCATGGCCTTGGATCGTCGCCCGTGCACGCTGTTGATTGCCTTCGGTCTCCTGCTGGCCTTCTGCGCCGGGTGTTGGGCGTCTGATTTCATGGCGCAGGACAGTTGCCTTGATGCGGGAGGCCGTTGGGGCCCCGGCGGCGTCTGCGAAGGGGTGTCGCCGCGATCGTGACCACCCTTCCCCCCCTGTTCGCCGACTGGTTCGCGCGGCGCGGCTGGTCGCCGCGACGGCATCAGCTGGAGATGATCGCGGCGGCCGGGGCCGGGTCGCACGCCCTGCTGGTGGCACCGACCGGGGGCGGCAAGACGCTGGCGGGGTTTCTGCCGTCGCTGGTGGAACTGGCCGAGCGGGGGCCGCGACCGGCGTTCGGGCCGGGGTCGGGGGTGCATACCCTCTATCTGTCGCCGCTGAAGGCCCTGACCACGGACGTCGAGCGCAATCTGATGACGCCGATCCGCGAGATCGGGTTGAACATCCATGTCGAGAGCCGCACCGGCGATACCAAACAGTCCAAGAAGCAGCGCCAGCGGGACAATCCGCCGGACATCCTGCTGACCACGCCCGAACAACTGGCCCTGTTCTGTGCCTGGGACGGCGCGCGCGACTATTTCGCCGATCTGAAATGCGTCGTGCTGGACGAGGTGCATGCGATCTGGAGCGGCAAGCGCGGCGATCTGCTGTCGCTGGGTCTGGGGCGGCTGCAACAGTTCGCGCCGGCCATGCGGCGGGTGGCCCTGAGCGCCACCGTGGACGATCCGGAGATGATTGCAGGGTGGCTGAGGCCCGGCCTGGAATCCCCCGTCACCATCGTCCGGGGCGACCCGGGGGCCCCGCCGGTGATCGATGTGCTGGTCAGCGAGGGCCGGGTGCCCTGGGCGGGGCACACGGGTCAGCACGCCATCCCCGAGGTCTATGAGGCGCTGAAGCGCTCCGGCATGACGCTGATTTTCGTCAACACCCGCTGGCAGGCCGAGTTCGTCTTCCAGTCGCTGTGGGCGATCAATGAGGACGACCTGCCGATTGCCCTGCACCACGGCTCGCTGGCGGCGGAGCAGAGGCGCAAGGTCGAGGCGGCGATGGCGCGGGGGGACCTGCGGGCCGTGGTCTGCACCTCGACACTCGATCTCGGCATCGACTGGGGTGATGTCGATCTGGTGATCCAGATGGCGGCCCCCAAGGGATCGTCACGGCTGGTGCAGCGGATCGGACGGGCCAACCACCGGCTGGACGAGCCGTCGCGCGCCCTGATGGTCCCGGCCAGCCGGTTCGAAATGCTGGAATGCCAGGCGGCGCGCGAGGCCGTGGCCGCGAACGCCTTCGACTGGGAGCCGGTGCATACGGGCACGCTGGATACGCTCGCCCAGCACGTCATGGGCTGCGCCTGTTCCGAACCCTTTTCGCTTGATGGTCTGTATACGGAGGTTGTCGGCTGCGGCCCCTATCGCGCCTTGTCTTACGAACAGTTCGAGGCGGTGGTCGATCTGGTCGCCACCGGCGGCTATGCCCTGCGCACCTATGAGCGGTTCGCGCGGATCGTGCGGACGCGTGACGGCCGGTGGGCTGTCCGCAACGCCCAGACGGCCCAGCGCCATCGGATGAATGTCGGGACGATCGTGGCGGCGGCGACCCTGAATGTCCGTGTTGCCTCCCGGCGCGGCGGGGCCTCGAGACAACTGACCGGCGGGCGCAAGATCGGTGAGGCCGAGGAACACTATTTCGAGCAGATGTCGCCCGGCGACACCTTCGTCTTCGCCGGTCAGGTCTGGGCTTTTCAGGGCATCAACGGCATGGACGCCCTGGTCACCCAGGCGATCGACAAGGACCCGAAGATCCCGTCCTGGGGCGGCAACAAATTTCCCATGTCCACCTCGCTGGCGGACCGGGTGCGGACCATGATCCAGGACCGCGACCACTGGCGCGTCCTGCCGCCCGACGTGCAGGAATGGCTGGAGATGCAGGCGGCGCGCTCGGTCATCCCCGACGCCGGCACCCTGCTGGTCGAGACCTTTGCGCGCGGCGCCCGGCATTATCTGATCGCCTATCCGTTCGAGGGCGGGCTGGCGCATGCGACCCTGTGCATGCTGCTGACGCGGCGGCTGGACCGGCTGGGGGTCGGGCCGCTGGGCTTTGTCTGCACCGACTATTCGCTCGCCATCTGGTCGATCAAGCCGATGGACGGGATCGACCTCGACGCCCTGTTCGAGCCCGACATGCTGGGCGACGATCTGGAAAGCTGGCTGGCCGAGAGCTTCATGATGAAGCGCAGTTTCCGCAACTGCGCCCTGATCTCCGGCCTGATCGAGAAGCGACAGCCGGGAACCGAGAAGACGGGGCGGCAGGTGACCTTCTCGACCGACCTGATCTACGACGTGCTGCGCCGCCACCAGCCTGACCACCTGCTGCTGCAGACCGCCCGCGCCGATGCCGCAGCGGGCCTGCTGGATGTGGCGCGGCTGGGGCAGTTGCTGACGCGGATCCAGGGCCGGATCAGACATGTGCCGCTGGAGCGGCCCTCGCCCTTCTGCGTGCCGGTGCTGGTCCAGATCGGGCGCGAGCGCGTCGGCGGCGGGCAGGCGGCGGAGATGATCCTCGACGCCTCGGCCTTCAGCTTCGACGAGGAGACCCTGATCGCCGAGGTGATGGCGTGAAGGACCACCTGCAGCCCCCTCTCCCAATGGGAGAAGGACGATGAATGCGGCCCTGAAGAACCTCCTCTCCCCCGCCCGCTGCCCGAGCGGCGGCCTGCGCGTCCGGATCGAGGGCGAGGCCTGTGTGCTGCGCTGTTCCGGTGCCCTGTGGGTCCTGGACCACCGCACCCTGATCGCCGCCGACCTGCATCTGGAGAAGGGCTCGGCCTTCGCCGCCCGCGGCCAGATGCTGCCGCCCTACGACAGCCGCGCCACCCTGGACCGGCTGGAGGCCGAGATCGAGGCGCTGCAGCCGGCGGCGGTGGTGCTGCTGGGCGACAGCTTCCACGATGCGGCCTCGGTCGGCCGGATGGCGAAGGACGACAGGGCGCGGCTGGACCGGCTGGCGGCGGGCCGGGACTGGATCTGGCTGGAGGGCAACCACGACATCGCGGCGCTGGCCGGGGCCATGGATGACCTTGTCGGTGAGGTGGTCGAGACCATGGCGCTGGGCTCGCTACGCCTGATCCACGAGCCGCAGCCGGGCGTGCAGCCGGGCGAGATCGCGGGGCACCTGCACCCGGCGGCGCGGGTGGCGGCGCATGGGCGGGGGGTGCGGCGGCCGTGTTTCGTGACGGATGGACGGCGGGCGGTGCTGCCGGCCTTCGGGGCATTTACCGGCGGGCTGGATGTGCGGGACCCGGCGATCGCGGGCCTGTTCGCAGAACCGCCTATGGCTGCGGCCCTGGGACGGGATCGGGTGCATGCGCTGGCGTGGGAGACGCTGCGGTAGCCTTGCGCTGTCTTCAATATTACGTACCCTGAAGACAAAATGGAGGCCAACATGTCCCGCACCACCACAATGACCGTTCGCCTCAGCGGCGCGCTGAGCGAGTTCGTGGCCTCGAACGTCGATGAAAACGGAGCCTATGAGAACATCAGCGAGTATGTCCGCGACCTGATCCGTCGAGACAAGGAACGCAGGGAGCAGGAGGCCTTCGACCGCCTGAAAGCCGAACTGACCCAGGCCTTCGCCGCGCCGGAGGAGTCCTATGTCACCCTGACCGCGGCCGAAGTCATCGCCCGCAACCGGGCCTGATTGCATGGCCGTCCGCGTCCAACAGGCGGCGTCGCACCGTCTCGACGACATTTACCGCTACACGCGTGAACGGTGGGGCGAGGCGCAAGCGGATCGCTATATCGGCGGCCTGTTCGACGCCTTCGCGCGCATCGAGACCCACGGTGTGACCTCCCGGCCCATCCCCGCCGAGTTTGGGGTGGATGGCTATGTCTTCCGGTACGAAAAACATCTCGTCTATTGGCGGCGCCTGTCGAACGGCGACATCGGCATCGTCACGGTCCTGCACGAGCGGATGCACCAGATCGAGCGGTTCCGGGACGATTTCGGGGGTTAGGGGGCCGACGTCTGGATCCTATCGCCGCCGTTGAGGAATTCGGTCTCGCCAGAGCGGGATCTGCTCAACGACCGTAATGGCGATGGCACCGAGCAATGCGATCAAGGTAGGGACCGTCAGTTCTTCCAAGCCGGGCAGGTGAGAACGGCGATACAATGAGGCCAGGCAGTTTCCGCCGACGCTGACTACAATGAGGAAACCCAGACTGATGGCGAAGCTCTTCATCGCGAGGCGCAGCCGGCCCCTCGTGGCCGGACTCATAGAAGCTGAGGGGTCGGCGGCGACAACAACGCTTCCGACGCCCCCTCGAGCCGTTCCTCCAGCGTCGCCATGAACGCGTCCCGCTTCAGCCCCGCCGGGATCGCCGGCAGGAATTCATAGACCACCGTCCCCGGATACCGACGGAAGCCGTGCGCCGGCCAGTGGACGCCGGAGTTGGTGGCCATCGGGGTGCAGGGGCAGTCGAGGTCGCGGTAGAGGGCGGCGATGCCGGGCTTGTAGTCGGGCGGGGCGCCGACCGGGGCGCGGGTGCCTTCAGGGAAGATCAGCATCTGGCGGCCTTCAGCGAAGCGCAGGCGCGCCTGCCGGACCATGTCCTTCAGCGCCTTGGAATGGGCCGAGCGGTCAACGGCGATCATCTTCGTCTTGACCGCGAACCAGCCGAAGAAGGGCAGGGGGGCCAGCTCCTTCTTCATGATGAAACAGTTGTCAGGCAGGACCGCGAAGGGCGCGATGACGTCGAGCATCGACTGGTGTTTGCCGGCGATCAGGCAGGCCCCGACCGGCATGTGCTCGACGCCCCGGAACTCGACCTTGACCCCGGCGATCCAGCGCAGGCCGAACAGGGTGAATTTCGACCAGTTGCGGATCACCCACATGGCCTGGCGGTAGGGCATCAGCAGGGCCGGTGACAGACCGACCGAAAACAGCACCATTGACAGATAGAGCCAGGCCACAAAGGCCAGCGAACGGAGCCATGTCACGTCAGGCGGCCTTCTCTGCCACAGGTTCGTCCGTGGTCGGACGATCGATGCTGCCGACCATGGCGCGGGCCAGGGCGGCGAGGTATTTCATATACTCCAGGGTCATCCGCCGGGCTGTGACGGCGGCCTTCCACCAGCGGGAATTGTCCAGCGAGGGTGTTTCGACGGCATAGGGGGTAAGCGCGATCCCCGGGGCCGCGGCGCGGATCTCGGTCAGGGCGCGGGGCATATGATAGTCCGAGGTCACCACGATCAGGCTGTCATAGTCCTTGGCCTCGGCCCAGGCGGCGATCTCCTGGGCATTGCCGATGGTGTCCTCGGCCTCGAAACCAAGATCGACACAGCAGTTGAACAGGCGGTTGGAGCCGGGGGTCAGGGCGCGCAGCTCCTGGCGGCGGACCTCGCGGTTGACGCCCGAGATCAGCACCCGCTTGCCCTTGTCCTGCTCCAGCAGACGGATGGCGGCATTGACCCGTTCGGCCGACGGACCGGTCAGGGCCACGATGGCGTCGGCGCGGGCGGGCTCTGGCGCAGGCGTGAAATCGCGCACACGCCCGGCGAAGGCGAACAGGCCGATCAGCCAGATCAGCACCAGAGTGGCGATGAAGGTCAGAAACTTCATGCCCCGAACCTAGTGACCCCGTTTCAGCCGCGCCAGCGCGGTGAATCGCGCGGCCGCAAGCGCTACCGTAGCCGCGAGCAGCGGACATGGCGAGAGGATCAGCAGGTCGCTCCAGGCCAGGGGCAGGGCGGGGGTTACACCCTCGGCTCCGCCGAGGAAGCGCAGGGCCGCCACCAGTCCCATGGCGACCAAGGCACCGACGGCCCCGGCTCCCGCGGCCAGCAGGCCGTAGCGGACCTGGAACAGGCCGGCGACGGTGCCGTCCGAAGCCCCGTTGAGACTGATGGTGTCGATCACCCCGGCCTGTGCCGCCATCCCGGCCCGTGTGGCATAGGCCACGGCGGCGGCGGCGGCCCCGGCGGTCATCAGAAAGGCAATGGCGGCCAGGACGGTGATCAGCCCGGCCGACCGCTCGACCTCGCCACGCCACAGGCTGTGATCATCGACCGAGGCGTCCAGCCCGGCCTCGGCCATGGCCCGGCCGAGGGTCACGGCGCTGGCCGGGGCGTCCGGATTGAGCCGCACGGTCACGAGATAGGGAATGGGCAGGTCAGGCAGGACGGCGTCTCCGACCCAGGGCCGCAGCAGGGCCTCGGCGGTCTCGCGGTCCATGGCCTCGGCCTCGGCCACGCCGGCCACTCCGGCGAGGGTCTGGGCGGCGCGGGCGGCGGCCTCGGCC
>JAIESL010000041.1 GCA_019746095.1 Caulobacteraceae bacterium
CGACGGGCACGCCGAGGCGGTACAGGCTGACACAGGTCAGGTTCAGCATGGTCTGGCCGATCCAGCCCCGCCGTCGCCAGCGGACCGCCGAGGTGCGGGCCTCGCCCTGCAGCACCCGGTGACGGGCCCGGCCCAGCCGCCGCATGATCTCGACATCCTCCATCAGCGGCAGGTCCGTATAGCCGCCGATCGCCGCATACAGGTCGCGATGAATCAACAGCCCCTGGTCTCCATAGGCCAGACCGAACCACCGCACGCGCCAGGCCACACCCCGTTCGACCACACGCGCCTGCCAGGCCGGATCATCGACCGCCAGACGCAAGGTGCCGGCAGCCTGTTCGCCTCCGGCGGATGCCATGTGCCGGGCAATGGCGCTCCAGCCTTGAGGCGAGATGAGGGTGTCGGCATGCAGGAACAGCCGCCAGGGCCGGGTGGAGGCATCGGCACCGGCGGCCAGTTGCCGGCCCCGTCCGCGCGGGCCTTCGACAATCCGGCACCGGTCGGAACGCGCCACCCGGAGCGTGTCATCCGTGGATCCCCCGTCGCTGACGATCACCGCTGCGCCGGGCGGAACCGTGGCCAGGGTGGCCGGAAGCGTCGCTGCGGCGTTCAGCGTGGGGATAATGACATCAAGCCCGTCGAAGCCGGTCACGCGCTGCAGCTGGCCCCGCCGAGGACGCAGAACTGCGCGCAGAAGGGGTGGTTCAGCGCGACCCGTCCCGAAGCCTCGGCCAGGCTCCGTCCCATCTCAAAACCCGGTTCGTAGGGGATCAGGGTGCAGGCGACGACGACCGGAGCCTCGGCTCCCCGACGACGAACGACCATCCGGCTGCTGGCGCACATCATCTCCGACGGCGTGCGGTGCAGAATGCCCCAGCAGGCCTCGGTGATCTCGGGCACATCGGCGGCGGGCTCCATCTCGGGAAACAGGACCAGCCTGCCCGGGTTGAAAGCGTCGATGTCCAGCCGCTCAGCCGCGAACAGGGCAGAGAAGGCGCTGCGGGCCGAGGCCTCGTCCTCATGCGCCAGCCGGCGACCGGCGACTGCGAGGCGGAAGCCATGGTCGCGCAGCCAGCGCAGCCCTTCCCAGGCCCGGTCCCAGGACCCCTGCCCGCGTTCGGCGTCGTGAACCTCGCGCGTATGGTGATCGAGGCTGACCCGGAAGGTCAGGCGATCGCCTGCAAGGGTCGCCAGCGGTGCCAGCCGCTCGCCCCAGCGCATCATCGGTCGCATGGCATTGGTCAGGACCAGCACCCGACGCCCGGCCCCGAGCGCATCCTCGATCATCGGCAGGATGTCGGGGTTCATGAAGGGCTCGCCGCCGGTGAACCCGATCTCGGCCGTCGGCAGGTCCAGCGTCGCGATCTCGTCCAGATAGGACTGCGCGTCCGCCCGCGTCAGATAGGCCAGGGCGTCATTGGTCGGCGAGCTGTCGATATAACAGTTGGCGCAGGCAATGTTGCACAGGGTGCCGGTATTGAACCACAGCGTCTCCAGCCGCTCCAGCGTGACGCCTGCGCGCGGCGACCCGTCCACTGTCTGGGCCGGATCGACGAATTTGCCGGGCGATCGGGTGCGCGGACGATCGGTGAGGAAAGGGGAAGCGAGGGACAGGGTCATTGTTCCGATATTTGAAGGGCGTATTCGGCAAGAGCAAGCAGCGACCCGTAACTCAGGCTGAAGCCGGGCATGCGGTTTCGTCGCTAGCAGGCGTTGCGGGCTGGCGTCCGGCCCGCCCCCGTGAGAGGAATGGTGCAGACGGTTCGGGAGACCAAGATGCGATCGAAACTGGCCAAAGGCATTCTGATCCTGGCGCTGTTGCTGCCGGTCTATTTCGCGGGCGCGGCGCTGGGCGCGCGGTTCGGTCTATTCGACTGGCGGATGAGCCTTGGGACGCTGATCGTCCAATGGGGACCGAGGCTGCTGATCGCCGTGGCGGTCCTCGCTGCGCTTAGCCTGCTGCTCACCCTGTTCAAGGCACCTCGAAACGGCTGGCGGTCGGCGGCGATCGCCCTTCTGATTCCGGCGCTGGGGCTCGGCTATCTGGCATGGGTCCGGGGCCAGTCGGAGGATATCCCGCCGATCCATGACATTTCCACCCGGCCCGGCGACCCGCCGGCCTTCTCGCCGGCCCTGCTGTCGCGGCGCGCGCAAAGCCCCGACACCAATCCGGTCGTCAGCCTGACGGTCCCGATCTCGACCTTGCCGAAATACCAGGGTGGGCGCTTTGCCGAGCTGGGAGACCGTTCACTGGGGGCCATCGCCGCAGAAGCCTATCCGGCGGTCCAGCCCCTGACCACGCCGTCGGCACCGGACGCGGCCTTCGCCGCCGCCCTGGCCGAAGCCAGGGCGCAAGGCTGGGAGATCGTCACGGAGGACGCGGCGGCCGGAACCCTGAGCGCGACGGCCACGACCTTCTGGTTCGGGTTCAAGGATGACGTCGCGGTCCGGGTTCGGGCCGAGGCAGGCGGTTCCGTCATCGACGTACGCTCGACCTCACGCGTCGGCCTCAGCGATCTCGGCGCCAATGCCGCCCGGATCGAGGCGTACCTCGCCGGGGTGAAAAAGCGGCTGTAGCGGCAGGCGGTCTGCGGCATGGTCCCGGGTTGGCGGCCCTGTCGGATCGGAGCGATCGGTGACCCATCTGAACGTCCGGGCGTGACCGCGTGAGGCTCGCCCTCGTCGGTGCCGGTCATGCCCATCTTGCGGTCATCGCCCGGGCGGCACGACTGAGGAAAGCCGGGCTCGATCCCGTGTTGATCGCGCCGGCGACCTTTGACTATTCAGGACTGGCTGGTGCGGTTCTGGCCGGCGCAATACCCCGAGGCGATGCCAGCATCGATATTGCAGCCCTTGCGCGGGCGCATGGAGTTGAGCATCGGGCCGGCCTGGTCACGAACCTGGATCCGGCGACCCGGACGCTGACCCTGTCGGACGGAACGACGGTGGCCAGCGATCTCGTCTCGTTCAACATCGGCAGCACGGTCGGGGAGCTGACCGGGACGCACCCGGCCGTCTGGCCGGTGAAGCCGCTGACCAATCTTTTCGATCTGCACGGGGCCGTCGAGATCGACCTGGCAACGGATCGTCGACCGGCGCTCGTCATCGTCGGGGACGGCCCGACCGCCTTTGAGATCGCCGCCAGCCTGATCGGCCTGAACGAGCGCCTGGGGCGACAGCCCGACGTCATCCTGATCGGCCCGGATGCCGAAGCGGACTGGGCACCCGCCGGGGCCGCACGGCATCTGGTCCGTTCGCTGGAACGCCGCGGCCTCCGCCGGGTCCGGGCCTCCGTGCTCGATCACGCCGAGGGCGAGGTTCGCCTCGACGACGGTCGCGTGCTCGCCTGTGACCACCTGGTCGTCGCCACCGGTCTGCGGGCCCCGCCCCTGGCGACGACCTTCGGCCTTCCGCTCGATCCGCTGGGTCGACTGCGGGTCACCCCGAACCTGCAGAGCCTCGGCGATCCGGTGGTCTTTGCCACCGGAGACTGCGCGGCGATCGAGGGCTATCCGCGGCCGTTCGCCGGGGTGTTCGGAGTCCGGGCAGCGGGCGTTCTGATCGACAATTTTTGCGCGACGGCGAGGGGCGAACCGCTGGCACACTACCGCCCGCAGGCGCATTGGCTGTCGATCCTCGACCTGGCCGACGGTACGGGTCTGGCGATGCGCGGATCCCTGTGGGGGGCGGGCCGTCCGGCGCTCAGACTCAAGCGCCACCTGGACCTCGGCTTCGTGAAGCGCAGCCGCCCCTGACGGCTCAGGCCAGCCGTTTGAGCAGTGCCACCAGCATCCGGGTGCGATCCGAGAACAGCGCCGGCGTGTACCATTTTCCGGCCAGCCGCTTGCCGATCTCGCCCCGTGTTGGATAGGGGGCGATCATGCCGGTCAGGGCAGTGAGCTTCAGTTTCGACGCCAGCGCCAGGGACCAGAGGTGGATGTGATCGCCCGCATGTCGCCCGACCAGGGTGACGCCCAGAACCTTGCCCTTCCGCGTCGTGACCAGTTTGCCGAAGCCACGGACGTCGCCCTCCGCCAGGGCCCGGTCGTTCTCGTCAAACGGAAAGGTCTCGACCCGGACGTCAGCGCCGTGGGTCGCGCGGGCCTCGGTCTCCGACAGACCGATCGCGGCCAGTTCCGGGTCGCAATAGGTGACGCGCGGCACGACCAGGGTATCAGCGTCGACCGGCAGGCCGAAGATGGCGCGGCGCACGAACAGCGAGGCATGAGCTCCGGCCAGATGGGTGAACTGGCCCCGGCCCGCCACATCGCCGACGGCATAGACTCGCCTGTTGCTCGACCGCAGGGACTTGTCCGTCTGGATCCCCTTCCGGTCGAACGCGATGCCCGCCTTTTCCAGATCGAGTCCGCCCGTGGACGGTATCCGGCCGACCGCGACCAGCAGGTGCGAGCCGGCGATCCGCGCCTCTCCGTCGGGGCCGGCGACAATCAACACCGGGCCGTCGGCTCCGGTCTCGACACGCACAGCCTTCGCTCCGGGGCGGAGTTCGACGCCGTCCGCGCGGAGTTGCGCCAGCACCACCCGGGCGGCCTCCGGATCCTCGCGGCCCAGGATGTCGGCAGCCTCGACGATGACAACCTCAGAGCCGAGGCGACGAAAGGCCTGGCCCAGTTCGACCCCGATGGGGCCGCCCCCCAGCACGATCAGCCGGCGCGGCCGCTCTGCCAGTTCGAAGATGGTTTCATTGGTCAGATAGGGTGCCGTCTCGAGCCCGGGGATCGGCGGGATGGCCGCACGGGACCCCGTGGCGATGACGATCTTGCGCGCCTTCACCCGAAGGTCGCCGCCGACCACCGTGCGGTCGTCGACGAAGCGGGCCGCCGCGCGGATGACCCGGACGCCCAGGCCTTCGAACCGCGCCTGGCTGTCGACGGGCGCAATGGCGGCGATGGTCTGATGGACGTGGGCCATGACGGCGGCGAAGTCGATGTCCGGTGCCGAGGCCCCGATACCCAGCCCGGCCGAGCGCGCCTGATGCGCCTTGTCAGCGGCGGCGATGAGGGCCTTGGACGGGACGCAGCCGTAGTTCAGGCAGTCGCCCCCCATTTCGCCCTTCTCGAACAGGACGACCTTGAGGCCCAGCTGGGCCGCCCCGGCGGCAACCGACAGACCGCCCGAACCGGCACCGATGACGACCAGATCGACCTTCAGGGTTCTGGTCAAAGCCCCTGCCTCCGGCGGCGCTGGTAGAGGGTCGTGACCAGCGACAGCAGGCCGAGGGCGACCAACGGCAGCAGCACCCGGGGCTCGAAGATCACGCCGAGGTCCGGGGTCTCGCCCCGCTCCACGAGCGCCCCGATCCCTGAACCGATGCCACTGTAGATGAAGGTCGCCGGCATGATCCCGATGAAGGTCGCCAGGGCATAGGCCCGCAGCGGGACATGGGCCAGGGCGGCGGCCACATTGACCAGCCAGAACGGGGCCAGCGGGATCAGACGCAGCGTCAGGATATAGCCGAACGCCCCCTGCCCGACGCCGTCGATGACCTTCTTCAGCGTGCCCCCATCCGCCTCGGCCTTGGCTCGCAGGGCGGCCCCCAGCGAGGTCTGGACGACATAGAAGACCATGATCGCACCGATCGTGGCCCCGATGACCGTCGCTGCACCCCCGGTCCAGGTACCGAACAGATAGCCGCCCGCAAGCGTCAGAACGACCGCGCCCGGAAAGCTGACTGCCGTCGCCAGGGCATAGACGGTGATGAAGGCCAGCAGGGCCAGCGCCAGATTGGCGTCCACGAAGCCGCGAAGCGCGGCCTCATGGGTCTGGAGGGCTTCCAGGTTCAGATACCGGCCGACGCCGCTGGCAAAGATCGCGATCACCACCGCGATCAGG
Organism: Caulobacteraceae bacterium; assembly: GCA_019746095.1. Taxonomy (GTDB): domain Bacteria; phylum Pseudomonadota; class Alphaproteobacteria; order Caulobacterales; family Caulobacteraceae; genus Brevundimonas. Next base: position 5,854 of record JAIESL010000041.1, read on the forward strand.
ATCATCAGGGGGACGAAGCGTTTTATACCGGCCACCGTTCAGTCTCTCCGCGTCGCATTGAGCGACCAGTCATAGGTATCGCGGCTGATCCGCGTCGTGGCCTGAAGCCGGGACCTGAGCGGTTCGTCGGCATAACGGGCAAGATGGGCGATGATGCGGAGGTCGGAGCCTCCGAAGTCCGCCGCATACCATTTGTAGATCGAGGACACGACCAGTTCGTCGTCCTCGAACCGGACGGCCCGGGACGTGTTGATGAAGGCCCTCGCCGCCGCCTCCAGGGCCGGCCCCAGGGTGGCACCACGGAACGCCCGCAGTGGCAGGTTCGGACAGCCGATCGAGGCGCAATTGACGGCGTAGTGAACGCGCGGCTCGACCCAGCCCTGCCTCAGGATGTTGTGCTCGATATCGTCCAGCGTCAGCGCGACCCCGCCGATGGTCACCAGCCTGCGCCGCCATGGTCCGGGCAGCAGGCCGGAGCGAATGTCCCGGATGGAGCGGACCGGATAGGCGTCAAGGACCACATCAAGAGTCACGGCGTTGTAGAGATTGGCCCAGAAGGCAAACTGTTCGGGGCGGGTCAGGCCCAGGGGACTCACCCGCGACAGGGCCGCGATATAGGCCGTCAGAGCGGTGCGGTCGGCCCCTGACGCCTTCCAGCCTGCATAGTCGACCCGCACGATCCCGTCGCGCGAGTTGCGCGCCCGGCGGGCCAGCAAGGCATCGAAGGCCGCATGGTTGACCGTACCAGAGCCGGAGCGATTGGCGGCGAAGCCGGCCACGTCCCGGGCCGCAGCCGGCCCGGCGACGACGCTCACCAAACCGCCGACAACCAGGTCACGCCGTGAAAGTCGTATCCCCGGGGCCGGCATCACTGCGTCTCGCCCTGCGCCCCTGATCCCCACAGCTCTTCGAGCCGCTGGGCCCGGCCGCAGCGCCATTTGTAGAAGCGATAGGCCTGCGGGTTCTTGAGATAGTAGTCCTGATGATAGGTTTCCGCCTCGAAGAAGGTCGTGGCCGGCAGTATCCCGACGGCGACCGGCCGACCGAACCGCTCAGCCACGGCCCGACCGGACATCGCGGCCGCCTCGGCCTCTTCGGGCGTCGCGGGGAAGACGGCGGCGCGATAGGACGACCCCTTGTCGCAGAACTGCCCGGTCGGATCGAACGGATCGACATTCTTCCAGTACACATCCAGCAACTGCGCATAGGTGATCCGGGTGGGGTCATAGGTGACCCGGACCGCCTCATAGTGACCGGTGCCGCCCGCGGTGACGGCCTCATAGGTCGGATTGTCCGTGCTGCCGCCGGTGTAGCCGGACACGGCGTCGACCACGCCCGGTGCCTTTTCGAACGCCTCTTCCACGCACCAGAAACAGCCCGCTGCAAAGGTCGCCGTCACGGCATTGGGCGGCAGGACGCGCTCGGGGGGCGGCGAGGCAGTGCACGCGCCGAGGACCAGCAGGGCGAACGGGGCGAGGAGACGTCGCATCCGGAACTCATAGGCCAACGATGCCGGGTGCACCATCGGCCACAGATACGGTCGCAATCGCCTCCGGGTTACGGGACAGGATGTCGCGGTGCCCGGGCGGACACCCCGGATGTCGCAACTCAGGCCACAGCCTAGGCCAGCGACGGTGTCGCCTCTGCCCCGCTGGTATTGGACGTCAGTTGCCCGTCGCTCAGGATCAGCCGCCGGCTGCACCGCGCGGCCACGCCTTCATCGTGCGTGCAGATCAGGAAGGTTGCCCCGTCTTCCCGGTTCACTTCGCGCATCAGGGCCAGCACACGATCCGCGGATTCCCGATCCAGATTTCCGGTCGGCTCGTCGGCGATGATCAGGTCCGGCCGGTTCATCAGGGCGCGCGCGATCGCCACCCGCTGTTTCTGGCCACCCGAGAGCCGGGCCGCGGGAAAATCGATCCGGTCCTCCAGTCCCACCCGCGTCAGCAGATCGCGCGCGCGGTCGCGCATCTCGCGGGATATGCCCCCGGCCGGTGCTGCCGCCGGAAAGGCGACATTCTCCATCGCCGTAAAGTCCGGCAGCAGGTGATGGAACTGGAAGACAAAGCCCAGCCGGCGGTTACGGAACCGCGCCCGCATCCGCTCCGACAGCCCATCCACCCGCTCGCCACTGATGGTCAGGCTTCCTGCGGTCGGGCGCAGCAGCAGACCGATGATCGACAGCAGGGTCGACTTGCCCGAGCCCGACGCCCCCACCATGGCCGCCAGTTCTCCGCTCTCCAGCGTCAGGTCGATGCCCTTCAGCACCCGTGTTTCCTCGTCGCCGTTGTGAAAGACCTTTTCGATCCCCTGCGCTTCCAGCACCCTCGTCATTGCTGGATGGCCTCAAGCGGATCGGTCTTCGAGGCTGATCGGGCGGGCAGGATCGAGGCGATCACGGCACCCAGGGTGGTCAGGATCAGGGCGGCGACATAGCCTCCCTGTGCAGGGGCAATCGGCAGGGCAGACGTGCCGTCGGCCTTGGTGATCCCCTCCAGCCAGACACACAGGCCGTATCCGCCGGCGCAGCCGATCAGGGCACCGACCAGACCGATCAGCAGACCCTGCAGCAGGAAGACCCACATGATGAAGCCGCCCGGCACGCCGAAGGCGCGCATGATCCCGACCTCGCTGCGCCGCCTGTAGGCCGACAGAACAAGGGCGCTGGCGACACCGATGATGATCGAGATCAGGGAGAAGACCTGGATCAGCGTGCCGGTCTGGGCCTGGGCCTGCAGGGCATCCTCGAGACTCAGGTTCTTTTCCTGCCAGGGCGTGGCCCGCAGCCCTGTAGCCTCACCGAGGAAGCGGGCCGTGGCGCGGGCATCGTCCGGGTCGTTCAGCTTGACCTCGATATTGGTCACCCCCTCCGGCAGCAGGAAAAGGGGCCGCGCCGTCTGCAGCGACAGGAAGGCGACGCGCTCGTCCAGACTCTGCAGGCCCGTGCGGAACACACCCCTTACGGTCAGCTGTCGTTCCACGCCCCGTTCGGTTCGCAGCAGGATGGACTGGCCGGCGCTCAATCCCAGTTCCTCGGCCATACGGACGCCGATCAACAGCCCGTCCGCCCCGAGATTCCCGTCGCCGTCGATGATGTTCGGCGTGATTTCAGAGATGGCATCGATCCCCTGTGGCTCGACGCCGACGACAGCCACGGGCGCGACGGCTTCACTCTTGACCAGAAAGGCGCTGCCGGAAATCTGGGCGCTGATGGCGGATACGGCGGGATTGGCGCGCAGAAGGTCAACCACCATCGGCCAGTCGCGGATCTGTTCACGCTGGAAGGTCGACACCAGGGCCACGGACTCAACCGGCAGATCCGGTCCCACCAACACCCGGGCGACACGGGTCGGCGGCTCGAGGCTGACGTGGGCGCTGTTGCCCGTCACCTGTTCGGTCAGACGCACGGCCAGGCCCGCGATCAGGGCGGTGATGAAGACGAAGACCGTCACCCCGAGGGCGACACCCGCAATCAGCAGCAGGGTCTGCGAGGGGTTGGAAAGCAGATACCGGCGCGCGACCTTCAGGGCGAACACGGCGTCAGCGGCCCGACGTCGGTGGTACGGGGCGGACACGCGCGCCGGGGCTGGTCGAGCCAGGCTCCAGCACGAGCCGGTCTCCGGCCCGGAGCCCACTCTCGACCATGGCATTGACCGAGGGCCAGCGCATGACGGTGATCGGCCGGGCCCGGACGATGTCGTCCACGTCCACCACATAGACCCGGGGAGCGGCGGTCGCGTCCAGAACGGCGCTGCGCGGCACGACCACAGCTCCCTGCCGACGATCCACGACGATGGTCACGTCCACCGAACGACCGGGGGACAGGCCCTGTGCCCCCTCTGCCGCGAGCCGGACGGTCCGCCCGCCGGTGCTGGAATTGACCCTCGGCGAAACCTCGGTCACCCGCGCCGGAAACACGACGCTCGACCCGGACAGCGCGGCCCGGGCCGTCTGGCCGGGCCTGAGCGTGTCGGCATAGGCCTCCTCGACCTCGGCCCGGATCTCGATGCCGGTCGCGGACCCCAGCTCGAATAGGGGCTCCCCCGCCGCAACGACCTGACCATTGTCGATCGGACGAACCAGTACCACCCCAGCCATCGGCGCGCGGATGGTGAACTCCCGCGCCCGCTCCGCCGACGCCCGCACGGAGGCGGAAGCCGCCGCGACATTGGCTTCTGCCGTGTCCAGGGCTGCGCGCGCCGCGTCGAGCGCCGCCCTTGCGGCAAAGCCCCGCTCATACAGGGTCCGGGTCCGCTGATAGTTGAGCCGCGCCTCCGTCGCCGCGGCCCTTGCGGCACCCGCTCGCGCTACGTCGACCTCGGTCTGCGCCTGTTCCACCGTCGCCAGGATGACCGCCAGCGGGTCGCCTGCCGCAACCCGGTCGCCGTCGTCGTGAAAGAGGCGGATGACCTGGCCGGAGTTGGGCGATGAAACCTGTACGAGCTGCGTCGGGCGGGCACGGCCGACCACCGACAGCGCCTGCTCGACCGTCTCGGGCCTGACCTCCCGAACCGCGACCTCGGCGGGCCGTCGCAACATCAAGAATACCGCCACCGCCATGACGACCAGGACACTC
>JAIESL010000026.1 GCA_019746095.1 Caulobacteraceae bacterium
CCGTAGCTCAGTTGGTAGAGCGCGTCGTTCGCAATGACGAGGTCAGGGGTTCGACTCCCCTCGGCTCCACCAGGCGGGTGGGTCTTGAGTGAATCAGACCCCGCCTCCGGGCGAGCGGACCGGGCTGCGGCCTCAGTCGAAGATGTCGAAGATGGACCCGCGCTTCTTGCCGTAGCCCCGGCCATATTCGCCGTGCTCTCCGCGCTCGCCCCGTTCGCCATATTCGCCATGGCCCCGGCCCCAGTTCTGCGGCGGCGGCGGTGCGGGCGCATAGGGTGCGGCGGCGGGCGGAGGGGCAGAAGGCTGGGAGCCCGCCGCCATCAGATTTTCCAGCTCGCCGCGATCCAGCCAGACGCCGCGGCAGGTGGGGCACATGTCGAACTGAACGCCCGAGCGCTCCACGGTCTGCATGGAGCTGTTGTCGTTGGGGCAGAGAAGCAGGGGCATCAGGGCAATCCCGTCAGATGGGGAGGCGCGAAACCACAGGGTTTCGGGCCTCACGTTTGAAACGCGGCGCGTCCGACATCACCGCAAACGCCGGACAAGCGGTCGCAGTCAGAGGGGCCCGGTTCGCCAGATGATGATGGTGATGAACCGCCCCCGTGGCAAGGTCCGCGACAATCGCTCAAACGGTCGGCAGACTATGGCCGCCGGCATGATGGCTTGGGAGTTTCAGTTGATCATCATCGAGGACGTGCTGGGCCGGGAGCAGGCGCTCGCCATCGGCGAGGCCCTGGGCCAGGCCCCCTTCCAGGACGGTGCCCTGACGGCCGGTTCGGCCGCCCGGAAGGTCAAGCAGAACATGCAGGCGCGCGGGGATGATGCCGGCGTGGCCGCCCTGGGAGATCGTGTGCGCCTCGCCCTCGACAGCAATGCGCGGGTCCGGCGGATGGTGCGCCCGGTCCGATGGTCAAACCTGCTGTTCTCCCGTTACGGCACCGGTCAGCACTACGGACTGCACGCCGACAATGCGGCCATGGTCGATGAACACGGCTGGCCCCTCAGGACCGATGTCAGCTTCACACTCTTCCTCTCGGACCCCGACACCTACAGTGGCGGCGCCCTGCTGATCCCCGACCCGTCCGGTGACCGGGCGTTCAGGCTGGCGGCCGGCAGTGCGGTCTTCTATCCCACCGGCCTGCTTCACCAGGTCACACCGGTCACCGCCGGGGTCCGGCTGGCCTGCGTCGGCTGGATCCAGAGCCTGGTGAGACGCCCCGACCAGAGAGACATCCTCCATGACCTGGAAGGACTCAGGGACGGTTCGGATGACGCCGCGTCGCTGATCCTGGACAAGACGATCGGCAACCTGCTCCGCATGTGGGGCGAGGGGTGACCCCTGCCCCCGGACCCGTCCGCGTCGCCGCCCTCTACCGGTTCGCGACCATCGCCGACTGCGAGGCCGTGCGGGCTCGCCTCGACGCCCTGTGCCGCCCCGAGGTGCGCGGCACCCTGCTGGTCGCCCGTGAGGGGCTGAACGGCACCATCGCCGGACCCGAAGCCGCCGTCGAACGTGTGCTGGACGGCATCCGCGCCCTTCCCGGCTTCGCCGCTCTCGACGTCAAATTCGCCGGGGCCGCCACACTGCCGTTCCATCGCCTGAAGGTCCGGATCAAGCCCGAGATCGTGACCATGGGACAGCCCGACCTGGACCCCGCCACCAACGCCGGGACCTATGTCGCGCCGGCCGACTGGAACGCCCTGATCCAGCAGCCGGACGTGGTGGTGATCGACACCCGCAACGACTATGAGGCCGCCGTCGGGGCCTTCGAGGGGGCGGTCCAGCCCAATACCCGGGCCTTTCGTGACTTTCCCGACTGGTTCCGTGCCGAGGGCCGGGCCCTGCTGGCGGGACCCAAACCGCCGAAGGTGGCCATGTACTGCACCGGCGGCATCCGCTGCGAAAAGGCGACCGCCTTCCTCAAGGCCGAGGGCGTCCGGGATGTCTTCCATCTGGAGGGCGGCATCCTGCGCTACCTCGAGACGACGCCGCCGTCCGACAGCCTGTGGCAGGGCGAGTGTTTCGTCTTCGACGAACGGGTCGCCGTCGGCCATGGCCTCAGCGAGGGGACCCACAGCCTCTGTCGCGGTTGCCGCATGCCGGTCAGTCCCGAAGGCCGGGCCTCGCCCCGTTACATCGAGGGGATCGCCTGCGACCGCTGCGCCGACAGCCGGACCGAAGAGGACCGGGCCCGCTATCTGGAACGGGCCCGACAGGTGGAGATCGCTGCGCGCCGCGGCGTCGCCCACATCGGAGCCGCGACGACACCGCCGTTGACCGCCCCTACGCCGCCGCCCCCACCAGCCGGGGCCCGATGAGGGCCACGACCGTGGCAATCACCAGAATGCCCAGCACGTTCAGCAGGAATCCGATCCGCAGCATTTCGGCCTGTCTGGGCGCGCCGGTGGCATAGGCGATGGCATTGGCCGCTGTGGCGATGGGCAGCATGAAGCCGAGGCTGGCCGCAAAGGTCGCCGACACGCCGACGATCAGGGGGTCTGCCCCCGTGGCGGTGACGATCGCGGACAGGACCGGCAGCATCGCCGTCAGGGTTGCGACGTTGGAGGCGAGCTCCGAGGCAAACACGGTCGCAGCCACGATGACGAGGATGATGGCGACGAGGGGCAGGCCGCCGATCCCCTGGATCTGGCTGCCGATGTAGAGCGTCACACCCGTGGCCTCCATGGCCGCCGCCATCGACAGACCGCCGCCGAACAGAATGGCGATCCCCCAGGGAATGCGCTCGGCAGAGGCCCAGTCCAGCAGGGCCTCGCCCGGCTTTTCGGGTTTTCCGGCGGGCACAATGAACAGCAGGCAGGCCCCGATGATGGCAATCACCATGTCGGTCAGGCCGGACAATCCCGGCAGTTTTGCCAGGGGCTCGCGGAACATCCAGGCCAGGGCGACCGCCAGGAAAATGATCACCAGGCGCATTTCGGCGGTCCGCATCGGCCCCAGGCTGCGGGCTTGCGCCCGGATGACCTCATGGGCGTCGGCATCGCCCAGATGGCGCGGCAGGCGATAGAAGACCCGGGTCAGCAGCAGCCAGGCCACCGGGACCAGCACCAGGATGGCCGAGACCCCCATCATCATCCACTGCGGAAAGCTCAGACCGACGCCATTGGCTTCCAGCCACCGCATCCCGATGAGATTGGTCGGCGACCCCACCGGCGTGCCGAGACCGCCGATCGAGGCGCAATAGGCGACTCCCAGGACACAGGCAGCCATGAGCTTGCGCCGGTCCGGCCCGGGGCCGGTTGCAGCGACACAGACCGCCACCGCAATCGGGGTCATCATCAGGGCCGTGGCCGTATTGGAGATCCACATCGACAGCAGTGTGGTGGCCAGCATGAAGCCGCCGACGATCGCCGCCGGGCTTGATCCGACCCGGCTCAGGACCCCGAGGGCAATGCGCCGGTGGAGCCCGGACCGCTCGATCGCCACGGCAATCATGAACCCGCCGACGAACAGGAAGATGATCGGATCCGCATAGGGGGCGGCGGCCTCGACCGGCTTGACGACACCCATCAAGGGCAGAAGCCCGAGCGGCAGCAGGGCCGTGGCCGCGACCGGAATCGCCTCGCTCACCCACCAGATGATCATCAGGGCCAGCAGGCTCAGAACCTGCCAGGCCTTGCCGTCCAGACCCGTCGGCGGCCCGAGCACCTGCATCACGACAAACACCACGAGGCCCAGGCCGAGACCCAGGCGGGCTCCCAGGACACCGCCCGCGGCATGATCGGTCTGGGGCGCATCAACGGCGGGCTGGGTCATCGGCTTCCCTTGTCAGAGACCCGGCGGAACGGGTCACCACGCGAACTGTAGTCCGACCCGGGCGCTTGGCCATCGCCACGGCGACGCAGTCAGCTGTCCTCGTCGAATTTCCGCGCCACCAGATCGACCAGCCCGGCCACGGCGGCCTCGGCCTCCGCCCCCTCGGCCGCGATGTCGATGGTGCTGCCGTTGCCGGCCCCCAGCATCAGCAGCCCCATGATCGACAGGGCGTTCACGGTGACGCCGTCCCGGGTGACATGGACCTCGGCGTCGAAGGTCGAGGCCAGTTTGACGAATTTGGCCGAGGCCCGGGCATGCAGGCCACGGGTGTTGCAGATGTTCGCGGTGACCTGGACGGGCGGGGTCGACACCGTCATTTCTCGCTCTGGAGCACCCAGCTGGCGACCGAGATGTATTTGCGCCCGGCGTCCTGGGCATGGGCCACGCAGGCCTCCAGCGGCTCGCGGCCGCGCACACTGGCCAGTTTGATCAGCATGGGCAGGTTCAGCCCGGCGATGACCTCGGCGCGGGTCTCTTCCATCACCGATATGGCCAGGTTGGAGGGCGTGCCGCCGAACATGTCGGTCAACAGGATGACGCCGTCGCCGTCATTGACCGCAGCGGCGGCGTCAACGATGTCGCGGCGGCGGCGCTCCATGTCGTCCTCGGGCCCGATACAGATGGCCGCGACCCCGCGCTGGGGCCCCACCACATGCTCCATGGCCGCGAGGAATTCGGAGGCCAGCCCTCCGTGGGTGACAATCACCAGCCCGATCATGAAGGCATTACCAAAGCTCGCGCCCCAAATTTCGCCCCGCGTCCGGTCCCTTTCCGGGCGACCGCAAGCCGGCCCGAATAGCCCAAGTCCGCGCCGGGTTAAAGCATGGCAATGGCCGCCGCGACCTTTTCGACCGCCGAAGCCTCGAAGCCGGCCAGTCGCAGCCGGGGCAGGGTGCGGCCCGCGATGGCCTGCGCCTCCGGGTCCGGCAGCCGCTCCGGGGCCGGTCCGCCGAGATCCACCGCCAGCACCAGCCGCACGACCTCCCGGCTTCCGGTGTTGACGATCCCGACCCCGCGGGCCTCGATCCGCCCGGCGATGTTGGACGGGGCGGTGGCATAGAGGGCCTCGCCCGAGGCGAAGACATGGACATAGTCGTCGGCCACCAGCCGCCAGCCCCGCCCCATCAGCCGCAGGGCCAGATCGCTCTTGCCCGCACCCGAAGGCCCGCGGATCAGGACCGCGCGCCAGCCCGTTCCGGCCTGCCATTTCGCCACGGCGGTAGCGTGCAGCGGCTGGGCGGGGGTCATGGCCGTCGGCCGGGCACCGGCACCATCGGCAGGGCGACCTCGAACCGGGCCCCGGCGACCGCCCCGGTCGCGTCCGTCCGGTTGGCGGCCGTCACCCGCCCGCCGTGCGCCTCGACGATCTGGCGCACGATCGACAGGCCCAGCCCCGAATTGGCCCCGAAGGCCGTGCCCCTCGGCCGGGCGGTATAGAAGCGTTCGAACACCGTCTCGAGATTGTCCGGCGGAATGCCCGGGCCGTCGTCATCGATACGCACCCGGATCGGCCGGTCCGGGTCGATGTCGTCGCGGTCCAGCGACAGCCGCACCGTCCCGCCGGGCGGGCTGAAGGAGCGGGCATTGTCGATCAGATTGCGGAACACCTGCCCCAGGGGCCCGTCGCGTCCCATGACCGGGACGCGATCTCCGGCGGAGGCCGTGAAGGTCACATGGGCCTCGCCCGGCTTCACCCCCGCCTCATAGACGCCGACGATCTCGGTCAGCAGCTGGGTCAGGTCGATGGCCCGCGGGCGGTCGCGGTTCAGCTCGGCATCGAGGCGCGAGGCGTTGGAGATGTCGGTGATCAGCCGGTCCAGCCGTCGCACATCCTGTTGCAGCAGATTGGTCAGCTTCTCGCGCTGGGCCGCAGTCTTGACCAGCGGCAGGGTCTCCAGCGCCGAGCGGATCGAGGTCAGGGGGTTCTTGATCTCGTGCGAGACGTCGGCGGCAAAGGCCTCGATGGCGTCCATCCGGTCCGACAGGGTCTCGGTCATGGTCTCCAGCGACCGGGCCAGGTCGCCGATCTCGTCCTTGCGGCCCTCCAGATCGGGCAGGGAGATGGCCCGCGCCCGCTGCAGCCGCACCTCATCCGCCGCCGCCGACAGCCGCATCACCGGCCGCGCCACGAACACATGCATCAGCAGCGACCCCAGCAGGTTCACCGCCAGCGCCACCAGGGCGAAGGGCATCAGGGCCCGGCGCTGGGCGGCCAGGGTCTCGTCCACATCCCCGGCCTCCAGGGTCAGCACACCCAGCACCTGCCGGACGTGGCGAACCGGGATCGAGACGGACACCACCCGGTCCCCGCCCTCGGAACGCCTGACCCCGGCCTGCGGCACGCCGTCCAGGGCCAGCTCGACCTCGGCCGCCAGGGCCGCGCGGGCCTGTTCCAGGTCGGCGGCACTGCGGCTTTCGGCATCTGCAGAGGCCGGCGGGGCAGACGCTCCGGCCGGGAGGGCCGGCGGCAGGGGCTGGCCGGGGATCGCCTCGCTGACGGCATAGCTGTCGGCCACCAGCAGGCCGTCCAGATCGAACAGGCGCGCCCTCTGCCCGGCCGGAATGAAGTCATCGACCAGCTGCCGCGACGCCTCCACCGGATCAAAGGCCGGGGTGGGCTCGCCCGTGGTGATGCTGAGCTTGCTCAGCACATTGGACAGCAGTTCGGCCTGGGCGGTCAGGGTCTCCTGACGCGACTCGATCAGGCCCCGCTGCCATTCATTGAGCAGCAGGGCCCCGACGAACAGGATCAGCAGGCTGAGCAGGTTCAGCGCAAGGATCAGCCCGCCCAGCCGCGATCCGCTGAAGCGTTTCAGACGGCGACGCGGCCCGACCTCCCCCACAGGAACCGGCTCAGCTTTCGCGATAGCGGTATCCAACGCCATACAGGGTCTCGATGGCGTCGAACTCGGGGTCGACCACCCGGAATTTCTTCCGCATGCGTTTGACGTGGCTGTCGATGGTGCGGTCATCGACATAGACCTGATCGTCGTAGGCGGCGTCCATCAGGTTGTCGCGGCTCTTCACGAAGCCGGGCCGCTGGGCCAGGGCCTGCAGCAACAGGAATTCGGTCACGGTCAGCTTGACCGGCTTGCCTTCCCAGGTGCTCTCGTGCCGGGCCGGGTCCATCGACAGCTTGCCGCGCTTGATCGCCTTGGTCGCGCCTTCGCCCGAGGGCTCGGGCTCACCGCCGTCGGCACCCGTCCGGCGCAGCAGCGCCTTGACCCGTTCGATCAGCAGACGCTGGCTGAACGGCTTGTGGATATAGTCGTCGGCGCCGAGGTTGAAGCCGAGGATCTCGTCGATCTCCTCGTCCTTGGACGTCAGCATGATGACCGGAATCTGCGAGGTCTGGCGCAGGCGGCGCAGCACCTCCATCCCGTCCATGCGCGGCATCTTCACATCGAGGATGGCCAGATCGGGCGGGCTGGACTCCAGCGCCTCGAGGCCCGAGGCCCCGTCATGCCAGGCCGTGACCTTGTGGCCATGGCTTTCCAGCGCCAGTGAGACAGAGGCGACGATGTTCTCGTCGTCGTCGACCAGGGTGATGTTGGCCAAGTCAGGCTCCTTGCAGGCGGATCGTTCACCGTCTCAACGCGCGGCAAGCGGTACCGTTCTAAAACATCGTGGAGAGATTACGGCAGAAAACATGGGCTGCGCCGCGATAATGCGCAACGAAACGCGACCTTAAAGCCTTGGCGCCATGCTGGAAGCTCACTGTGTGAGTGTCTCGATGGCCGGCCCCGTCCACTACGAAGTCTATATCCGCAAGACCGCGCCCGCGCCCTGGAGCCTCCTGATGGCGACGGAGGACCGTGCCCAGGCCGTCCAGACCGCCGAGGACCTGCTGACCGACGACCGCGCCGTCGCCGTGCGCGTGACCAAGGAGACGCTGGACCCCGAGACCATGGAGTTCACCAGCCTGACCGTGCTGACGCGCGGCACGCCCGAGGTCCAGCGCAAGCGGGTCGTGGCCGAGGACCAGGCCGGCCCCCGCTGCGCCGCGCCCCAGGACCTCTATACGCCCCATGCCCGCGAGACGATCGGCCGGGTGCTCGAAGACTGGCTGGGGCGCAACGGCGTCACCGCCTTCGAACTGCTGCACCGTCCGGACCTGGCGGAAAAGCTGGAAGCCTCCGGGGTCGAGCTGCAGCACGCCATCCAGAAGATCGCCGTGCCCGAAAGCCAGGATGTGGGCCAGCCGGTCCATGATCTGATGCGCCACTATCAGAAACTGTCCGACCAGGCCGTGGAACGCATCGTCATGGCCGGCCGCCGCAATCTGTTTCCCGGTCTCGAAAACTGTTCGATCGCCGACCTGGCCCACCGCATGGCCGGCCAGCCGGACCGCGCCTTCATCATGGGGGGCGTGGTGTCCGGAGCCCTCAAGGGTGTGCGCGGCGGGCGGGCGCGTCTCGACCGTCTGATGGACCTCGCGGACCGCGCGCCCATGGACGGCGCGCCCCACGCCATGGTCATGGTGCCGATCGAACAGCTGCTCTGCGAAATGCTGGGGGCCCGGACCAGCCTGGCCGATATCCTGGGACCGTCCCTCGACCAGGGAGCCTCGCTGGCCGCCGTGGTCCGCATGGTGGCCCCCCGCGAGATCAACGGCCTCATTGCCCAGGAGCCCCGACTGGCGCTCCAGGTTCCGGCCGTCGACGGCCCCGCGGCCCGGCTCGGAGCCCGGCTCGAGGCGGGCCAATTCCCCCTGCTGGCCGCGACCCTGGCCCGGATGGTTCTGCGCGAACTGGTCAGCCCCCGCCGCCTGCGCCCCAGCGATGCTGCGGGCGAGATCGACATCATGCGCACCCTGGCGACGGCCCTGACCGTCACCGCCGGGCGCCTGCTGACCCTCGAGGAGGTGCAGACCGCCTTCAACGAACGCTCCAGGGCCATCGTCACCGCCGATTTCGTCGCCGCCTACGTCAAGCCCTGCACCACCGTCCTGGGCGAGGCCGAGGCCCTGACCCGTCTGTGCGAAAACGTCACCGGAACCGCCAACAAACGCTCCGCCGCCCGCTGGCTGGCGGCCTGCGTCGGCTCCCTGCGGTTCGAGAGCGAGATGCGCGCCGGGGCTCCCACCCAGACCGCCGCCCAGAAGCTGGGGGTGCTGGCCGCCCTGCAGCGCGCCGTCCGCACCTGCGGCCTGTCCGAACAGGATGACCTCGAGATCAATGCCGCCATCGGCGTGGTCGGGGGCGTGGTCGAGGCCGAGGCCCGCATCGTCATGATGGTGGCCCGGTCGCCGGCCCCGCTCATGCAGAAGCTGTCGGTGCTGCTGCGCCTCGCCGCCGGCGAGACGGCCCCGCTGGGGCCGGCCGCCGAGCGGGCCAGGGCCGAGGCCGTCAAACTGTTCCGCGCGCCCGAATCCCGCGCCGCCCTCTCGGCCGCGCCGGAGACCCTCGTCCCGCTCAAGGGCCTGATGCAGGCGGCCGGCCTGGCCGCCTGATACGACCCGGCTTCGGCGTCAGTCCGGCGAACCGCCGCCGGCTGCGATCCAGGCGTCGACCTGGTCCTCCAGCACATCCAGCGGCACCGAGCCCGAGCCCAGTACCACGGCGTGGAAATCCCGGATGTCGAACCGGTCGCCCAGCGCCGCCTGGGCCCGCGCCCGCAGCTCCATGATCTTCAGCTCGCCGATCTTGTAGCTGGTCGCCTGCCCCGGATTGGTCAGATAGCGCTCGACCTCCTTGACGATGTCGCGCTCGCTCAGCAGCGAATTCCGGCGGAAATAATCGATTGCCTGTTCGCGGCTCCAGCGTTTGGCATGCAGCCCCGTGTCGGTCACCAGCCGCACCGCCCGCCACAGCTCGGTCGAGAGCCGGCCGAAGTCGGAATAGGGGTCCTCATAGAAGCCCATCTCCTTGCCCAGCCGCTCGGCATACAGGCCCCAGCCCTCGGCATAGGCGCCATAGCCGCCGAACCGGCGGAAGCGCGGCAGCCCCTCCATCTCCTGGGCATAGGCGATCTGGAAATGGTGGCCCGGCGCGCCCTCGTGATAGCTGATCCCCTCGATCTGGGGCTTCAGCACCTGGGTCATGTCCGACAGATTGACGTAGTAGATGCCGGGCCGCGACCCGTCCGGGGCCGGGGAGTTGTAGAAGGCGATCGAGGCCGTCGCCTCGCGCCAGGGCTCCACCGCCCGCACCTCCAGCGCCGATTCCGGCAGGTCGCTGAACCACTGCGGGGCCGCCGCCATCACCTGGGCCACGAAGGCCCGGGCATCGGTCAGATACTGCTCCTTGCCCTCCGGCGTGTTCGGATACTGGAAGCGCGGATCGATCTTCAGGAAGGCGAACATCTCCTGCAGCGAACCGGTGAACCCGACCCGGGTCATGATCGTCTGCATCTCGCCCTGCAGCCGCGCCACCTCGGCCAGGCCGATCTCATGGATCTGGTCCGCGGTCAGGTCGGTGGTGGTCGAGAGCTGCAGGCGGGCGTTGTAGAAGGCCTCGCCATCGGGCAGCCGCCAGACCCCGCCGGCATTGTCGGGCATGGCCGCGGCCTGGGCCCCGACCTCGGTCAGGGCCGCCAGCACCCCCTCATAGCCGCGCCGCCAGGGCCCCGTCAGCGCCGCCCGGCCCTCGGCCAGCAGCCGCGCCTTCGTCGCCGCATCGGCGTCCAGCGCCACGACCTTGCGCTGGAAATCGGCCCAGACCGGATTGTCGGCCCCGCCATCGAACGGCGCGCCGGCGATGATCGCCCCCGTATTGGCGATCGTCGGCTGGAACACGAACACCGGCGAGATCACGCCGCGCGCCGCGCGCGCCCTCAGGGTCGCCGAAATCTCGCCCATCACCCGCTCGGCCTCGATCAGCCGCGCCACATAGGCCTCGGCGTCCGACACGCTGGTGACGCGGTGGTTGTTGATCATGAACACCGGCAGGCCCGTGGTCGGATTGCCGTTGGCCGCGAACTGATAGCCCCAG
>JAIESL010000014.1 GCA_019746095.1 Caulobacteraceae bacterium
GGCGGCCCCGGAGCGCAGGGCCGCGCCCCGCGCCTGGGCCGTGGCCGCCCCCAGGGCGGCATCGATCTGCGGCGCGAACAGATTGCAGCGCGCGTCGGCGGCGACCACGAAGGCGCGCTCATAATAGGTGTCGGCGGGACCGGCCCATACGGTGGTGGGCAGGCCCAGCACGGCGGCGGCCAGCAGGGCGGCTTTGGTCTTCGAGGCGGTCTGGCCTATCGTCATGGGACCGCACCCTACGCATCACGCGTTCCGGTCCGGTTTCCGAGCAGGGTTATCAAAGTGCTTCTGTCGAGCGACCTCTGGGTCTCTGCCCTGATCCGCCGCGCCGAGCTGGGCGGGGCCTTCGCCACGGTCGCGCGCAGGGGCGACGCCCGCGCCGGAACCGTCATCGTCAAGGCCTTCGACACCTCCAGCCGCTGCGCCCGCCTGTATAGCGAGGCCTTCGGACCCGACGGTGAACGGCTGTGGATGCAGCCGGTCGAGAGCGAGTTCGAAAGCGAGCTCGACGCCTATGTCCAGCGCCAGATCGGCTACGACCCCGACCTCTGGGTGGTGGAGATCGAGGACCGGGAGGGGCGGCACTTTATTACGGAGAAGGTGGCGGGGGGCGGAGAGTGATGAACGGCTGGCCACCCCTAACCACCTGTGACCAGCCCCCGCCGCCAGTGCGAAATCCTTAACTGCGTTCGCACACGGAACCTCAAGCGCGTCGCCCTATGGTCATCGCAACGGGCCGAAAGCGAGCCCGGTGATGGTGGGTGTTGTCGATGCTCTTTCTTCTCAACGACGTGGTGTTCGATCTGGACGAGGCCTGCCCGGTCACGCCCGGCGACGCGCGCCGTTTCGAGACCCTGGAGCTGGACTATGTACTGGAACTCGGTTGCGAACTGTTTTCCGAGGATCCGCTGCTGCACCTGAATGATCCGCAGCGGGCGCGTCGTCTGGCCTGGCTGATCCACGACCGGTCGCCGGAAGTGAATGCCGCCCTCTTCGCCGCCCCCGCCGCCGGCTGTGATCCGACCCTGGTGGAGCCGCAGTTCTGCGCCCTGCCGGACGCCACCATGCGCCAGCTCAAGACCCGCGCCGCCAAGGGCCAGCTGAACGCCGTCACCGCGGACCGCGCGGTGTGGATGCGCATGGCCGCCTGACCGGCGGCTTGAAAATCTTCCAGCGCACTGGTTAAGGTTGTGCCTCTGTACGATGTAGCCGGGGGCCATGACCATGCTGACCATCCTGAGGGCGGCCGCATGCGCCGTCATGGCCGTGGCGATCTTCCTCCCGGCTCCTGCCTGGGCCCAGTGGATCAGGGCGGAAACCGACCATTTCATCATCTACGGGGCAGGCAGCGAACGGTCGCTACGCGCCTATGCGGAGCGGGTCGAACGCTTCGACTTCCTGCTCCGGACCTACTATCCGATCCGCGTCGATCACGAGATTCCGAAGCTGGAAATCTATCTCGCTGAGGGACGGCGGGACATGCTTCTGGCCGAACCGGGCATCAGCGCCTCGATCGGCGGCTTCTATTCGCCGAACAGCAGCCGCATCCACGCCGTGGTCAATACCCAGAGCGATATGGGCGATGAGGTGATGTTCCACGAGTACGGACATCATTTCATGTTCCAGATGCGCGCCAACGCCTACCCGTCCTGGTTCGTGGAGGGCTTTGCGGAATACTACGCCACGGCGGAAATCCGGCCTGACCGCATCCAGTTCGGCCGCCACAGCGAAGGCCGCATGCTGATGTTTGTCCAGCAGCCGGTGAACAGCTGGGCCCCGATGGCGGATGTGCTCAAATGGCGGATATCGGACTCGGGCCGATACCGTGCGGGCGACTACTACGCCCAGGCCTGGGGCCTGACCCACTATTTCATGAGCACGCCCGAGCGCACCCGTATGCTGGGCCAGTACCTCACGGCGGTCTCACGCGGCGAGGATTCCGTCCTGGCCATGCAGGCGGCCACCGGCCGGACTCCCGACCAGCTGCAGAACGACATGCGGCTCTATCTGACAGGCCCCATCCGGGTTCAGACACCCCAGATCGAGATCCCGACGCCGAGGGTCGAGATCACCCGGCTGTCGCCGGTCGAAAGTGAACTGGCCTGGCTGGACCTGCGTCTGGACCGTGAGCCGATCAAGGTGGAGGCTTTCGAACCCGAGGAGGGTGAGACCGAACGGGCCCGCGAGACCCGTGAACGGGCCATGCAGGAGTATACCGAGGCCCGGGCCACACTCATCCGGGACGCCCTCGCGGCCGGGGCACGCCACCCCGAGGCGCGCATCGCCCAACTGGTCCAGGCGCGGGCCCATCGGCTGGAGGGGCGGTCCCAGGCCGGCTTCGCCGTGCTGGAGCCCCGACTGACGGGCGATGAGAGCGATCCCGTCACCCTGCGCCTGGCGGCCGAGCTGCTGCTGGACCTGGCCCAGTCCGAGACCGATCCGGCGCTGGCGACCGGCCACCGGCGCGAGGCGCGCGCCTATCTGACCCGCGCCCTCAACGCCGACCCCCTGGACTTCCGCATCTATCGGGCCCTGAACGAGAGCCGCAACGGCGAGGCGACCTATCCGACCGACAATGACATCTCGACCCTGGAGGTCGGGGTGACGCTGGCGCCCCAGTCCTTCGACATGCGCATGCGTCTGGCCCGCGCCTATATGGCGCGCGGCCTCTATGGCGAGGCCGTGATGACGGTGCAGCCCGTGGCCAACAGTCCCCATGGGGGAGCCTGGGCCGCGCGCGCGAAAGCCCTGGTCGCCTCTGCCCTGACGGCGATGGGGCAGACCGCGCCACCGGTCGAGGCCACCCCCTCCGATGAGGCCCCGTCAGAGGAGGCCGGGCAGCCGGCGGCGGCAGCGGCCTGACGCCGACGGGTGACTTTCCGCGCCGTCCGCGGTAACTCGCGCGGCCCAACGGATCGAACATGTCGAAGCTCACTCTCGAACAGGAGGCCCTGCGCCGCAGGACCTTCGCCATCATCGCGCACCCTGACGCCGGCAAGACCACCTTGACCGAGCACATCCTGCTGGCCGGCGGAGCCATCCGCGCGGCCGGGGCCGTGCGCGCGCGCGGCGAGAACCGGCGGACCCAGTCCGACTGGATGAAGATCGAGAAGGAACGCGGCATCTCCGTCTCGGCGTCCGTGATGACGTTCGAGCACGACGGGAAGATGTTCAACCTGCTCGACACGCCCGGGCACGAGGACTTCTCGGAAGACACCTATCGCACCCTGACCGCCGCCGACTGCGCCATCATGGTGCTGGACGCCGCCAAGGGGATCGAGCCGCAGACGCTGAAGCTGTTCGAGGTCTGCCGCCTGCGCGACATCCCGATCATCACCTTCATCAACAAACTGGACCGCGAGGCCCAGGACCCGATGGCCCTGCTGGACGAGATCGCCTCGCGCCTGCAGCTCGACCCGGCTCCCATCTGGTGGCCGGCGCAGAGCGGCAACCGGCTCAGGGGCATGGTCGAGATGGGCACGGGCCGGTTCCAGCCCTATGCCCGCAAGCCCGCCGGCTCGGCCGAGGACGTGCCCCACCCCGAGGCCCTGCCGCTGGCCGAGGCCGCGCAGTATTTCGAGGACGGCGAGCACGAGGCCCTGCTGGAGGCGCAGGAACTGGTCGAGGGCGGCTATCCGGCGTTTGACCGCCAGTCCTTCCTCGAGGGTCATATGACGCCGGTGCTGTGGGGCTCGGCCCTGCGCCATTTCGGCATCGACGAACTGCTGGCCGCCATCGGCGAATGGGCACCGCCGCCGAAGGTCATGAAGGCGCACAAGGCCGCCCCCGCCGGGACGCGCAACGCCGCCGAGCCGGTCCCCCTGACGGTCGCGCCCGGCGAGGCCGAGGTGACGGGCTTCGTCTTCAAGGTCCAGGCGAACATGGACCCCAACCACCGCGACCGCATCGCCATGTTCCGCATGGCCTCGGGCAAATTCCAGCGCGGCATGAAGCTGAAGGTGCAGAATACCGGCAAGCAGCTGTCGGTGAATGCGCCGATCATGTTCTTCGCCAGCGACCGCGAACTGGCCGAGGACGCCTATGCCGGCGACGTCATCGGCATTCCCAACCACGGCGTGCTGCGCGTCGGTGACAGCCTGTCCGAGAGCGGCCTGATCCGCTTCGCCGGCCTGCCCAATTTCGCCCCGGAAATCCTGCAGCGCGTCCGGGTCAAGGATCCGCTGAAGGCAAAGCACCTCAAGAAGGCGCTGGACGGCCTGGCCGAGGAGGGCGTGACCCAGCTGTTCCGCCCCGAGATGGGCTCGGACTTCATCGTCGGCGCCGTCGGCCAGCTGCAGTTCGAGGTCATGGCTGACCGGCTGGGCGAGGAATACGGGCTGGAGGTGATCTTCGAACCGTCGCCCTGGGCCGAGGCCCGCTGGATCGGCGGCACGAAAGCCGACCTTGAGGACTTCATGGGCAAATACCGCGGCCAGATGGCCCGCGACATTGACGACGATCCGGTCTTCCTGGCCAAGTCGAGCTGGGAGACCGGCTATGTCATGGAGCGGTTCCCGGTCGTGGCCTTCACCAAGACGAAGGAACGGGGCTAGGCCGCTGCGGCCAGCCGGCGTTCCGGCGCATAGCGGGCGTCCTGACCGTCCACGGCGACCACCTGGCCCGCATAGACCTGGTCGATCACCTCGGCGGTGACCGGGCGGCTGGCGAGATAGCCCTGGAATTCATTGCAGCCGGCCGCAGCCAGCCGCAGCCACTGGTCGGGCGTCTCCACCCCCTCGGCGATGACGCGCATGTTCAGCGAGCGCCCGAGTTGCACAATGGTCGAGACGAGGACGTCGGCCGACTCTGACTGACCCATGTCGATGACGAACGACCGGTCGATCTTGATCTTCCCGATCGGAAAACGGCTGAGGTAGGAGAGGCTGGAATAGCCGGTGCCGAAGTCGTCGATGGCGATCGAAAAGCCGGCGTCGCGCAGTTCGTCCAGCCGCTGCGAAGCCCCGCTGCCGCGGTCCACCAGAACGCCCTCGGTCAGTTCGAGCTCGATCCCCGAGGGACTGACCCCCGTGTCCCCGGCGAGGGCGATGAGATGCCGGATGAAGTCCGGGTCGCGAAGCTGGATCGCCGAGATGTTGACCGCCATCTTCAGCCCCGGCCAGCGCAGGCTGTCCTCGAACGCGCGCTTCAGGGTGAAGGCCCCGAGGGCCTCGATCATCCCGCTCTCCTCCGCCAGCGGCACGAAGACCGCCGGTGACACGGGCCCGAACTCGGCGGAGTTCCAGCGCACCAGCGCCTCGACGCCGATCAGGGCGCGGCTCCGGTCGACCTGGGGCTGGTAGAGCATGGTCAGAGCCCCCGCCTCGAGGTCGCGCCGCAGCGCATCCTGCAGACCGCGACGACGGCGGGCGGATTCGTCCATGGCGGGATCATAGGCCGTGACCCGGGCCCGGCCGTCGCGCTTGGAGCAGAACAGCGCCAGATCGGCCTTGCGCAGCAGTTCGCCGGCCGTGGGGTTCGCCGGATCGCTGAGGCTGATGCCCACGCTGGCGGTCAGCTGCAGACGGCCGACGCTGAGGCCGAAGCTGCGGGACAGGGCCTGCAGGATCCGTTCGGCCTGTTGCAGGGCCTGGGTCTGGTCGGTGACCGGCTGAAGCAGGGCGAACTCGTCGCCGCCCAGCCGGAAGCACAGCCCACCCGGTCCGGCCAGCCGCCGCAGACGGCGGGCGGCGATGCGGAGCAGTTCGTCCCCCACCGCATGCCCGCTGAGATCGTTGATTTCCTTGAAATTGTCGAGATCGACGCAATGCAGGGCATAGAGCGGCCCGCCGTCCTTGCCGCCGGCGAGCCGGTCATCGACCCGCTTTTCCAGCGCTTCGCGGTTTCCCAGACCCGTCAGCCGGTCGTGATAGGCGACGTGTATCGCGCGGCGCTCACTGGCTTCCACGGCCCGCGTCGCCGCGTGAGCCTTGCGGTAGGCGATCAGGGCGAGCGCCAGCATGGCGGCGAGCAGGGCCAGGGTCATGGGCAGGAATTTGTCCAGCAGCCAATTGCCGGCCCTCTGCGGTTCCCAGTCCAGGGTCGCCACGGTCTGACCCGCCGGATTGGCGATCCCGGCATGGGCCTGGTCAGGATCGCTGCGCGAATCGAGGAGATGCAGATGGGCGTCCTTCAGCATGTAGCGCCGGCCGAAGGCATCGACGAAGGCCTTGTCCATCAGCCGCCCGGTGACGATGACCGGCGCGCGGGGCCCCGTGATGCGCGCCGTTCCGAAATCCGGTTGCACGAGGGTGGCGGACAGGACGAACAGCTCGCCGCCGACCAGGTCCATGGCATTGGCGACGATGGCGGATTGCGGACCTGTGGTCGGCCCTGTGACGGTCGAGGCCCGCAGCGCCTCGGCCGCACGCACCTCGGCGACAATCCGGGACACCGGAGCCGCGACCTGATCGAAGCGGGACATCGGAACATCCGCCCCTTCGTCCATGCCGTAGATCGGCCGGTCCGAGGCATTGAGCACCCAGGAAAACTGGAAGCCGTTGGTCACATAGAGATACGTGCCGACGTTGTCGCGGGCCCAGTCCCGGTTGAACCGGTTGTCGAGATTGAGGACGGCCTCGTCCCAGACGGCCTGCGGGATCACCTGGCGGCCGATCTCATCGACCCGCGAGGACAGCCCGTTCCCGACCACGACCTGCTCCCGCTGGAGCGCGACCCGGTCAAAATCCTCGGCCATCTGCCCGAGCGTCGCCGTCAGCACGGCGATGGCCAGGCCACCGAACGCCGCGACCGCCCAGAACTGATTTCTTGCCCTTGCGCGTCCGAGCAACGCCCCACTCCCGACTACAGGGCAGGATCGTACGTGCGGGAACCTAACGGAGTTCTCCCGGAAATGGTGAACACCGGGCTTTCTGTGCGGCGCTGGGTTTGCAACGCCCCACCCACGGGGCGCGTACTGGTCCCGAAGCGGGACGACCGGAGCGCCAGCCCCCATGTTTGAATTCGGCCGGGACTTGAGGAAGCTGTTCGAGAAGGCGCGCGAGAGCGAGGATCTCGGCTGGCTGGAACTGATCGGGGCCGAACTGGTCGCGACAGAGGCGCAGTCACTGTGCACCGAAGCCGGCCGGGTCTCCTGCACCCAGCCCTTCGACACCTGGATGCGGGCCTCGGCCCTGTGGCGCGAACATGCCCGGCGGACCGGGCGGCGGACCAGTCTCGATCGCGCGGCGGGCGCGGCCTCCGATGCCGCCCGGCACACGACCACGCCAGACCAGACCGCCGCGGCGGCGATCGAGTCCGGCGAGATTCACCTGTTGCGGTTCGACCTGTTCGGCGGCCCCGAGAAGCTCTCGGCTGCCGTATCGGACGTGCAGTCCCTGACGGCGGACCGGCCCGCCACCCGCTCGGCGGCGGCCGCCCTGCATGCGCGGCTGACGGCCCGGCGGGCCCGGATCTCCGGCGAGCCCGCGGCCATGCTGGACGCCGCCGCCCTGCTGGACGCCGCCCTGCACGGGGCCAGGGCCCTGCCGCCGACGGTCGGCGATGACCTGCGGCTGGACCGCGCGGCCCTCGGCCTGGAAGCCGGGATCGCACGGCGGGACGGGCGACTGCTGGATCAGGCCGGGCGCGACCTTCGGGTCCTGGTCGAATCCGCCTCACCCGACTATCGCCCCCTGACCCGGGCGCGGGCCCTGGCCCTGGCCGGAGCCGGCCTCATGGCCCTGGCCCGACTGGCGAAGGACGAGGCCGCCACCGCCCAGGGTCAGGCCCTGTTCGCGGCCGCCGCCGACCAGTTCACCCCCGACCACAGCCCGCTGGACTGGGTCGCCGTGCAGCTGGCACCCGGCGATGCCGACACCCCCCTGTCGCGGCTGTCCGAGGCCGAGAGCCTGACCCGCGAGCCCGGCCTGGTGCTCGGGGCCCTGGCCCGGGAACGACGACTGGCCGCCGAAACCGCCCTGGCCGAGGCCATGGGCGATGTCGAGGGTCTGACCGGGCTGGAGGCCGTGGTCCGCCGCGGGCTCGCCGCCTCTGCCGGGGCCCAGCCGCTGGAATGGGTCGCCGACCAGATCGGCATGGCGCATCTGGCCCTGGCCAAGGCGCGCCTGACCACCACCGAACCGCGCGCCGTCGGCATGATGCTGGCCGAGGCGATCGAGACCGCCCGCGAATGGGGGGCCACGGCCCTGATCCAGCGGGCGACCCTGCTGCAGCTGCAGGCCGCCAAGGCCTAGAGAAGCGGTCGCGGGAGGCCGCGCCGTCCGTCTGTGAGCCGAGGCCTAGCGGCCGTCGGCTGACGCCTGCCGTCCTGGCAGCGCCGCCATGATCGCCGCCCGTTCGGCGTCGGTGAATCCGCTCCAGCCACCGATCTCGGACAGGGTCCGCCAGCAGCCCAGGCAGCGGCTGGTGGCACCGTCGACGATACAGACCTTGATGCACGGGCTGGCGATGCCGCCCGGGGGGCCGGAGGTCGGTGGAGGGGATGCGGATGGGGCGTTTGATGACATGGATACGAAATATGCTCCGGTGGCGGAGCAAAACCTGTTGCTTTTTCCGCGCGTCCGGGTTAGGTTGAGGGTGACGCGAAACGACTATGACGGTGAGATTCCCGAAAAGCACGACGTGTCTCTTTTCATCCATCACTCGAAAGGAGACGCCCCATGAAAGACAGAGAACGCAATCTGCAGCACGCCATGATGTCCTTTGCCCTGCTGGGCGGGATGCTGGTCAATACGAAGAACGGCTATGGAGCCGGCGACCGTGTGGTCAGCCACCCGTCGAATTTCGTGCCCATCAAGCTGCGCAAGCGCGACTAGACGCGGATCGATCCGGCCCCGGCCCGCAAGGACCGGGGCTTTGCAATTCCACTGTCAGGCTTGCGCAGTCGCGCGCCGCCGCAACCTGTGCCAATATCCACCTCCGAGAGGTGGCGACCATGTTCATGCTGAAGGCGACGCTGGTCGCAATGACGCTCTTGCGGCCGTATCGTCCCGGCTGGTCAGCAGACCGGGGGGTGGATTTTTCGCTCCGCGCGGTGACGAAGGCCGAACCCGTCCCGCCGCCCGTGGGGGGTGACCCGGTACCGGCCGAACCGGTCAGCTTCATCGACGAAGACCAGAACGCACTCCTCGCCGCCGCCGATCCGGCCCGGAGTGGGCCGGCCCTGGTCGACGTCCGGCGTGAAGCCCTGTCCCGCGAAATCCCCGAAACGCCCGGGCTGCGGGCCTGGTGGTCGCTGTCCGGCAAGCCGTCCGACACCTGACATTGCGGTGCGGCCCGGCCTGCGGCACATCGGGCGCATGACCCTGATCCGCCGAGACCGCCGCGACCATATCGAACTCTGGACCCTGGACCGGCCCGACCGGCTCAACGCCCTACCCGACCCTGAGGACGGCGAGGCCTTCGCCGCGGCCTGTGCGGCGGTGAACGCCGATCCGGAGGTGCGCTGCGTGATCCTGACCGGGGCCGGACGGGCCTTTTCGGCCGGCGGCGACCTGAAGGCGATGAAGGACCGGCGCGACCTGTTCGCCGGCTCGGGGGCCGACATCCGCGACAACTACCGGCGCGTGGTGCACCGGATCGTGCGCTCGCTCTACGGGCTGGAGGTGCCGCTGATCGCGGCGGTGAACGGACCGGCCATGGGGCTGGGCTGCGACATCGCCGGACTGGCGGACATCCGCATCGCCTCGGAGACGGCCAGCTTCGGCGTGCCCTTCCTGAAGCTGGGCATATTGCCGGGCGACGGCGGGGCCTGGCTGATGCCGCGCAACATCGGCTATGCGCGGGCCGCCGAAATGCTGTTCACCGCCCGGGTGCTGGACGCCAGGACGGCGATGGACTGGGGGCTGGTCAGCCGGGTGGTCGCGCCTGAGCGGCTGATGGACGAGGCCATGGAGATCGCGACGGACGTGGCGTCACGCGCGCCCCAGGCCCTGCGCATGACCAAGGCCCTGCTGCGACAGGGCCGTGACGCGACCTTCGACCAGATCCTCGAGATGACCGCCGCGATGCAGGCGCTGACGCACCTGTCGGAAGACCATCTGGAGGGCGTGACGGCGGCGCTGGAGAAGCGGGGGGCGGTGTTTGAGGGGAAGTAGGGGAATAGTGGCTAGTGGTTAGTGGCTGGCCGCCACCGGTGCGGGAGCGCGGGCGGCGCCGCCCTTCCGCAGGCGGTGACGCTTCAATCACTAACCACTAACCACTAATCACTTCTCCCCTACCCCGCCTGCGGGGCCTCACGCATGGCGCGACCGGCGGGGACGCCGGCCGTTGCCGCGCGGGGGGCGCCGGCGGTTTCGCCGGGCTTCATGAATTTCACCAGCACGCGCTGACCGATCAGCAGGGGGGCGTCGCCGGCGCTGACGACGACTTCCACGACGCGCTCGTCCGAGCGTTGCGAGGGATCATCCGAGGCCAGTTTGCGGGCCCCGAAGACGGCGGCGCGGCGCAGGACGGCACCGACATAGTCCTTGGACGGATCGCCCTCGGGGGTGATCTCCACGGCCTGGCCGGGGCTGATGTTGGGGATGTCGCTCTCGACGATCTCGGCGCGGGCGATGCGCGGGGCATCGGGCTCGAGGTCGAACATGTTGGACACGTTCAGGGTCGAGGCACCGGCACCGGGGTTGGCGTAGCGGCGCACGATCCGGCCCGACTGGGGCGCGCGGATCACCGTCAGTTCGACATTGTAGGCGGCCTGGTCGCGGCGGGCGCGGGCGGTCTGGACGGACGCCTGCTGGGCGGCGAGCCGGGCCTGGGCCGTGGCGATCGCATCACGGGCCTGGTCCATGCGGGAGCCGGCGACGAAGTTGGAGTCAACCAGGCGGGCGAGACGATCATGCTCGCGCTGGGCCGTGCGGATCTCGACCTGGATCAGGCGCAGCTGGCTTTCGGCCTGGGCGACATCGGCCGTGGCGCTCTGCAGGGCCAGACGGGGCTCGTCGTCCTCCTGACGGGCGAGGATCTGGCCGGCGACGACGCGGTCGCCCTCCTGCACCAGAACTTCGCGCACGATGCCGCCGCGACGGGCCGCGATCTGGATGATCCCGCCCTCAATATCGATCTTGCCGTTGGCGATGGCCGCATAGGGGCTTTCGACCCGGGTGGCCGCAGCCTTCTCTTCCTCGGCCTTCTTCGCCTTGCCGGCGTTCTGCATGAAGCTGTAGCCGAGGATGATGACGACGATCAGCACCAGGCCGATCCAGAGCCATTTGTTCTTGAGGAAGGCGGGCATGACGAAATTCCTGAGGCGGTTCAGTGCGAGGCCA
>JAIESL010000125.1 GCA_019746095.1 Caulobacteraceae bacterium
GATTGCCGACAAACGCCTCTTGGCCCGGTGTGGAGGCTCTGGCCAAGAGCAAGGACGCGCCCGATGAACCCGGCGGACGCCACGGCTGTCCCGCCCGCACCGGTCGTCCAGCCGGCGTCCGCCGCCCCGGAGGCCGCTCCCCGGCCGCGCCGGGTCGCCGAGGTCGTCAACAGCGGTGAACGCCCGCCGCAGCAGGGCGGGCGCTACTATTCGGTCCACCGCCAGAACGGCCGTCAGCCCGATGCGCTGCAGATGCCCGAGCCGACCTATGTCGACGCCCTGGCGGTCACCATGCCCGAGACCATCGCCTCGCAGGATCTCGCCGCGCCCGAACCCGGGCCGACCCTGATCCGCGACGCCCAGGGCCGGATGCGCCAGATGCCGGCCGCCCCGGAGGGGGACTTCCAGTGACCGCCGGCCCGTCCCTCTCCCGCCTGCCCGACCTCATCGCCCTCGCCGAAGAGGGGTCGAGCGAGAAACGCCGCGCCCTGCTGCGCGAACTGACCGAGCATTTCTTCGGTGCCGCGACCCGCACCGCCTCCGAGGACGCCCTTTACGGTTCCGTCCTGGCCAGCCTCGCCGCGGACATGGAGAGCGCCGTCCGCGCCGAGCTGTCGGTCCGGTTCGCCGGTGCGGCGGATGCTCCCCACAACCTGATCCGCCGCCTGGCCAATGACGAGGCCGCCGTCGCCCGGGCCGTACTGGCCACCTCGCCGGTCCTGACCGACGAAGACCTGCTGGGCGTCGTCCGCAAGCATGGACAGGACCACCTGCGTGCCGTCTCGGCCCGCCCCTCCGTGTCCGAGGCCGTGGCCGACGTCATCGTCGAGCGCGGCGACGACGAGACCCTCGGCACCCTGCTGCGCAACGACGGTGCCCGGCTGTCGCGCAAATCGTCCGAGGCCGCGGTCGAACGCGCCAAGGTCAATCCGGCCCTGCATGAGGCGACCGTGTCGCGCGCAAGCCTGCCGGCCGACCTGCTGAACGAGATGTATTTCGTGGTCGAGGCCCGGCTGCGCACCCGTATCCTCGAACAGAACGCCCGCATGGACCCGGCCCTGCTGGAAAGCGCGCTGGCCGCCGGTCGCGCCCGCGTCGCCACCGACGACGGAGCCCTGCCCGCCGACTATGCGGAATGCTCGGCCTATGTCGAGGAACTCAAGGCCGCCGGCCAGCTGACGCCGCAGATGCTGGCGCGGTTCCTGCGCTCGGGCGGCAGGACGTCATTCCTGATCGCCCTGGCCCAGCTGTCCGACATCGATTTCCACACCGCCCGTCAGATCGTCGAGCGCCGCGAGCTCGACGCCCTGGCCGTGGTCTGCAAGTCCGCCGATCTCGATCGCGCCCTGTTCCTGACCTATGCCGTCGTCCTGCTCAACGATGACGGCGACGCCATGGCCAAGGCCCACTCCTACGCCCGGATGTATGCCGAACTGTCGAAGGACGCCGCGCTCAGGACCCTGCGCTTCTGGCGCATGCGCCGCGGAGCCGCCGCCGCCTGACAACGGGTGGCTGGTGGTTGGTGAGTGCAGCTTCACTGGCTGCGGAAGGGCGGCGCGGTCAGCGCCACCGCACAGGTGCCGGCCAGCCACTGACCACCAGCCACTGACCACAGGGCCAACCCCGAACAGCAAAACGCCCGCCCTCATCGCCGGGGGCGGGCGCTGTCGCCGAACTGAAGGTCCGGATTACTTCTTGGCGCGGCCACCGGCGGCGCGGGCGGGTTTGCGGCCGCCCTGGCCCAGGCCCATCTGCTTGGCCAGATCCGAACGGGCCTTGGCATAGTTCGGGGCAACCATCGGATAGTCTTTCGCCAGACCCCATTTCGCCCGGTATTCCTCGGGGCTCATATTGTATTTGGTGCGCAGGTGACGCTTCAGCGATTTGAATTTGCGGCCGTCTTCCAGGCAGATCAGGAAGTCGGGGGTGATCGACTTGCGAACCGGGACGGCCGGCTCCTTGACCTCGGGCTCCGGCTCGACGGCACCGGTCGAGACCTGGGTCAGGGCGGCGTGGATGCTGGAGATCAGGCCCGGGACTTCCGATGCCTGGACATTGTTGTTGCCGACATAGGCCGAGACGATGTCCGCGGTCATCTCGAGAAGTTGAGCGTTATCTTCCATGGTCCATCCTCACCTTGTTCGTTTGTTTTTCGACTGAATCAGCCGTTGGCGAGTTCAATAGATTTGTTCCATTTCGAAAGCAACATGACCCGCCTGCCCCGCAACGACGGCTCTGCAGTGCTTGAAAGATCACTATAGCCGCCGCATTCAGCGACCACTGTTTGCTCTCTAGCGCCCGAAATTGTCTGCCAGCGCCAGCATGGCCGCGCGTTCGGGTGCCGAGAGGCTGTCCAGCCCCTCTTCCCCGCCCTCGCGGATGGCCCGGAGCAGGGCCGGGGTCAGGGCCGAGGACAGGGACCAGTTCCAGTAACGCAGCACGGTCTGCGCCCGGTCGACCGCCAGCATGTCGAAGGTGATCTGCACCCGCGCCCAGGCCGGATGGACCGACCCGTCATCGGCCGTCTCCGGCCGCCGCATCGAACGCCACAGATTGGCCAGGTCGGACTTGCCCAGCCCCGTCGCCTTGCACAGGATCGCCAGGGGCTCGCCACCGGGGTCGCCCATGATCTTGGCCCCGGTGACCGGCTTGACCCCCGACAGATAGGCGATCTCGGTCGCCACCTCGCGGTTCAGGCCGCGTTCGGCCGCCACCGCCACAGCCGCCTCGAGCCCGCCATAGGGGCTCTTGGCGATCGCTGCCCGGTTCCTCTGACGCCGCTCGATGAACTGCAGGGCCTTGCGCGACACCGGGTCCTGCCAGTTCTCGGCCGCTGCCATGGCGAAGATGTCTTCCGACACCTCCTGCATGACTTCTCGCGAGACAGCGAACCGCTGCAGAATAGTGCGGCGATCGTCAGGCCCGCACCACCAGAACATCACATAGGCCCCCGACGGCCGCAGCTCGGGGCGCTTCAGCGTCGGCCCGCACAGGTGCGGGACCTGTCGGCTCAGGCTGACCACACTCTCGATCGCGGTCTGGCTCAGCCGGGCCGTATTGTTGCGAAGCACGGCCTCGATGACGTGACTTTCGCCGAAGCCCAGCAGGGTCTCGGTGACCACCTCCGACAGGGCACGCCGGCTGGCGATCAGGAAGCGGTGGGTCGGCGTGGCGTCCCGTGCGCAGGCCACCAGATCGGCATCCGACAGCGAGGCGCACTGCTCGATCAGCAGGGCCGCGATCTCGGGGTCGTCGCGCAGCAGCATCCGCGTCAGGGCGTTGGGCAGTTCGGCGAGCGGGGCCAGCCGCGCGGCCACCCGCCGGCGATCCTCCGGCTGGGCCAGCCTCAGCATCTCGACCAGCAGATCGCCGGTCACCGCCCGTTCGAAGGCATTGATCCGGCTGGCGGGCAGGGACACGACATCCGCCAGGCGCCTCAGCAACGCATGACGCGCACGGAAGCCGCCTTCCGGGGCGGCCTCCTCAGGGCTGGTCGCGATCTCGGACATGTCGGCCTCAGCCTAGCGCCACCGAGGTTAACCGGCGGTGACGGGTCATGGCGGCCCGGTGCGCCTGCCGTCAGGCCACCGTCACAGCCCCTCGAACAGCGGGGTCGACAGATAGCGTTCCGCAAAGCTCGGGATGATCACCACAATGGTCTTGCCGGCATTCTCCTCCAGCGCGGCCTGACGGAAGGCGGCCACCAGGGCCGCCCCCGACGAGATGCCGACCGGAATCCCCTCGGTCCGGGCCACCTTGCGGGCCATCTCAAAGGCCTCGTCATTGGAGACCTGTTCGACGCCGTCGATGACCGATCGGTCCACGATCGAGGGAATGAAGCCGGCCCCGATGCCCTGGATCTTGTGCGGCCCCGGCTCCCCGCCGGACAGCACGGGCGAGGCGGTCGGCTCGACCGCGATCATGCGCAGCGAGGCCTTCCGCGCCTTCAGCACCTGACCAACACCGGTGATGGTGCCGCCGGTGCCGACGCCGGCGATGACGATGTCGACCGCGCCCGCCGTGTCGTTCCAGATTTCCTCGGCGGTCGAGACCCGGTGAATGGCCGGGTTTGCGGGGTTGTCGAACTGGCCGGGGATCACCGCGCCGGGGGTCCGCTCCTTCAGGTCCATAGCCATGGCGATGGCCCCCTTCATCCCCTTCTCGGCAGGGGTCAGCACCAGTTCCGCCCCCAGCAGGGCCAGCATCTTGCGGCGCTCGATCGACATGCTCTCGGGCATGACCAGGATCAGCCGATACCCCTTGGCCGCCGCCACAAAGGCCAGGGCGATGCCGGTGTTGCCGGAGGTCGGCTCGATCAGGACCGTATCCGGCCCGATCTGTCCCGACTGCTCCAGCGCCTCGATCATGGCCACGCCGATCCGGTCCTTGACCGAGGCCAGCGGGTTGAAGAACTCCAGCTTGGCCAGCACCGTCGCCTTCGGCTTCAACTCGGCCGTCAATCGCGGCAGGCCGACCAGCGGCGTGTCACCGATGGTGTCGAGGATCGAGGCAAAGACCTTGCCCCGCCCGGCTTTCCGATGGCGGGAGGCGTCATAGGGGGTGGCGGACATGGGGCGGGCTCCGGAAAAGCTTTGCTCAACAGATAAGGCGAAACCCGCAGCGGCAAAGGGCAGAGACAGCTTTTCTCGCCGGGGCGCGGCGTGTCGTCGCGGCGACTCCAGCCGCTTGAGCGACCCCTCAGGTGCCGTTAGGCGAAGCCCATGTACACCTATCGCCGCCGCTTCACTGTCGAGGGCCGCCCCGCCGAGGCCCTGTATCGCATGACCATGAGGCAGGCCGAGACCCGCCTGCTGGTCGACGGCCTGGAAGTCGACCGCATGGTCGTACTCAACAGCGATGCCCGGGCGGTAGAGAACCACATCCTCGCTGCGACCCTGGGCGACGGGCGCCGGCTCGAAGTCGAACTGGGCCCGGTCAACTGGCTGACCGTCGGAGCCGTCGCGCGTCTGGACGGCTGCGTGATTTACGAGAGCCACCCGGGGCGCCCGCTTGGCTATGGCCCTAAGCTGAGGCGGCTCAACGCCTGGGCGCCCACGCAGGATACGCCCGCCGCCCGGGCAGATCTCACCCGAAGCACAGAGGCGTGGAAACGCAACTGGCCCTCGCTGGCCACCGACCTCGCCCTGGGGCTGACCTTCTTTTTCGTGGCCCGCGAATGGGGCCTGACCGTCGCGGCGGTGAGCGGGGCGATCGCGGGCCTGCTGCTCTGGGTCGTGCAAAAGCTGACGCGGATCGACCTGCTGGGCGGGCTGGCGGTGTTCGGCATCTTCATGGGATTGCTCTCGGCCGGCTTCGCCCTCGCCTTCCGGGACGAGGAGATCATCCAGTATCGCTCGACCATTATCGGCATGGTGGGAGCCTCGCTGTTCCTGGCCGACGGGGCCCTGACCCGGGGCGAGCGGCTGGCAGCGCGGATGGCGCGCTATTTCGCCTTCGACCTTGATGTCCAGCGACTGGCCTATGGGATGGGAAGCGTCTCGGTGATCATGGCCCTCGCCAATGTCGTCGCGGTCCGGGTGCTGAGCGAAGGCGACTGGCTGGTCTATACGACCTTCCTTGATGTGCCGCTGGTGCTGGGCCTGTTCCTCCTGATGATCAGTTGGGCGCGCAAGGGCCCGAACGCCGCCGCCTGGTAATCCCCGCCTCAACCCCTCGTTAACCGGTATGGCTCATCCGTTAACCATGGTCTCCGGGCCGGGTTTGGACGGCGTCGCCTCCCGATCCGCTGCGGTCCAGGACGGGAAGGACAAACTTGCACGCTCTCATCGCCGCCGTTGAAGCGATCGACCCGCTGGTCGTGACCGGCAAGGTCGCGGGCGTGAACGGCCTGCTGATCGAGTCCAGGGGCGGCCTGTCGCGCCTCGCCGTCGGGGCCCGGGCCGAGATCGAGCGCCGCCATCTGTCGCCCCTGCCCGCCGAGGTCGTCGGCTTCCGCGACGCCAAGGCCCTGCTGATGCCCTTCGGCCCGGTCGAGGGCGTGGCCCCCGGTGCCGATATCCGCATCGTCTCCGCCGCCGCCAGTGTCCGCCCCACGACCGCCTGGCTGGGCCGGATCATCGACGCCTTCGGCCAGCCCATCGACGGCAAGGGCCCCCTGCCCGTCGGCCCCGCCGCCTATCCCCTGCGCGCACCCCCGCCCCCGGCCCATTCGCGCGGCCGGGTCGGCGAGCGGCTCGATCTCGGCGTCCGCGCCATGGATGTCTTCACCACCACCTGCCGCGGCCAGCGTCTGGGCATCTTCGCCGGCTCCGGCGTCGGCAAGTCAGTGCTGCTGTCGATGCTGGCCAAACAGGCCACCTGTGATGTCGTCGTGGTCGGCCTGATCGGCGAACGGGGCCGGGAGGTCCGGGAGTTCGTCGAGGAGACCCTGGGCGAGGAAGGCCTGCGTCGGGCGGTCGTCGTCGTCGCCACCAGTGACGAACCGGCCCTGAAACGTCGCCAGTCCGCCTATATGACCATGGCCATCTGCGAGTATTTCCGGGATCAGGACCTCGAGGTCCTGTGCCTGATGGACTCGGTCACCCGTTTCGCCATGGCCCAGCGCGAGATCGGCCTTGCCGCGGGCGAGCCACCGACCACCAAGGGCTATACGCCCACCGTCTTCACCGAACTGCCCAAGCTGCTGGAGCGCGCGGGGCCGGGCCCGGTGCGGCCCGACGGCACCACGGCCGGGCCGATCACCGCCCTGTTCACCGTCCTGGTCGACGGCGGCGACCATGACGAGCCCATCGCTGACGCCGTGCGCGGTATCCTCGACGGCCACATCGTCATGGACCGCAAGATCGCCGAGCGCGGCCGCTTCCCGGCCATTGATGTTCTGAAATCCGTCAGCCGGACCCTGCCCGCCTGCCAGACCCCGCCCGAGCGCGAACTGAACAAGCGCGCCCGCCAGAGCCTGTCGGCCTATGCCAATATGGAAGAGCTGATCCGCATCGGGGCCTACCGCACCGGAGCCGACCCCATCGTCGACCGGGCCATCGCCCTGAACCCGGCGCTGGAAGCCTTCCTCGGCCAGGACAAGGACGACCACACCGGTCTTTCCGATTCCTTTACCCGGCTGGAAGCAATCCTGAATCAGGGCATGGTTCAGTGACCCTGACTCTCTGGAGCGCGTACGCATGAGCAACTGGGCCCAATCCCTGATCCGGATCTCCAACTATGAGGTCGAGACGCTGCAGAAGCGTCTGGCCGAGATCACCGCTCGCCGCGCCTCCGCCGAAATGCGTATCGCCGTGCTCGAGGCCGAGGCCGAGATCGAACAGGACCGCGCCCGCGACGATGCCGACGCCGCCATGATGCTGCAGGCCTATCTGAACGGCTGGAAGTTGCGCAAGGGCGCGGCCGAGGCCGATGTCGTCGTCATCGACGCCGAGGAGGAAGGGGCCCGCGACGCCCTGACCAGCGCCTTCGAGGAGCTCAAGAAGTTCGAACACGTCGCCGAAATGACTCGCCTGAACGCCCTCATCGCCGCCGGCAAGCGCGAGACCGCCGCGTTTGACGAACTGGGACTGAGGCGGCGTGCGGGCTGATCCGCCCGGACTGAACCGTCGCGCCCTCCTCGCCGCGCCGCTGCTGGCTGCGCCCCTGGCCCTGGCCGCCTGCGACCGCCTTGCCTCAGCCGGGACCCCGGACGGTCCGCTCGCCGCCCCGCTGAAATCTCTCGCCCCCTTTCCCTTCGGCGCCACCGGCATGACCTGGCAGCTCGACCAGCCGGACTGGGTCGAGCAGACCCTGCGCCATTGCTCCCAGCTGACCCCCGAATGGGAGCAGAAGATGGAGCGCACCCTCGGCCCCGGCTTCAGCTACGATTTCGAGCCCTCCGACCGGGTCGTCGCCTTCGCCCGTGACAACGGCCTGCGGGTCCACGGCCATACCGTCATCTGGTACTCCCAGGGGGCGGAGATCTTCGATGATGCGAAACTGTCCCGCGCCCGTTTCGCCGCCGAATACGACCGCTACATCACCAGTTTCGTCGGTCGCTACCGAGGCCGGATGGCCGGCTGGGACGTGGTCAATGAACCCGTGGCCGAGGACGGCAACGGGCTGCGCGACTGCCACTGGAGCCGGGCGCTCGGCATGGACGGCTATATGGTCCGCGCCTTCGAACAGGCGAAGGCGGCCGATCCCGAGGCCGTCCTCTTCCTCAACGAATACAATCTCGAGAACATCCCGCGGAAGGGTGCCACCTTCCTCAAACTGGTCGAACGCCTGCTGAGGCTCGGGGCCCCCATCGGCGGCATCGGCACCCAGTCGCATCTCGACATCGAGATCCCGGCCGGACAGATCACTGCCTTCATGCGCGACGCCGCCTCGCTCGGCCTGCCGATCCACGTCTCCGAGCTCGACTTCCCCATGCAGCGGGACGGCGGCCGCATGCCGGACCTGCGCTCGACCGCCGAACGCCGCGCCCAGCAGGTCGCCCGCGTCGGGGAACTGGCCGAAGCCTTCATGGCCCTGCCGGAACGCCAGCGCTACGCCTTCACCACCTGGGGCCTGCGCGACACCGACAGCTGGCTGGTCCGGGCCGAGGGCAAGAACCGGCCCGACGAAAGCGCCCTGCTGCTCGACGCCCGGGGCCGCGCCAACCCGGCCTATCACGCCGTGGCCCGCGCGTTCGCCGGCTAGGCCGGAACCGCCTCGATCCCCGCCGCCGCAAGGTCCGTCAGCAACCCGGCCACCGCCGCCTCGACCTTCGCGGCGTCGCGCCCCCGCACCACCAGATTCGTCCCCATCTCGCCCACCGAGCCGTGGCCGAAGGGATAGCTGCCGAAGCTGATCTCGCGCCCGGCCTTCGCTGCGGCCGTCAGCAGGTCGGCGATCGCCCCCTCGCCCACCCCCGTCACCCGGATGGTCCGCGCATGCACCACCGCGCCGGTGCGCAGCCGCGGGGCCACATCCTCCAGCATGGCCGTCATGATCTTCGGCACCCCGGCCATGACGAAGACATTGCCGATCTGGAAGCCCGGCGCATCGGTCACCGGATTGGCGATCAGCGTCCCGCCCTCCGGGATCCGCGCCATCCGCCGCCGCGCCGCATTGAAATCGTCGCCATAGCGCCGCCCCAGGATCGCCAACGCCTCGGGGTGTTCAGGCAGGGCCACGCCGAAGGCTGTCGCCACCGCATCGGCGGTAATGTCGTCATGGGTCGGCCCGATGCCGCCGGTGGTGAAGACATAGTCGTGGGCGGCCCGAAGCGCGTTCAGACTGTCGACGATCTGGGCCTTGCGGTCGCCGATGGTCCGCGCCTCCTCGAGGTCGATCCCGAGCGCCGTCAGGAACCGGGCGATGGTGTTGAGGTTGGTGTCCTGCGTCCGGCCGGACAGGACCTCGTCGCCGATGATCAGGACGGCGGCGGTGGGAGAGGATTCGGTCATGCTGGCACGTTAGACCCCCGCCGCCGTCCGGTCATCGTGTCGCCTTGAGCATCTGTGCTATGGTCGTCATCTGAATCGAGCCTGCCGCCTGCCGAAAGCCCCCCATGTACGAGACCCCCGAGTTGGACAGCGACGCCTTCGTCCGCACCCACGAGATCCGCGTCCATGAGGATGACGAGGCCTGGGAGGGCATGCGCGCGGCCGGGCGTCTGGTCGGTCAGGCCCTGGACATGATCACTCCCTTCGTGGTCCCCGGCGTCACCACGGGCGAGTTGGACGACCGCATCCGCGAGTTCACCCTCGACCACGGGGCCCTGCCCGCCTGCCTCGGCTACAAGGGCTATGAGAAAACCATCTGCACCTCGATCAACCACGTCGTCTGCCACGGCATTCCCGGCGACAAGGTTCTGAAGGAGGGCGACATCGTCAACATCGACCACACCGTCATCGTCGACGGCTGGCACGGCGATTCCAGCCGCATGTACGGCGTCGGCGAGATCAATGCCCGGGCCAGGAAGCTGATCGAGGTCACCTATGACTCGCTGGAAGCGGGTCTGGCCATGATCAAGCCGGGCAATACCTTCGGCGACATCGGCTATGCCATCCAGCAGGTGGTCGAGGCCGCCCGCATGTCGGTGGTCCGGGACTTCTGCGGCCACGGCATCGGCCGCCTGTTCCACGACAGCCCCAACGTCCTGCACTATGGCCGCCGCGGCGAGGGCGCGACGCTCAAGCCCGGCATGTTCTTCACCGTCGAGCCGATGGTGAACCTGGGCAAGCCGCATGTGAAGGTCCTGTCCGACGGCTGGACCGCCGTGACCCGCGACAAATCCCTCTCGGCCCAGTGCGAGCATTCCGTGGGCGTGACCGAGACCGGCGTGGAACTGTTCAGCGCCAGCCCGACGGGCATCTTCCGGCCGAAATTCAGCTGATTTCGACCGCTTGACCGCCGCTTCCGGCGGCGCATGATCGCGCCTCAGACGGAGCCTCGACCATGTCCACGCCCCCGGAGTCCACGCCCCGCGCCGGTGACAGCTGGCGGTGGTGGGAGAGTCGGCGGCTGCGCTACAACATCGGTCTGGTTGTCGCGGGCTGGGCCGCCTGGGGGCTGGCCGCCGCGGCCATCTGGACACTGGTTCCCCTGATCCCCTTCCAGACCGACAATCCCGAGGTCACCCTCTTCACTGTCCTGATCCAGGGGGTGCTCTATCTGCTGTTCATGGCAGCCGCGAACCTCTTCTACCTGCTTGGCCCCCTGTCCGAGGCGGTGCTGCGACCCGTGGATGTGGACGGCTTCCGTCGTCGCATGTTCGGCCTCGGCTTCTGGTTCTCCCTGGCCCTGCCCTTCGCCTTCCCGGCCATGACGCTGATCAGCCTGTTGTCCATGGTCGAGGCCTGATCCCGCTGGACGTTCGCCTTCTGTTCTGACATCGTACCTCCGATTGAACCGGAGGCCGCCTTGTCCAGCGTGCTGCCCTTTCCGAGTCCGCCGTCCCGTGCGCCCGAAGCGGCCTCGAAGCCTTCACGCGCGCCCAAACCCCACCACACGGGCCACCGCGAGCGCCTGCGCGCCCGCGCCCGCGGGGCCGGGATCCATCACCTGCCCGACTATGAACTGCTCGAACTCTTCCTGTTCCGCAGCCAGCCGCAGGGCGACGTCAAGCCGATCGCCAAGGCCCTGCTGGCCCGGTTCGGCTCCCTGGCCGCCGTCCTCGCCGCCCCGGTCGAGGACCTCGGCACGGTCAAGGCCGAGGACTCGAAAGGCCGCACCAAGGGCGTCGGCGCCGAGACCGCCCTCGACCTCGCCGCCCTGCATGAGGTCGCCCGCCGGGTCATCAAGGAACAGGCCGCCAAACGCACCGTCATCTCCTCCTGGACCGCCCTGCTCGCCTATGTCCGGCTGTCGCTGCAGCATGAGGCGCGCGAGCAGTTCCGCGTCCTCTATCTCGACCGTTATAGAGCGTTTCGCAAAACGCTTGCGATGTCTGCTTTCGGCGCGTGAGCAATAGACTGCCTGACCCGAAG
>JAIESL010000020.1 GCA_019746095.1 Caulobacteraceae bacterium
GGCGAGAAGAAGTGGATGCCGATGAAGTCCTCGGGCCGCACGCTGGCCTCGGCCAGGCCGGTGATCGGCAGGGTCGAGGTGTTGGAGCCGAACACGGCACCCGGAGCCAGCTGGGCCTCGGCCCGCTTCGTCACATCGGCCTTGATCTCGCGGTTCTCGAACACGGCCTCGATGACCAGGTCCGAGCCCTTGATCAGGTCGTAGTCGGTGGTGGCGACGACCGAGGCCAGCAGGGCGTCATATTTGTCCTGGGTGATCTGGCCCTTGGACAGCCGCTTCTTCAGCAGGTCGGCGACGTGGGCCTTGCCCTTGTCGGCGTCTTCCTGGGTGCGGTCGATCAGGATGGTCTCAATGCCGGCGAGGGCCTGCACATAGGCGATACCCGCGCCCATCATGCCGGCACCGATGACGGTGACCTTCTTCGGATCCGACTTCGGCACGCCCGCGGGACGGACGGCACCCTTGTCGAGCTCCTGCTTCGAGAGGAACAGCGAGCGGATCATGGCCTGTGCCTGCGGCGTCATCAGGGTCTTGATGAAGTAGCGGGTCTCAATGCGCAGGGCCGCGTCCATGGGCACCTGAACACCCTCATAGACGGCCTTCATCAGGTTCAGCACGGCCGGATAGTTGCCGTAGGACTGCTTGCGCAGCATGGCGTTGCCGACGAGGAAATTCTGGATGCCTGCCGGGTGGTAGGGGCCACCGCCGGGCTGTTTGAAGCCCTTGTCGTCCCAGGGCTGGACAGCCTTGCCGCCACCCTTGATCCAGGCCTTGGCGGCGTCGATCTCGGTTCCCTTGGCCACGACTTCA
Source organism: Caulobacteraceae bacterium (assembly GCA_019746095.1). GTDB lineage: Bacteria > Pseudomonadota > Alphaproteobacteria > Caulobacterales > Caulobacteraceae > Brevundimonas. Next base: position 811 of record JAIESL010000020.1, read on the forward strand.
TGGACCACGCCCGCGCCCCTGGCGTCGTTCGGACGCCAGGACGAACCGGCGCTCATCGCCGTCATCGCCGCCTGCACCCCGATCAGGCGCGTCAGCCGCTGGGTGCCGCCGCCGCCGGGGAAGAGGCCGACCTTGATCTCGGGCAGGCCGAGCTGAATCTTCGAATCATCGGCGACCACGCGGTAGTGGCAGGCCAGGGTCAGTTCGAGACCGCCGCCGAGGGCGAGGCCGTTGATCGCGGCCGCGACCGGCTTGCCGCAGGTCTCCAGCGCGCGCAGGGCCCCGTTCAGTTTCCAGCCCGCATCATAGGCCTCCTGCAGCGAACCGCCGGCCAGCATGCCGCCGGCCATGTCGCCCAGGTCGGCGCCGGCGCAGAAGCCGCTCGCCTTGCCCGAGGTCAGCACGGCACCCTTGATGGCGTCGTCGGTCTTCACCCGTTCCACCCACTGCGGAATCTCGGCCATCACGCCCGAGGTCAGGGTGTTCATCGACCGTCCCGGGACGTCGAAGGTGATCAGGGCGATGCCGTCGGCGTCGACGTCGATCTTGAAGTTTTCCATCGGTGTTCCTTCGGGTTTCAGGCGGCAGCCAGGGCGGCCGAAATTTCGTTTTTGAATTCCGCGGTTCGGACCGCGAAGAACGCTTTGAGTTCGTCGGAGACCTCAACCGGTGCGCGGTCGGGCGATCCGGCAGCAAAGGGCGGTTCGGGGTCGTATTCCGTCGTCAGCTGGATTCGCTGGGCGGCTTGCGGCGAAGCGAGCTCGGCCGCCACGGTCAGGCCAAAATCGATGCCCGCCGTGACGCCCCCGCCGGTAAAGACGTTACCGTCCCGAACCACCCGTCCGCGCTGGGGGATGGCACCGACCAGCGGCAGCAGGTGATGATACGCCCAGTGCGTCGTCGCTCTTCGCCCGCGCAGCAGGCCGGCCGCCCCAAGGAGAAAGGCTCCGGTGCAGACGGACGTCACATAGCGGGCGGATTGTCCCGCCGCGCGAACGAACGCGAGCGTTTCGTCATCCCTGATGGCCGCACCGACGCCGAACCCGCCGGGGACGCAGATCATGTCCAGGGTCGGCGCATCGGCGAAGGTTCCGGTCGGGACAAGTCCAAGGCCACAGTCTGACGGGACCGGGTCAAGGGTCCTGGCGAGGATGTGGGTCGTTGCGCCGGGGACGCGGTGCAGCATCTGCAGCGGACCGGTGAAATCCAGCTGCGTGACGTTCGGAAACAGGACGAATCCGATCTGCATCGGCGTTCCCGTCCTCAGACCCGTTCGATGACGGTGGCGGTGCCCATGCCGCCGCCGATGCACAGGGTGATCAGGGCGGTCGACTTGTCCGACCGCTCCAGTTCGTCGAGGGCGATGCCGGTGATCATGGCGCCGGTGGCCCCCAGCGGATGGCCCATGGAGATGCCGCCGCCGTTCACGTTCATCTTGTCGTGCGGGATGTCGAGCGCCTGCATGTAGCGCAGCACCACGGCGGCGAAGGCCTCGTTCAGCTCCCAGACGTCGATGTCGGCGGTGGTCATGCCCAGTTTGGCCAGCAGCTTCTTCGTCACGAACTCGGGGCCGGTCAGCATGATCGAGGGCTCGGAGCCGATCGAGGCGGCACCGACGATGCGGGCGCGCGGCTTGAGGCCCAGGGCCTGGCCGGCTTCGAGCGTGCCGATCAGGACGCCGGCGGAGCCGTCGACGATGCCCGAGGAGTTGCCGGGCGTGTGGACGTGATTGACCCGTTCGACCTCGGGGTAGCGCTGGTTGATCACGGCGTCGAAGGCCATCTCGCCCATCATGGCGAAGGACGGGTTCAGGCCGCCCAGCGACTGCATGTCGGTGTTGGGGCGGATGGTTTCGTCACGGTCCAGCTGGACCAGGCCGAGCTGGTTCTTCACGGCGATGACCGATTTCGAGAAGCGGCCGTCGGCCCAGGCGGCCGCAGCGCGCTTGTGGCTTTCCATGGAGTAGGCGTCGACGTCGTCGCGGCTGAAGCCGTATTTCGTGGCGATCATGTCGGCCGAGACGCCCTGGGGCACGAAATAGGTGGGGAAGGCCGAGGTTGGATCGACCGGCCAGGCCCCGCCGTCCGAGCCCATGGGCACCCGGCTCATGGCCTCGATGCCGCCGCCGACGGCGAAATCGGCCTCGCCGGACTTCACCTTGGCCGCGGCCATGTTCACGGCCTCGAGGCCGGAGGCGCAGAAGCGGTTGATCTGGACGCCGGCCACGGTCTGGGCCCAGCCGGCCGAGAGGACGGCGGTGCGGGCGATGTCCGCGCCCTGTTCGCCCACCGGCGAGACGCAGCCGAGGATGACGTCATCGACTTTCGAGGTGTCGAGGTCGTTGCGGTCGCGCAGGGCTTCCAGCACCTGGGTCGCCAGGCTGAGGCCTGTGATCTCGTGAAGGGAGCCGTCCTTCTTGCCCTTGCCGCGCGGCGTGCGGACCGCGTCGTAGATATAGGCTTCGGCCATGGGTGTGCGTCTCACATTTTGAGCGCCCTGCGCGCGCCACGCGATGGCGGGCGGCTTGAGGGCGATTGCGGAATCGAAACTTGCCGGCCACAAACCCTACGTTTACGTCAACGTCAAGTATTTCGTCGAAGACGGGCGCGGATCAGAATGCGGGAACGGTCCTGAACTACCTGCGCTATGGTCGCTTCTCCCGCTTCGGAGGCTCCATGCGTCGCTCCCTGCTTCTGGCCCTCGCCCTGGTGACCGGTCTGACCCTGCCGGCCGGGGCAGCTTCGGCCGGTGCGCGGCAGGAGGGGCCGGTTGGGGGCGAGGCTCCGGCGCAGGGTGTCTCCGCCCGGCTGCTGGCGGCACACAATGTCGAGCGCGCGCGGGTTGGCACGGCCCCCCTGCACTGGGACGACGCCCTGGCGGCCGGGGCCGGGGTCTGGGCGCGTGAACTGGTCGACACCGGCCTCTGGGGACACGATCCGGCCCGGCATGGTCACGGCGAGAACCTCTGGTCCGGCTGGGGCCATCGCATCTGGACGCCGGAAGAAATGGTCGGCGAATGGACGGCCGAGAAACGCCTCTATGTCCGGGGGGTGTTTCCCAACGTCAGCCGGACCGGCGATTGGACTGCCGTCGGCCACTATACCCAGATGGTCTGGAGCGAGACGACCCATGTCGGCTGCGCCATCGCCACGCGCGGCAACCGCTCGGTCCTGGCCTGCCGCTATTCGCCGCCGGGCAATATCCGCGGCAGTCGGGCCTTCTGATCAGCCGACGTAGCCGGCCTGCATCAGTTCGGCGATGTGCACGATGGCGACCGGGCAGTCCGCCTCGACCACCAGCAGGGTTGCAATCCGGTTCTGGGTCATAAGGTCGACCGCGTCGCTCATGCGGGCATTCGGCGCGATGACCTTGGGCGAGCGGCTCATGACATCCGCGGCGGTCAGGCCGGTCAGATCACGGGAAAAGGCCCGGCGCACGTCACCATCGGTGACGATCCCGGCCAGGGTTCCGTCGGTGTTCAGTACGGCGGTCGCGCCCTTGCGCCCCTCGGTGATGGCCGAGACCACCTCCGCGAAGCTCGCGTCCAGGGAGACGGTCGACGGTGCCGGCGGGCGGTCGCTCATCCAGTCGCGGACGCTCTGCAGGCTCATGCCCAGCTTGCCGCCGGGATGGTGCAGGCCGAAGGCCTCGGCGGTGAAGCCGCGGCGGTCCATCAGCACCATGGCCAGGGCGTCGCCGAGGGCCAGGGTCATCAGGGTCGAGGTCGTCGGCGCGAGGCCGTTGGGGCAGGCCTCGGCCACCTGGGGCATGGCCAGGCAGACGGCGGACGAGCGGCCGAGGAAGCTGCCGGGCCGCTGGGTCAGGCCGATGACCGGAATGCCCTCGCGCTGGCAGTAGATCAGGGGGTCACGCAGTTCGCGGCTTTCGCCCGAGTTGGAAATGGCCAGCAGGGTGACGTCCTTGCGCAGCATGCCGAGGTCGCCGTGGCTCATCTCGGCCGGGTGGACAAAGAAGGCGTTAGTGCCTGTGGAGGCCAGGGTCGCGGCGATCTTGCCGCCGATATGGCCCGACTTGCCCATGCCGGTGACGACCAGATAGCCGGGGCGGGACAGGATGATGTCGCAGGCGCGGGCGATACCGTCATCGAGGCCGGACTCCAGCGCCTGGAGCGCGGCGATGTTCAGCCGCAGGACCTCCCGCGCCCGGGCGGTCATGGCGGCGGGGTCGGCGGACAGGGCAGGGGCGGCGGCGTCGGTCATGCGGCGGAATTGGCGCATCCGGAGCGGTTTCACAATCCGTAGGGCGACCGGCACCCTCTGCGGCGAAGCGAGAAAACCGGGAAAGGCGATCAACCTTTGCCGGACGGCTGCGTTGAACCGCCATGCGGACCCCACACCCGAACACCGACGAAGCCGCCGTGCCGGTCAGATTGCGCCTGCCTCTGCCCGCTCCGCCGCTCCTGCTGCAACGTCCGGCCCTGTTCCTCGACATGGACGGCGTCCTGGCCCCGCTGGCGGAGACGCCGGATGCAGTGGTGCCGGACGCGCGACGCACCGCCCTGCTGCGCCGGCTGGTCGCGCAGCTGGAAGGGCGGATAGCCATCATCAGCGGTCGCACCCTCGCCGAGATCGACCGCATCGCCGACGGTGCCGCCGTCTCTGCCTCGGGTGTTCATGGACTGGAACGCCGACGGGCCGATGGATCGCTGGAGCACGTCACCGCAGCTCCCGCGGTGCGTGACGCAGTCGCCGTCTTTGTGCGCTTCGCCCGCGACCGTCCCGGCACGATTGTCGAGGACAAGGCGGTGTCGGCCGGCCTGCATTTTCGCGGTGCACCGTCCGCAGCGGCGGCGGCCGGGGCCCTGGCGCACAGGCTTGCCGCCGAGACCGGCCTGGCGCTGCAGGCAGGAAATCTGGTGGTCGAATTGAAGACGCCGGGAACCGACAAGGGGACGGCGCTCAAGGCCTTCATGGGCGAGCCGCCGTTTGTGGGCGCGGTTCCGGTCATGCTGGGCGATGACCTGACCGACGAGGACGGCTTCCGCGCCGCCGTCGAGCTGGGTGGCTTCGGCGTGCTGGTCGGGCCGCCGCGCCGTACCGCCGCAAGGTTCGGCCTGCCCGATGTGGAGTCCGTGCTGAACTGGCTGGACGCTGTCGAGGCGCGGCCATGACCCCGAACCTCGACCTCGCCCCGATCGGAAACTGTTCGATCAGCGCCCTGATCGATCGGGACGGCCGCTACGTCTGGGCCTGCGCCCCGAGGGTCGACGGCGATCCGGTGTTCTCGGCCCTTATGGACGGGTCAGATCCTGACCACGGCTTCTGGAGCCTGGAGCTGGAGGGGCGGGTGGCGGTCGACCAGGCCTATATCCGCAACACCCCGGTTTTGCGCACGGTCATGACGGCAGCGGACGGTGCCTCGGTGGAAATCATCGACTTCGCCCCGCGCCATCCGAAACACAGCCGAACCTACCGGCCGCTGGCCTTCGGGCGCATCGTCCGTCCCCTGAGCGGTTCGCCGCGAATCCGCGTCCGCCTGCGTCCCTCTGCCGGCTGGGGCGCGCGTCGGGCCGAGACGACCAGCGGATCCAACCACATTCGCTATCTGTGCACCGATGTGACCTTCCGCCTGACCACCGACTGCCCGGTCTCCCACCTCTTGGATGAGCGGACCTTTCGTCTGGAGCGGGCGCAGACCTTCTTCTTCGGTCCGGACGAGGGCTATGACGAGGATGTCGGGCCCGGGGTCGCGGCCGCGCTGGACCGCACCGTCGCCTATTGGCAGGACTGGGTCCGCACCCTCTATCTGCCGCTCGACTGGCAGGAGGCGGTGATCCGTGCCGCCATCACCCTGAAGCTCTGCGCCTATGAGGAGACGGGGGCCATCGTCGCGGCGATGACGACCTCGGTGCCGGAATTCCCCGAGAGCGGCCGCAACTGGGACTATCGCTACTGCTGGATCCGTGACGCCTACTATGTGGTGCGGGCGCTGAACCGGCTCGGGGCGGTCGATCTGCTGGAGAACTACCTCGGCTATCTGCGCAATCTGGTCGACACCTCGGCCGGGGGTCATATCCAGCCGGTCTATGGGGTCGGACTGGAAGGGCAGATCGAGGAACGGATCACCGCGACGGTCGCCGGCTATCGCGGCATGGGACCGGTCCGGGTCGGCAACCAGGCCAGCGAGCACCTTCAGCACGACGTCTACGGCCAGATCGTCCTGCCGCTGGTGCAGGCCTTCTATGACCAGCGCCTGCTGCGTCCCGGGACGATCGAGGATTTCCATGCGCTGGAAAAGGTCGGGGACCGCGCCTTCGCCCTGCACGACCAGGTCGACGCCGGCCTGTGGGAGTTTCGGACCATCGCGCGGGTTCACACCTATTCCGCAGTGATGTGCTGGGCGGCCTGTGACCGGCTGGCCAAGGCGGCGCGGCACATGGGCCTGGCCGACCGGGCCGTGCTCTGGAACGAGCGGGCGACAGTCATCCGTGAGCGAATCGAGAAGGAGGCCTTTCTGCCCGACGAGGGCCGTTTCGCCGCCAGCTTCGGCAATCGCGAGCTGGACGCCTCCCTGCTGCAACTGACGGACCTCGGCTTTCTCGACGCCCGGGATCCGCGGCAGGTGGCGACGTTCGACGCCATCGAGCGTGACCTGAAGAAGGGGCCATACCTGTTCCGCTACATCGAGGCGGACGATTTCGGCGAGCCGGAGACGGCGTTCAACTTCTGTACCTTCTGGTTCATTGAGGCCCTGCACCAGAACGGCCGCGACGCCGAGGCGCGCGAGATCTTCGAGGAGATGCTGAGCCGACGGACCCATGCCGGACTGCTGTCGGAGGACCTGTCGCTGGGGGACAAGGCGCTGTGGGGCAACTATCCGCAGACCTATTCCCTCGTCGGCATCATCAACTGTGCCGTCCTGCTGAGCCGCTCATGGACGGATGCGCGATGAGCCGCCTGATCGTCGTTTCCAACCGCGTGTCCGCGCCCCGGGATGCGGCCGCCGGCTCGACCGGTGGCCTGGCCATGGCCCTGTCGGCGGCCCTGCGGAAATACGACGGCCTATGGTTCGGCTGGTCCGGCGAGACGGTTGAGCAGTTCACCGGCACCCTGAAGATGGAAGACCGGGCCGGCGTCACGGTCGCCCTGGTCGATCTCGAAGCCCAGGATGTCGACGAATACTACAACGGCTATGCCAACAGGACGCTCTGGCCGCTGTTCCATCACAGGGTCGACCTGACCGCCTATGAGCGGTCCTACGGCGAGGGGTATGAGCGGACCAACGCCCGCTTCGCCGAGGTCCTGGCCCCACTCATCCAGCCGGACGACATCGTCTGGATCCACGACTACCACATGATCCCCATGGCCCGGGATCTGAGGCGTCTGGGGGTGAAGAACCGGATCGGCTTCTTCCTGCACACCCCATGGCCGGTGCGTCAGCTGCTGGTCACCCTGCCGCACCACCGGCGGCTGGTGGAGGCCCTGTTCGACTATGATCTGGTCGGTTTCCAGACACGCGAATGGCTGGACCTGTTCCGCGACTATGTGGCGTCGGAGCCGGGCGTGAACGGCAGACTGCTGCCGCACGACGGGCTGGAGGCGTTCGGCAAGCGGGTGCAGGCCGGCGTCTTTCCGATCGGCATCGATGTCGACGGTTTCATCGCGGCGCGGAACTCGCCGGCCGGCGTCCGGACCTATGACCGGATGGCGTCCTCGGCCGCCTTCCGCAAGCTGATCGTCGGGGTCGACCGGCTTGATTATTCCAAGGGGCTGGAGGAACGCCTGCTCGGCTATGAGCAGTTTCTCCGGAGCCATCCGGACATGCGTTCCGAGGTCCTGTTGCTGCAGGTTACCCCGATCTCGCGCGACGGGGTCGACAGCTACCAGGACATCCGGGGGCGGCTGGACGCCCTGGCCGGCCGGATCAACGGGGCTTATGCCGAGATGGACTGGCAGCCGATCCGTTACCTGAACCGGACCTATCGCCGCGACCAGCTGGCCGGCATCTATCGCGCCGCCCGGGTCGGGCTGGTGACGCCGTTACGGGACGGCATGAATCTGGTCGCCAAGGAATATGTCGCGGCCCAGAACCCCGACGATCCCGGCGTCCTGGTGCTGTCGCGGTTCGCCGGTGCTGCCGAACAGATGGGCGAGGCCCTGCTGGTCAATCCGTTCAGCCGCGAGGAGTTGTCCGACGCCATCCATCGCGCCCTGACCATGCCCCTGGCCGAGCGCCGGCGGAAATGGGAGGGCCTGATGCAGGTCGTGCAGGATACGGACGTCGGCATCTGGCGCGACGACTTCGTCTCGACCTTGCGATCAACCGGCCCGGGCCTGGCTCAGTAGATCTCGAACAGACCCGCGGCGCCCATGCCCCCGCCGATGCACATGGTGACGACGCCGAATTTGGCACCGCGCCGCTTGCCCTCGATCAGGACGTGGCCGGTCATCCGGGCGCCCGACATGCCATAGGGATGGCCGATGGAGATGGCGCCGCCCGAGACGTTCAGGCGGTCGTCGGGAATGCCCAGACGGTCACGGCAATAGAGGACCTGGACGGCAAAGGCCTCGTTCAGCTCCCAGATGCCGATGTCGTCGATGGTCAGGCCGTGACGCTCCAGCAGCCGCGGCACGGCGAAGACCGGACCGATGCCCATTTCGTCGGGGTCGCAGCCGGCCACAGCCATGCCGCGATAGGCCCCCAGCGGGGTCAAGCCGCGGCGTTCGGCCTCCTTCGCCTCCATCAGCACGCTGGCCGAAGCCCCGTCCGACAGCTGGGAAGCGTTGCCGGCGGTGATGAACCTGCCCTCGGCGATGGCCTCGCCGCCGCCGAACACCGGCTTGAGCGACGACAGCCCCTCCAGCGTGGTGTCGGCCCGGTTGCCCTCGTCTTTCGACAGGGTGACTTCTTTCGAGGAGGCTTGGCCCGTGGCCTTGTCCATGACCTGCATGGTCGTGGTCATGGCCACGATCTCGGCGTCCAGACGCCCTTCGGCCTGGGCAGCGGCGGTGCGCTGCTGCGAGCGCAGGGCGTATTCGTCCTGGGCGTCGCGGCTGATGCCATAGCGGGCGGCGACGACCTCGGCCGTCTCCAGCATGGACATATAGATGTGCGGCTGCAGCTTCAGCAGCGCCTCATCCTTCATCCGGTACAGGTTCATGTTCTGGTTCTGCACCAGTGAGACGGACTCCAGCCCGCCGCCGACCGCGACCACCTGACCGTCATGGGTCACCTGTTTCGCCGCCGTGGCGATGGCCATCAGGCCCGAGGCGCACTGGCGATCCAGGCTCATGCCGGCCGTGGTGACATTCAGGCCGGCAGCCAGGGCCGACTGCCGCGCGATATTGGTCCCGGTCGAGCCCTGCTGCAGGGCGGCACCCATGACCACGTCCTCGATCTCGGCCGGATCGACGCCCGAGCGGGCGACGGCGTGGCGGATGGCATGGCCGCCCAGTTGCTGCGCCTGGGTGTCATTGAACGCCCCGCGATAGGCGCGGCCGATGGGGGTCCGGGCCGTCGATACGATCACCGCTTCACGCATGGGAGTTCTCCATCTCTTCGAGGTAAGCTCTAGCCGCCTGCCGTCACGTCAACGCAAGGGCTTCATCCCTTGTGGGCGTTCTGCGCCTTGGTCAGTTCGATCATGCCCTGGGCCGCACCCATCTCGGGGATGATCTCGCCCGTACGGTCTGAAATCTCGGCGAACCGGGCGGCGACCTGTTCCGGTGCATCGTCGCCGACGGCGCGGATGCCCTGGGTCAGGGTCACATAGGCGCGTTCGAAGCCGCCGGCCCCCGCGGTCAGGATGCAGCGGCTGGGTGCGTCTTCGCTGACCAGATGCAGCAGGCCCGGCGTCACCGTGTCCGGGCCCAGCAGCTCCAGCGGCAGGCGGGCCCCAAGGTCCTCGGTCATGCGGGTGTGGGCCGTGGGGGCCAGGCAGTTGACCCGGATGTCGTTCTTGGCGCCCTCGATCGACAGGGTCTGCATCAGTCCGACCAAGGCCATCTTGGCTGCGCCATAGTTGGACTGGCCGAAATTTCCGTAGAGGCCCGAGGAGGAGGTGGTCATGACGATGCGGCCGTAGTTGGCCTCGCGCATGATGTCCCAGACCGCCCTGGTGCAGTGGACGGCACCCATCAGATGCACGTCCATGACGAAGCGGAAGTCGTCCAGCTCCATCTTGGCAAAGGTCTTGTCGCGCAGGACGCCGGCGTTGTTGACCAGGATGTCGACCCGGCCCCATTTCTCCATGGCTGCGGCGACCATGGCCTCGACCGCGGCATGGTCGGTCACGGAGGCGGCATTGGCCATGGCCTCGCCGCCCGCGGCGACGATCTCGGCGACGACCGATTCGGCGGCGGTCGCCGACCCGCCGGAGCCGTCGCGCGCGCCGCCCAGGTCATTGACCACCACTTTTGCGCCGCGTTTGGCCAGGGCGAGGGCGTGTTCGCGCCCCAATCCGCCGCCGGCTCCGGTTACAATCGCTACCCGACCGTCAAACCGCACTGTCATTCAACCGCTCCCTCTGTCGCAAAAGCTTCCTAGCAGGCGATTCAACCCGCGAAACCCCGTCCAATGTGTTGAAACGGCGCCACAGTCGCCGCATTCGTAGCCAAAATGAGGAACTCGCATCGTACATTGTCGTTCGGCCTAACGAGCACCCCGTATAAACGGGGACTTCGGGCAACCAACGAACAAGAGGGATATTGATGAAGGTGAAACTTCTCGCCGGCGTCGCGATGGCAGGGCTGTTCACAGCCGGTGTCGCCAACGCCGAGCCGAACGGCTGGTACGGCGCGATCGATGCGGGCTACCACACGATCGACGATCTGGA
>JAIESL010000051.1 GCA_019746095.1 Caulobacteraceae bacterium
ACCATTTCCTTCTTGGCCTGACGGGCCTCGCGCTCGCCCTTCTGCACCGTCTGGACGATGCGGCGGTAGTCGTCGATGGGCAGGCCGGCCTCGGTGGCCACGGCGGCGACGTCGCCGCGGATCTGGGCGATCTGGGCCTGTTCGTTGTCGCTGAATTTGGTCCAGCGGACGCCCATTTCCTTGACGCGATCCGCCCAGGTCGGGTCCAGCTCGGCGCCGAAATAGGATTTCAGGAATTCGGGACGCGAGATGCCGTAGCTGTCGGCCAGGCGCAGCAGCCGGCCTTCCAGGCCCATGAGGCGTTTGTTGATGGCGTAGAGCTGCTCGACCAGCGCCTCGATGCGGTGGTTGTTCAGCTTCATCGTCTTCAGCCGGCCCGAGATGCCCGCCGTCAGGGCGTCATAGGCCTTCTGGTCCTTGGCCGAGAGCTGTTCGCCCCTCAGCCGGCTTTCCACCAGCTTGTCCTGCAGCTTGCGGAAGGCGCCGAAGTCGCCGGCGACCGCGTCGAGGACTTCCATGACGCCGTCGCGCAGTTCCGCCTCGAGCGCCGAGATCGACATGCCGCCGCCGTCGTCGAAATCCTCGTCCTCCTCATCGTCCGTTTCCGGCTTGGGCTCGGCGCCCTCTTCCGGTTCGGCCGGCTCGACCACCGTGCCGGCGGGCGGCTGGTTGTGCGGCAGGGATGACGGGTTGAGCACGCCATAGGTGGCGTCCAGGTCGATGACCTCGCGCAGCAGGATGCGGTTGTTGGCCAGTTCGTCGCGCCAGACCATGATGGCCTCGAACGTCAGGGCGCTTTCGCACAGGCCCGAGATCATGGCGTCGCGGCCGGCCTCGATCCGCTTGGCGATCGCGATCTCGCCCTCGCGGCTCAGCAGCTCCACCGAGCCCATCTCGCGCAGATACATCCGCACGGGATCGTCGGTGCGGTCATAGGCAGCCTTGGCCGGGGTCTCGGAGACGCTGGTCTCGGCGCGCTCGACGACCTCGCCACCTTCCTTCTCGGTGGTTTCGGTGGCGTCTTCCTCGGCCTCGACGACGTTGACGCCCATCTCGGACAGCATCGCCAGCGTGTCCTCGATCGCGTCGGGCGTCACCTCCTCGGACGGCAGGACCTTGTTCAGGTCCTCCATCGTCACATATCCCCTCGCCTTGGCCTGCTTGATAAACTTCTTGACCCCGGCGTCGGTGAGGTCGAGCAGCGGACCGTCGCTCTGGGCTTCGGTTTCCTGCGTCTCGGTCTGGGCGCTCATGCAGTCTTATCTCCGGGGGAGCGGCTGATCAGGCCGTCCGCCAATTACAACGTGTGGCGGGTTCGTTGGTTACGAACCCGTGCTGTCTTCCCAGATCTCTCCGGTTTTGATCGCGCGACGCAAAGCATCCCGCTCGGCTTTCAGCCTGCGGAACGCCTCATCCTGGCCCGGCATGCCTGCCGCCGAGCTCAGTGCCTCTTCCAGCGCCGCCACGCGAGTAAGCGCGTCGAACGCCTGCGACCATCGGACCCTTGCTTCGGCGAGGGGCGCATTTGCGGCCAGGAAAGGCGCGCCGGACTTTGCCGCCGCCTTCTCGACCTCGCGCACTAAAGCATCATGACCCGATTGCGCCAGATGGCGACGCAACGCCGCCGAGTCAAGGTCTTGTCCAGAGAACCGCAGCCGGACCATCTCCTGTGCCAGGCCGTCCAGGGATGCGTCACCGAATCCATGGGCCGAAATCGCCTCCAGATGATCGTCCATCCGTTCGGGATCGTCGATCGCCCCATGGGCCAGGGCGGCGGCCACCGGTTCGATCGACCGGCTAAGCGACTGCATGGCTTGGGCCCCCTCCGGAGTCTGGCCCAGCTTGGGTGGCGGGCCGGGACGCCAGCGTCCGCCTGGACCGGCCGCGGGTTGACCCTGGGGCGCACGGCGGGCGGGGAACAGGGCGTCGAACCGGTCGAACAGTTCGCGGCGATACTGTTCCGCGAGATCCTTGTCCTGAATGGCAGAGGCCGCCTGGCGCAGACGCCCTTTCAGCCCGGCCCGGCGCTCGGGCGAGTCGAGCGGCTCGACCTCGGCCTCCTTGCCGAACAGGACTTCCGCGAACGGGCGGGTCGCCGCCATGGCCTGGCGCAGCGCCGGGGCGCCCTTGTCGCGGAGGATGTCGTCCGGGTCCTGACCGCCTTCCAGCAGGGCGAAACGGAACGAACGGCCGGACTTCAGCTGCGGCAGGGCCCGATCTATGGCGCGGTAGGCCGCCCGTCGCCCCGCCGGATCGCCGTCAAAACACAGGACCGGCTCGTGCGACACCCGCCAGAGCCGCTCCATCTGCTCCTCGGTCAGGGCCGTGCCCATGGGTGCCACGGCGGGGATACCGGCGCGATGGCAGGCGATGACATCCATATAGCCCTCGACCACCACAATGGCCTGGTCACTCTTGCTCTCGGCCCCGAGGATGCGGCGCGCTTCCGGCAGACCGTAAAGGGTCGCGCCCTTGTGAAAGAGCGGGCTTTCGGGACCGTTCAGATATTTGGCGCGGTCATCCGGGTTCATGGCCCGCCCGCCGAAGCTGACGATCCGCCCTCGGGCGTCGAGGATGGGGAACATCAGCCGGTCGCGGAACCGGTCATACGGTGCCCCGCCGCCCTCAGGCGCGATCAGCATGCCCGCCTCGACCAGATCACCGGGCTTGGCACCGCGCTGAACAAGGGCGGCCTTCAGCCCTTCACGGTCATTGGGTGCATAGCCGAGGCCGAACCGCTCCCACTGGTCTTCAGGCAGGCCGCGCTTTTCCAGATATTCGCGCGCGGCCTTGCCGGGCGAGCGGCGCAGGTTGGCCGCGAACCATTTCTGGGCCAGGTCCATCCAGTCGGTCAGGCCCTGCTTCTTCGCCTCGCGCTCGGCCGCCTGAGGGTCTTCGGCCGGCAGGGCCATACCCGCCTCCCCGGCAAGCCTTTGCACCGCCTCGACAAAGCTGAGCCGCTCGGTCTCCTGCAGGAAGCTGATGACGTCGCCGTGCTTGCCGGACGAGAAGTCGTGGAAAAACCCCTTGTCGTCATTAACGAAGAAGGAGGGCGACTTCTCCTTAGTGAAGGGCGAGAGGCCGACATATTCGCGGCCCTGACGCTTGAGCTTCACCGTCCGCCCGATGATGTCGGACGGCCGAAGGCGGGCCTTCAGTTCTTCAAGGAAGCGATCATCGAAGCGCACCAGCGCTTTATAGCGCGCAAGTCACCGGTTTGGGTGGCCTTACCTTTCATTAACCAGCAAGGCCAAAGCGCGGCAGTAACTGCCTGAATATACGCATATTTTTCCTGCAGTACAGGGAACTGTCCACAGAGCTGTGGATTAACCCTGAAGCCGTCCAGAAGCGGGCGGCAACCGGCGGCTCTCCGCGGCGAAGACCCGGGACCCGTCAGAGTGCGAAAGCCTGCCCATGTTCATGACCATCGCCCAACCGGCGGTGGAGCCCCAAGGCCCCGACACCGTCGCCGTCCCCGGTTCCCCGCCCATTCCTGTCCTGTCGCCTCGCGCCCTGCACGCGCGCCTGCTCGAGAATGCGGCCCTGCGGCGGATGCGCGGCGCCGAGCGGTTGCGGAGCAACCGGATGGCAGACGCCGACTACTGGCTGCACGCCGCGCCGGTGGCGGTCCGCACGGCCTGCGCCCTGCGGGAAGAGAAGCGCTTCGCGCCGCTTCCCTGACAGGGTAGCCGCTACCGCCAGGCCTTGCCAGTCAGGGCACCCTGCCGGCCGACCTCATAGACGGCACTCATGGACTCCACGCTGAAGTCCAGGGCCGAGGCCTCGGAGTCATCCGGCAGGGCGGCATAGCGGAAATACAGGTCATTGCGATCAGCGAAGGCGCGATTGCCGGCCAGGGTAGTCACCAGCGAAGCCCTCAGCTGGACATCGACACTGCGGCTCAGCACCGCCTGCGGCTTATCCCGGGTAATCCCGAACGTCGGGTTCGTACGCCCATTGATGACGACATGAAACCGCGCACCGCGCAGACTCCCCTCGGGCGCATGGAAGGACCAGAGGGTTTCCGGCACCGCAAGGAAGGGTGTGGAGATGCCGCCGTCGACGTGCATTTCCTCAAAGGCGACCCCGTCCCCGTCGGACGGGATCAGCACCGGCGGAAACGCCCCCGGTATGCTGGCCGACGCGATCAGGACATTCCGGAACAGCGCCAGGGCTGCGGGCGAGGCTTGGGTCGCGATCGCGCCCAGGTCCCAGCTGACGCCGCGCTGGGAATCCAGATCGGTTGTTGCAACCAGTAGGACGCGCCCCTTGGCGTGTTCCGCGGCCACGGCGGCCAGCAGCGCCTCATCGACATAGTGTTCGACCAGGGCCCGGAGCGGCTCCGCCCGGTAGATGCCGGATCCGAACAGGGCACCGATCCCCTGCGGCTGCAACAGCCCGGCGGCGGCCCCGCCGGTATAGGCATCGGCCAGCTCGTCATCATAGTCGGAGCCCAGAAACACGAACGGGGCCGCCAGGGCACCGGTCGAGACCCCGGTCACGACCTCGAAATCCGGCCGTTCCCCGGTCTCGGTCCAGCCCTTCATCAATCCGGCGGTGAAGGCACCGTTGGAGCCGCCACCTGACAGAGCGATAAAGTCCAGCCTCCCGTCCGGACCGACCGGCAAACCCTCACGGACGGCCTGCTGGAACAGGGCCGCGCGATCCGGCGCGTCCAGATAAACCCGGATCGGATGGGCCCGCGTCGAAGCCAGCCCCATCGGCCGGGCTCCCGCACGATCCTGGATGTCGAAGGATGACCGGGTCCCACTGGCGCACGCGCCTAGCGTCATGGCGAGACAGAGGATCGTCAGGATACGGCGCGCCATGGGTGTCCATAGCACGGTTGCGGGCCAGGAACGATGACGGTC
Source organism: Caulobacteraceae bacterium (assembly GCA_019746095.1). GTDB lineage: Bacteria > Pseudomonadota > Alphaproteobacteria > Caulobacterales > Caulobacteraceae > Brevundimonas. Next base: position 4,872 of record JAIESL010000051.1, read on the forward strand.
CCGCCCCCTCGCTGCGACGGCAGCCCTAGCGACGCGGCTTGAAGATGAAGTTGAAGATATAGGCCGGGGTCTCGACCGCGTCGCGATGGTCCACCTGCGGATCAAACTCCGCGATCGGCCGCTGGGCCCCGTTCTTGAAGACAAAGGCGTCATAGCCCAGCGCCTCGACCTCGGCGATGGAGGCCTCGATCGAGCGGTCCGAGTGCCGTTCCTCCAGCTCGACCAGCAGGGTCGGCCGGTCGCGGGCGATCAGGCCCGCAGCCCCCGCAATCACCGCCGGCTCATGACCCTCGACATCGATCTTGATGAAGCCGACGGGCTCAAGGTCCAGTTCGTCGAGGCGGGCCGTGGCGACCTCGACCACGCCGAACTCCATCGCCCCCGCCCAATTGGTCTCCAGCGAGGCGTGCTGGTTGGAAAAGCCCCGTGCCGACCGCGGCACCTTGAGGCTGGCCACGCCGGTGCGGTCTGAAAGCGCGATCTGCCGGGCCTCGGCATTGGAGGGACGCGCCGCGTCCAGGATGGCAAACATCTTGGGATTGGGCTCGAAGGCGTAGACCCGGGGGCAGACCGCCGCCATCTGATGGGTCCAGACCCCGCGATTGGCGCCTACATCAACGGCCGCCCGCTTCGGATCGACCAGTTCGGGCAGCAGCCGCAGTTCCGGCTCGCCCTTGCGAAGCTCCCGCGCAATGACCCGCTTCAATTCCTGCCGCGGATTGAACACGGCCCGCTTGATTCTTTCCCGCAGGGTGGTCGGCGGTGTCCAGCTCATGCCCGTTGGTCCATCAGATCGCGGAAGCGCTGGAAGAGATAAAGGCTGTCGGTCGGCCCTGGCGAGGCCTCGGGGTGGTGCTGGACGCTGAACACCGGACGCCCGGTCAGGGCGATGCCGCAGTTGGTGCCGTCAAAGAGGCTGACATGGGTCTCGCTGACCGCCTCCGGCAGGCTGTCACGATCCACCGTGAAGCCGTGGTTCATTGACACGATCTCGACCTTGCCGGTGGTCAGATCCTTGACCGGATGATTGGCCCCGTGGTGCCCCTGGTCCATCTTGACCGTCTTGGCACCGAGCGCCAGCGCCAGCATCTGGTGGCCCAGACAGATGCCGAACAGCGGCATGCCGCTGTCGACCAGTTTGCGGATCTCGGGCACGGCATAGGTGCCGGTCGCCGCCGGGTCGCCCGGCCCGTTGGACAGGACCACGCCGTCTGGCTTGCGCGCCAGAATCGCCTCAGCGCTCGTATCGGCCGGGACCACGGTGATCCTGGCACCGGTCGAGGCCAGTGCCCGCAGGATGTTGCGCTTCACCCCATAGTCGATGACGACCACGGACCTGTCAGCGGCGTCCACGCGCGGATAGCCTTCCGGCCAGTCCCACAGCCCTTCGTCCCAATCGAACGCCTGCCGGGTCGACGCGTCCTTCGCCAGATCAAGCCCGACCAGTCCCGTCCAGGCCTTCGCCTGTGCGACCAGGGCCTCAAGGTCGAACCGGCCGTCCGGGTCGTTGGCGATCACGGCGTGGGGCGCGCCCAGGTCACGGATCCGCGCGGTCAGGGCCCGGGTGTCGACCCCGGACAGGCCGACGACGCCGCGCCGTTTCATCCAGCCGTCGAAATCGCCCTGGTTGCGCCAGTTGGCCGGATCGGTCGGCGCATCCCGGAAGATTGCCCCGCGGGCCGAGGTGTCCGAGCCGCCGCCGATCTGCTCGACGTCCTCGACATTGGTCCCGGTATTGCCGACGTGCGGAAAGGTGAAGGCCAGGATCTGGCTCATGTAGGACGGGTCGGTCAGGATCTCCTGATAGCCGGTCATGGCGGTGTTGAAGACCACCTCGCCCAGGGCAGTGCCGGTCGCGCCGCAGCCGAGGCCCTGCAGTATGGTTCCGTCCGCGAGCGCAAGCACGCCTGTGACGCCGGGGAGGAGTGTCGTGGTCATGGCAGAGTCCCTAGCACCGAATCCCGGCAAGCAAACGGCGCGGTGGTTAGGCGTCACCCGACACCGGGTCAACGCGCGGAGGCGACTTTCTGAGAAACGCCAGCCAGGCGGCGGTGGTCAGGACGAAGAAGGCGGCAGCCGGCCACACATATTCGAGGCCGGCGAATCCCACCGCGGCGCAGGCAAACAGGAAGCCGGCAACGGCGACCGCACGCGCTTGCGTCCGCCGCGCCAGCCGGAACAGCGACGCCGAACACATGGCGTAGACGACGAGCGAAAGCACCGACGTCGCCCCGGCCAGGATGCCGAACTGTTCGCCCAGCGTCGGCTGCCCGGACACCACCACCGTCACCACGCTCATGATCGCGGCACCGAGCAACGGGTTGGCGACGGGCGTGTGCTCCCCGGCCCCGAAGCCGGACGGCAGATAGCCCTGCCGCGCCGCCGATCTCGCCGTCTCCCCGCCCAGCATGACCCAGCCGCCCACCGTGCCGACCGTTTTGATGACGGCACAGACCGCCACCACCCCGGCGATGGACGCACCGAACACCCGCGCGGCCAGATCGGCATAGGGGCTGGTCGAGCTGGCCAGGACATCCGCGGGAATGACCCCGAAAACCGCAACCGTCGCCGCAACATAGACGACTGTCGCCAGCAGCACCCCGGCCACTGACGCCCGACCCACATCGCGGGCCGGGTTTTTGACCCTCACCGACAGGGCGGCTGCGCTCTCGACCCCAAGGAAGGCCCAGAAGATCACCGCCAGCGACGCGGGCACACTTTCGAGGAGCGGTGTAGTGTCTGGGCTCCAGGAGGCGGCGAAGGTCGCCGGATCGAAGGCCACGATCCCGGCCGCGACGGCGACCCCGATCGGCGCAATCCCGATGGCCAGCGCCACAGCCGCCAGTCCCGATGCCGTCCGCGCCCCGATGATATAGGCGATGGTCGCCAGCCAGATGATGCCCAGGTTGCAGAAGGTCGCCGCCACCGGATCCTTCAACACGGGCCAGAAGAAGCCGAGATACCCCGTCGCGGCCACCGCGATGGCGACATTCCCCACGAGGCAGGCCGTCCAGAAGGCAAGCGCCGTCTGAAAGCCGAAGAACCGGCCCAGCCCCCGCTCCGCAAACCCCGGCAGGCCGTCCGCGTCCGGATGCAGTCGCCCCAGGGCACCGAACACAAGCGCCAGCGTCACCGCCCCGACCCCGGCGACCAGCCAGCCGATCAGGCTGGAACTGCCGACCGCCGCCAGGCTGACAGGCAGCAGATAGACGCCTGATCCGATCATATTGCCGGCCACGACCAGGGCCGCCAGGGCCCAGCCCAGCTTGTGCCGATCGGTCAGCGGTTCTTCCACCAGTCGGATCGGATGCCGGCTGTCGGTCATGGGTGAACCTCCGCAATCCGCGACTGGAACCAGGCCACCCCGACCTCATGGTGGGGGCTGAGCACGCCGCGGTCATAGGCACCGGCCGACAGATTGCGCTGCACCGCCTCGCAGATGGCGGCGTCCTCGGCCGTCAGCCGGTCCGAGGCGACCAGGCTCTCGCCCAAAGCGCCCTCACCGCCATCGTTGAGGAACAGATAGTCCAGCCGCGTCCGGCCCGGCCCGACCGGCGTCATCCGCTCGATCATGGCCCCGTCGCGATAGACATTGATCCCGAGGTTCGGCCACAGCCAGCCCCAGACCCCGGCCTGCGGCCCGTCATTCACGCCGACGGCCTCCTGCACGACCAGATCACCCTCGACCCGGACCCGGTAGGCCGCCCCGCCGAGCTCGTCCGCCAACTGCGGATGCACGGCATCGATGTGGTAGCCCTCGAGATAGTTCTCGGCATAGGTCTTCCAGTCGCAGGCCAGATCGTGCGACCGGCGCAGCGCAGGCGCGGGAATACCCAGGCCCCGTTCGGCCAGCAGGGCCTCCAGCGGAGCGACATGATCGGCCAGTGGCCGGGCTGCCGCGTCCATCGTCGCGAACACCAGACCGCGCCAGATCTCCAGCCGAAGGCCCAGCAAGCCGAACTCGCGCGGGTCGAACCCGTCTGCCGCACCAAAGCCCGTCGCCGCCCTGAGCCGCCCGTCCAGGGCGTAGCGCCAGCCATGATAGGCGCAGACCAACTCGCCCTCGCAGCGCCCGCTGTCACCCGTGACCAGCGGCCCGGCCCTGTGACGGCAAACATTGTGGAAGGCACGCAGTGTCCCGTCCTTGCCCCGAACCGCCATCAGCCGGTGGCCCGCCACATCCGTGGCGATCCAGTCGCCGGTCCCCGGGACCTCGGCCTCATGGCCGAGAAACAGCCAGGCCCGGCCAAACACCCCGGCCCTCTCGCGCGCCCAGGCGTCGGAGGATCCATAGAGATGGGCTGGAAGGGTCGCGCGCATCGCCGGATCAGGCTCTGACCAGCGATGCGCGTCAACCATCATCGGCAGCACACCCCCGATTTTCGACCCCGTCCGCCCTGTCTCCTCACCTGGCGCGGCTTACGGGGCCTCGCCGCAGGTGTCGGGAGCGCCGGTCCGGGCACCGGACATGACTTGCGTCCCCTGACCCGGACAGGGCAAGACGCCGGCATGAAAATCACCACGGTCGGCCTCGATGCCGACGACACCCTCTGGCACAACGAGACCATCTTCCGGCTGACCCAGGCCCGGTTTCTCGACCTGCTGACCGATCACGACAACGACGCCATCGCCGCGCGCCTGGCCGAGGTCGAGCGCCGCAACCTTCGCCTCTACGGCTACGGCGTGAAGGGCTTCACCCTGTCGATGATCGAGACGGCCATGGAGTTGTGCGACGGCGATCCGCCGCCGCGCGCCATCCGTGAGATCCTCGCCGCAGGTCGCGAAATGCTGGCCCATCCGGTCGAGACCCTGCCCGGCGTGGACGAGGCCCTGTCCGCCCTGTCCGAGAAATATCGGCTGGTGCTGATCACCAAGGGCGACCTGCTGGACCAGGAGCGGAAACTGGCCGCCTCGGGCCTCGGCGACCTGTTCGCCGCTGTCGAGATCGTCTCGGAGAAGGATCGCGGCACCTATGACCGCGTTTTCGCCCGCCACGGCACGGGCCCGGCCGAGGCCGTGATGGCCGGCAACTCCATGAAGTCGGACGTCCTGCCCGCCCTCGAGGCCGGGGCCTTCGCCGTCCACATTCCCTATGTCATCACCTGGGCCCATGAACTCGCCGATGCCCCGGAGGGACACGACCGGTACGGGGCCCTGGAGCGCATAGCCGAACTTCCGATGTGGATTGCGGCGCGGGCGGACGGATAACCGCTTGCCCCCCGGCCCGCCCGTCTTTAGACGGGCCGCTTAACCGACAACCCGACTGGTCCGCACGGCGTCACAGCCGCTGGCGGGCTCGCGCGCGCAAGGAGCCCGCCCCCGTGTCAGACGACGAGGTCCCGCACGAGGAACGCGACGCCATGATCCGGGCGACCCTGGCCGAGCACGGCGATTCGGGCGTCACCCCGCGCCATACGCTGTTCTACTTCTATGGGGACGGGGATCACGAGGACCTGAATGAGGTGGCGCGGCGCGCCGGCTTCCTGACCCGGGGCCAGGACGACTGCACCATCCTCGAGACAACCATGTCCGTGGACGAGCCGTCCTTCACCCCGGTCTCTTCCATGATGCAATCCTGGGCCGCGGCCTTCCAGCTGGACTATGACGGCTGGGAGTGCGCGGTTGTGACGAACTGAAAGACCTGTAAAAACAATGCCAAAGCGCACAGATATCAAATCTATCCTGATCATCGGGGCGGGGCCCATTGTGATCGGACAGGCGTGCGAGTTTGACTATTCGGGCGTCCAGGCGTGCAAGGCGCTGAAGGCTGAGGGATATAGGGTCGTGTTGGTCAATTCCAACCCGGCCACCATCATGACCGACCCGGAGGTGGCCGATGCCACCTATATCGAGCCGATCACCCCGGCCTTCGTCGAGCGGATCATCGCCAAGGAACGGCCCGACGCCCTGCTGCCGACCATGGGCGGCCAGACGGCGCTGAACACGGCCCTGGCGCTCGACGCCTCGGGGGCCCTGAAGAAGTGGGGCGTGGAGATGATCGGGGCCAAGGCCGACGTCATCGACAAGGCCGAGGACCGCCAGAAATTCCGCGACGCCATGGACAAGCTGGGCCTTGAGAGCCCGCGTTCCAAGGCCATCCACCACATCGACGAGGCCGATGACGCCCTGGCCTTCGTCGGCCTGCCCGCCATCGTCCGCCCGTCCTTCACCCTGGCCGGCACCGGCGGCGGCATCGCCTACAATCGCGAGGAATATTACGAGATCGTCGAGCGCGGTCTCGACCTGTCTCCGACCACCGAGGTGCTGGTCGAGGAAAGCGTCCTGGGCTGGAAGGAGTATGAGATGGAGGTCGTCCGCGACAAGGCGGACAACTGCATCATCATCTGCTCCATCGAGAACATCGACCCGATGGGGGTGCACACCGGCGACTCCATCACCGTCGCCCCGGCCCTGACGCTGACGGACAAGGAGTACCAGCGGATGCGCACGGGCTCGATCAACGTCCTGCGCGAGATCGGCGTCGAGACGGGCGGATCGAACGTCCAGTGGGCCATCAATCCCGCCGACGGCCGCATGGTGGTGATCGAGATGAATCCGCGGGTGTCGCGATCCTCGGCGCTGGCCTCCAAGGCCACCGGCTTCCCCATCGCCAAGGTCGCCGCCCGTCTGGCCGTCGGCTACACGCTCGACGAACTGACCAATGACATCACCATGGTCACGCCCGCCTCGTTCGAGCCGAGCATCGACTATGTCGTCACCAAGATCCCGCGCTTCGCCTTCGAGAAATACCCCGGCGCCGAGGCCACCCTGTCGACCTCGATGAAGTCCGTCGGCGAGGTCATGGCCATCGGCCGGACCTTCCAGGAATCGATGCAGAAGGCCCTGCGCGGCCGCGAGACCGGTCTGACCGGCTTCAACGAGATCGAGATCGACGGCGTCGGCGAC
>JAIESL010000003.1 GCA_019746095.1 Caulobacteraceae bacterium
TCCAGATCGTCGATCGTGTGGTAGCCCGCATCGATCGCGCCGTACCAGCCGTTCGGCTCGGCGTTGGCGACACCGGCCGACAGGGCAAGGGCCCCGAAAGCGCTGGTTGCCAGGATGAAAGTCTTAACGCGCATGGGTGGATGCCCTCCGCAGCCCAAATGAATCTGTGACGGCGTATGAGCCGCCGCTAAGGTGTCATAACAGCCCCGTCACCTCAGGTCGAGCCGGTCCGGGCACGAACCGCTGACAGCGTGACCGCAAGGCTACACGCCGGTGCCGGATGCGCCGCTGTGGCGATTTTCAGGCCCCGGCGGTCGCCCGAAACGGGAAAAGGGCGTCGCAAACGGCGAACTCAGCCGCGGTGTCGACGTCCCAGCTGCGTTCGAATGGCATCGGATAGGCCAGCGTTCCCTCGGACTGGAAAGTGCGGTCCTTCAGCATGATCTCCGGCCGGCCGACATAAACAGCCCCGTTGATGACAACCGTCCCCTCAAGATGCTGACCGCCGCTGATATAGCGTCCGGCCCCGTCCACGCGGCCGTAGAAAGGCAGCGGCTTGGGCAGGGGCGAAACGCCGACGACCGACGGGGCACCGCTCTGGTCACACAGGGTGATGGCACCATCAATGTCTTCGACGGTTCGCAACGGTGAGGTCGGCTGGAGCAGAACGACATAGTCCCAGTCGCCGCCAATCTGATCGAGTGCATGTTCGATGGCGTCAATGACAGAAGTGTTCGCGCCTGAAAGGTGTTCCGGACGCACAAATGGCGGCGGCCAGCCCAGCTCAGTTGCGATCGCCGCCACGGCCGCGTCGTCGGTCGACACGACCAGATGATCGATCAGGCGGGACCCGGCCGCCGCCGCAAGGGTCCAGGCAATCATGGGCCGCCCGGCCAGGATCCGCGCGTTTTTCGCGGTAAGCCGCTGCGACCCGCCGCGGGCCGGAACGACGGCAAGCACCCTGCGGTCGCCGATCATGCCGCCATTGATCCCGACGTCGTCACAGACCGTCCGTTCAATGCCGGGGATCGTTGCTGAGGAGGACATCGACCCGAACGGTTCATCCAGCGCGCATCTGCACTCGCCCAAGCGACGGCCACGACCAGCGGATGACCACAGGCATCCATCTGCCGCCCCAGTTCGAACTGGTCGGACTCGTTGAGCCGCAGCGGAAGATTGTCGTCGAACAGGGCCGGCAGGACTTCCGGCCCGTCGACCTCGCCCAAGAGGGCGAAATCGTCGGCGGCGAGGATCGGCATCTCAGCCAGGACCTCAGTGCCGCCGGAGTCCTGGCCGCCCGCCTTGTCGATCAGGACCATTGCGCCCAGTGAAGCGTAGATCAGGGTCCGGGTGGCGCTATCGGTGAATCGCAGCACGTCTATTCTCTCGGCATAGGTCGAGCCGTCGCGACTGGCTGCGCTGTCAACACTACGCCAGCCCGTGCCCTCGGCGGCGGCTGTAAGGGCAGTGGTGCCGAAGATTGTATTCACGGCGCTTGCGCCCGAATTCGGTCGAAACCCAGCGATCAGCGTCTTTCGAAAGTCGGATTTTCTCGCCGGTGAAGCGGGAGTCGTGAAGCGATCAAACATGGCGAAACCCGCGGTACGGAAGCTGCAAGGCGTCGACCGTAAGGCCAGACAGCGAAACGACAAGCGCAAGCACGATGCAGTTGTTCAACTGATGGCAAGCAGGGCTCCGAGCTCGCTCGCTGGTTGCCGCCGGTCGCCCCCCCTGATCCGGCCTCCCGCCTTGCCGTTGCCCCCGCAGCCGGGACAGGTATCGCCGGCCGGCATCGCGCCCGCGCCCGGACATTCGGGCACAGGACGGGACCCGGCGGCTGCAGCCACCCCGGGTCGGTCGGGCGGGAACCGGTCCGGTCACGGCCTTCGATTTCATGGTCCTTCACAGGGGCATAAACGGTTTACGCCCGCGCGGGTTTCATGATGACAGCAGCCGGGCCTCGCTTTAGGAGCCTGCTGATCATGGACGAGACCGAACGCCAATCCGAAGACCGAGGCTGGGACACGGCGAAGACGCTCGCCGAGGCCCTGCCCTTCATCCAGATCTATGACCGCAAGACGGTCGTGATCAAATACGGCGGTCACGCCATGGGTGAGAGCGCCGTGGCGCGACAGTTTGCCGCTGACGTCGTCCTGCTCAAGCTGATGGGGGTCAACCCGGTCGTGGTCCACGGCGGCGGGCCGCAGATCAGCGCCATGCTGGACAAGGCCGGGGTCAAATCCGCCTTCGTCGACGGCCTGCGGGTCACCGATGCCGACACGATGCAGGTGGCCGAGATGGTCCTGTCGGGCGCGGTCAACAAGGAGATCGCCCACTGGATCACCATGGCGGGCAAGGAGGCCGATGTGCGCGGCGTCGGCCTGTCGGGCAAGGACGCCGGACTCCTGACCGTGGAAAAGACCAAACGCACCAAGCGCGACCCCGACAGCATGATCGAGCATGAGGTCGACCTCGGCTTTGTCGGCGAGCCGACCCGGGTCGATCCCAAGCTGATCAAGCGGTTGCTGGAGTCCGACGCCGACTGGGTGCCGGTCATCGCCCCCATAGGCGTGACCGAGGAAGGCCAGACCTTCAACGTCAACGCCGATACGGTCGCCGGAGCCATCGCCGGGGCGCTGGATGCCAAACGCATGCTGCTGCTGACCGATGTACCGGGGGTGAAGGGCGCGGACGGCGAGATCATCCGTCAGATGACCGTCAGCGAGGCCGCAAAACTGATCGAGGACGGCATCGCCACCGGCGGCATGATCCCCAAGCTGCAGACGGCCATGGCCGCCGTGCGCGACGGGGTCGAGGCCGTGGTCATTCTCGACGGTCGCCGCCCCCATGCCATGCTGGTCGAACTGTTCACCGAACATGGTGCCGGCACCCTGGTGAAGGCGTCTTGATCGACCTGTCGCACGTCTCCGCCTGGGTGTTCGACATGGACGACACCCTGTACCCGCGGGAGCAGGGGCTGATGCAGCTGGTCCAGGCCCGGATCAATGCCTATGTCGTCGAGGCCGTGGGGCTGGATCCCGTCTCCGCCCGCGTGCTCCAGCGCCAATTCCTGGACGAGCACGGCACGACCCTGGCCGGCCTGATGGCCAACTACACCATTGATCCCGCGCATTTCCTGCACGACGTCCATGATGTGCCGATGGATTCGCTGGAGCCCAATCCCCGCCTGGTCGAACAGCTGATGCGCCTGCCCGGCCGCCGCTTCGTCTTTACCAACGGAGCGCGGGACTATGCGGACCGCGTACTCGACCGCCTCGGGGTCACGGACTGTTTCGACGGCGTCTTCACCATCGAGGACGCCGATCTGACCCCCAAGCCCGCGCCCTCGACCTTCCGGCATTTCATCGAACGCTACGGCTTCGAGCCGCGTCAGGCCGCCTTCTTCGAGGACACGCCGCGCAATCTGGAGCCGGCCAGGGCGCTGGGGATGACCACCGTCCTGATCGGCGACGGCCACGGCAAGCCCCTCGGCGACCATATCGACCATATCGCCCCCGATCTTCTGGATTTCCTGACCGACCTGACCTTCAAGGATGCCGCCGCATGACCGACCTCGCTCATCTGGAAGCCATTGTCGAAGCCGCCTGGGAAGACCGCGCCAACGTCTCAGCCGCCACCCACGGCGAGGTCCGCAAGGCCGTCGACCAGGCGCTGGCCCTGCTGGACTCAGGCCAGGCGCGGGTCGCCTCGCGCGGGGCCGACGGGGTCTGGACCACCCATCAATGGCTGAAGAAGGCGGTGCTGCTGTCCTTCCGGCTCAACGACAATGAGATCATGCGCGGCGGCGACCGCGGCCCGGCCAGCCACGCCCCCGGCGTCGGCCCCTGGTGGGACAAGGTGCCCAACAAATTCGGCGACTGGACCGCGGCCCACTATCAGGAGGCGGGCTTCCGCTCCGTGCCCGGCTCGATCGTCCGCCGCGGGGCCTTCATCGGCCGCAACGTCGTGCTGATGCCCAGCTTCGTGAACATCGGCGCCTACGTGGACGAAGGCTCCATGGTCGACGCCTGGGCCACGGTCGGTTCCTGCGCCCAGATCGGCAAGAACGTTCACCTGTCCGGCGGGGCCGGCATCGGCGGGGTGCTGGAGCCTTTGCAGGCCAATCCGACCATCATCGAGGACGGATGTTTCATCGGTGCCCGCGCCGAGGTGGCCGAGGGCGTGATCGTCCGCGAGGGCGCGGTCCTGGCCATGGGGGTCTATCTGTCGGCCTCGACGAAGATCATCGACCGGGCGACCGGCGAGGTCTTCCGGGGTGAGGTGCCGGCATACAGCGTCGTCGTGCCCGGCAGCCTGCCCGACCCGAACGGCGGGCCGTCGCTGTATTGCGCCGTGATCGTCAAGCGCGTGGACGCCCAGACGCGGGCGAAAACGGGCGTGAACGAGCTGCTGCGGGATTGATCAGTTCGCCGCCGCCAGCCGCACCAGCTTGCCGTTGGTCTCGTCGGTGACGACCCAGACCGCGCCGTCGGCCGCCACGGCCACGTCGCGAACCCGCTCGCCGAGGTCGGTCAGCAGCCGTTCCTCGCCGACGATGCGGCCGCCCTCAACCACCAGACGGGCGATGTGTTTGTCCTTCAGTACGGCGACCAGAAGGTTGCCACGCCAGCCGGGGAACATGGCCCCGTCATAGACGGTCATGCCGCCGGGCGCGATCGACGGGTCCCAGTAATAGGCCGGCTGTTCCGTGCCCTCGCGGGCCGTGATCCCTTCATTGATCGGGGCACCGCGATATTCGATCCCGTAGGTCACGTCCGGCCAGCCATAGTTCAGACCGGCCCGGTCCAGATTGACCTCATCCCCGCCGCGCGTGCCGTGCTCGACGGTCCAGACGTCGCCGTTGGCGGCGATGGCGATACCCTGCGCATTGCGGTGACCTGACGACCAGATCTCCGGCAGGGCACCGGGGCGACCGACGAAGGGATTGTCGGACGGGACCGAGCCGTCGGCATTGATGCGGATGGTCTTGCCCATGTGCGAGGCCAGGTCCTGGGCCTGGGGCCGCATCGGCGCATCGGACCGCTCGCCGAGGGTGATGAACAGCTTGCCGTCACGCGCAAAGGCCAGGGACGAGCCATAGTGCAGCCGGCCCGCATAGGTGGGCATGGCGCGGAAGATGACCTGCACGGCCTCGACCCGCGACCCGTCGTCCGACAACCGGCCGCGCGCCACGGCGGTGCCGTTGCCGCCCTCGCGGGGCTCGGCATAGCTCCAGTAGATCATCCGGTCGTCGGCGAAGGTCGGGCCGGTCACGACGTCCAGCAGGCCGCCCTGCCCCTGGGCGTCGACAGCCGGCAGACCGGCGATCGGCTCACCCACCGCCCCGGCCGCGGTGATGATCCGCAGACGGCCGGGCCGCTCGGTCACCAGCCAGCGGCCGTCCGGCAGCAGGGCCAGGCCCCACGGTTCCTCCAGCCCCGAGGCTACCACCGTATGGGCCAGGGCGACTTCGGTGCGCACGCCGGGCGCGCGGGTCTGGCCGGCAAAGGCGGGCTGCTGGTCCGGCGCATTGGCCGCGCGGGTCTCGACCGGGTCCCCGGGCCGGGCCGCATCCTGTCCATTGGCACCGCAGGCGGCGGCCAGGGTCACGGCGGAGACAGTGACGGCGAGGGCGAGCAGGCGCATGGGAAACCCCTTGAATCGGATGCGGAGCGAACGGTTGCCCCAGCCTAGCCGTTCCCGCCCCGCCGCGTCACCCATGTGCGACGCAAGGCCCCGGTCCGGCCCCCGGCCCGGCACCGGCGTGAAGGCGGCTTGAAACCGCCGGCACCCGCCTATATAGGCACCGCTCTTCCGGCGGACAGACCAGTTCCCGCCGGGACTCGAGCGACATGATCGTCAAACGGGGCTGGGTAGCTCAGCTGGTTAGAGCGGTGGATTCATAACCCACAGGTCGGCGGTTCGAGCCCGCCTCCAGCCACCATCGTCGCACCCCCCTTCTGCAAGCCCCCGACGCGCGCCACACTGGGGCTTTTCGAGAGGCTTCCCATGATCAAGCGTTTGCTGACCCTCACCGCCCTGGCCACCCTGGGCCTGGGCACCGTTGCCTGCACCCCGGCGCAGGAAGAGGCCGAAACTGAAGTCGCAGCGGCCCAGACCGAGGCTGAGGAGGCGGCGGGCGAGGTCAAGGCGGCCCTGAAGGAAGAGGCCGCCCAGGTTGGTTCGGCGATTACAGCCGTCGCCGGACAGGCCGTGCGCGACGTCGATCAGGCCACCGACCGGCTGGCGGCCGATGCCGCGGCCATGAACGCCGAAGGTGAGGCGGAAGAAGCCAACTAGCCGATCAGGCCGGCTCCGCCAGCAGTGCATCCATCAGGGCCCGTGCCTCGGGGCTGGCCCAGTCGGCCTCGCCCGAGAAGGAGGCGCGGATCCGGCCCTGACGGTCGAGGATCACCGTCTGGGGCATCTTGCCCTCGCCCGGCAGTTCGAACGGCAGCTGGAATTTCATGTCGCTGTAGAGCGGCAGGGGTTCATGCACGTCGATGAAGCTGCGCGCATCGGCCAGGCCGTCCGCGGTGGCGTCGACATTGATCGGCAGGACCACCAGATCGCGACCGGCATAGGCCTCGGCCAGCCGGGCGAGGGTCGGCATCTCGGTGCGGCAGGGCGCGCACCACATGGCCCAGAGGTTGACCACCACCACCTTGCCGCGGAACTGGGCGAAGTTGGCGTCCGCGCCCTCGCGGGTCTTGAACACATAGGCCGGAGCCATCGGGGTCTCGGCCAGGGTCTCCAGCCGGGTCAGGGAGCCGGTGGCGAAACGGGCCAGTTCGCTCCTGGCCGCCGGTTCCGACGCTGCGCCTTTGAAGAAGGCGTCGCGATTGACGTATACCAGCCCGCCGCCGATCAGAGCGCCGGCCAAGAGTCCGCCCGCTATTGCAATCCCCGCTGCCTTCGAGCCCTTCATGACCAAGCCTTCCCCGTCGCCAGCGTCAGTTAAGCCTTCTCCGAACGCGGAAGGTCAAGACGTGTGGGGCGGGCGTTTCTCGGCGCGACCGGCCGACATCATGCAGGCGATCAACGTCTCCATCAGCGTGGACCGGCGTCTGTGGGCCCAGGACCTCGACGGATCGCGGGCCCATTGCCGCATGCTGGCGGCGCAGAAAATCATCACCGAAGCCGACGCCGGAGCCATCCTGGGCGGGCTGGACGCCATCGAGGCCGAGATCCGCGACGGATCCTTCCCCTTCCGCGACCAGTTCGAGGACATCCACATGAATGTGGAGGCGCGGCTGGCCGAGCTGATCGGCGAGCCGTCGGGCCGGCTGCACACGGCGCGCAGCCGCAATGACCAGGTGGCGACCGATTTCCGTCTCTGGGTCCGCGCCGCCTGCGACGCCGCCGTCGACCAGCTGAAGGGCCTGCAGTCGGCCCTGCTGGTCCGCGCGGACCAGCACGCCGCCGACCTGATGCCTGGCTTCACCCATCTGCAGCCGGCCCAGCCCGTGACCTTCGGCCACCATCTGATGGCCTATGTTGAAATGTTCGGCCGCGACGCCGCCCGCTTCGCCGATGCCCGCGCCCGGATGAACGAGAATCCCCTGGGCGCCGCCGCCCTGGCCGGATCCCCCTTCCCGATCGACCGTCATATGACCGCGGCGGAACTGGGCTTCGACCGGCCGATGGGCAATTCGCTGGACGCCGTCTCGGACCGTGATTTCGCCCTGGAGAGCCTGGCCGCCGCCTCGATCTGCGCCGGCCACCTGTCGCGGCTGGCCGAGGAGATCGTCATCTGGATGACGCCCCAGTTCGGCTTTGTGACCCTGCCTGACGACCTGACCACCGGCAGTTCGATCATGCCGCAGAAGCGCAATCCCGACGCCGCCGAACTGGTGCGGGCCAAGACCGGCCGGATCATGGGTTCGCTGGTGGCCCTGTCGACGGTGATGAAGGGCCTGCCGCTGGCCTATTCGAAGGACATGCAGGAGGACAAGCCGCCGGTGTTCGAGGCCTTCGACGCCCTGACCCTGGCCCTGGGAGCCATGACGGCGATGGTTTCAGCCCTGCAGCCCAATACGGAACGGATGCGCGCCGCCGCCGGATCAGGCTTTTCGACGGCCACCGACCTGGCCGACTGGCTGGTGCGCGAGCTCAACCTGCCGTTCCGCAAGGCGCACCATGTCACGGGCGCGGCAGTGAAGCGGGCCGAGGCCCTGAACGTGGATTTGTCGCAACTCCCGCTGGCCGAACTGCAGTCCCTGGAGCCCGGCGTGACGGAAGCGGTTTACAAGGTGCTCACCCCTGAGGCTTCCTGCGCCAGCCGCCAGAGTTTCGGGGGCACGGCGCCGGAACAGGTCCGCGCGCGCATTGCCGAGTGGAAGACGCGTCTCGCGTAAGGGGATTGGGATGAAGAAGATCGTTTTTGTGGGCCTCGCCGCCCTGATCGCCGTCTCCGCCGCCGGCTGTGGCCGCATGGCCGACCTCGACGCCCCGCCGGCACGCGAGACCGAGCGCGGCATGCGCGACGGACACGCCCGCAGCCTGCCCGAGCCCGCCACGGTCAACCGCCCGCCCAGCCAGATGCCGATCGACGGCGGCCCCAGCTCGAACCCCTATGGCGGTTCGGGCTCCAACCCCGGCTAGGGTTCGCTTGCACCATTTCGACCGGATCAACGGCGCGCTTCAGGCCGAAGGCGTGTCGCTGGAGACGCTCGCCGGAGCGGTCGGCACGCCGGCCTATGTCTATTCAACCGCGACCCTGACCCGGCACTACTGCCTGCTGGCCGACGCAGTTGCGGCCCACCCGGCAGCCCTTGGTCAGGCCTTGATCGCCTTTGCGGTAAAGGCCAACTCCAACCTCTCGGTGCTGGCGACCCTGGCCCGGCTGGGCTGCGGGGCCGATACGGTCTCCGGGGGCGAGATCCGGCGGGCGCTGAGGGCCGGAATACCGCCTCACCGCATCATCTTCTCCGGCGTGGGCAAGACCGACGCCGAACTGGCCTTCGCCATCGAGACCGGGGTGCGCCAGATCAATGTCGAGAGCGCCGTCGAACTGGACCGGCTGATCGAAGTCTCGGCGTCGCTCAAGCCGCGAGCGATAGCGACGCCTGACATCGCGATCCGCGTCAATCCTTCGGTCGGTGCCGGCGGTCATGCGCGGATCACCACCGGCGGGGCGACGGACAAATTCGGGGTGCCCGCCGACGAAGCCCAGGCCGTCTACGCCCGCGCCAGCCGGTCCCCCCATGTCACGCCGGTCGGCCTGGCCTGCCACATCGGCAGCCAGATCACCGCGCTGGAGCCGCTCGAGGCCGCCTTCCAGGCGCTGCGGACCATGACGCTGGAACTGCGCGCCGCGGGCCTGAGCGTGTCGCGGCTCGACCTCGGCGGCGGACTGGGGGTGCCCTATCACGGCCAGTCGGACCTGCCCTCGATCGAGGCCTATGTCGCCATGGCCGCGCAGGTTCTGGACGGTCTCGAGGTGGAGGCGGCGTTCGAGCCCGGCCGGCTGCTGGCCGCCAATGCGGGGGTGCTGCTGAGCCGGGTGATCCAGGTCAATGAGCGGGCTGACGGGCGGCGGTTCCTGGTGCTGGACGCGGGCATGAACGACCTGATGCGCCCCGCCCTGTATGACGCCTTCCACGCTCTGGTCCCGGTGCGGCCGCGTGAGGGCGAGCCGCGCCTGTACGACCTCGTCGGCCCGATCTGCGAATCCACCGACATCTTCGCCCGCGACCGCCTTCTGCCGCCGATGCAGGCCGGCGACCTGGTCGCCTTCATGGGGGCGGGGGCCTATGGGGCGGTGCTGGCCAGCGAGTACAATTCCCGGCCGCTGGTGCCAGAAGTGCTGGTCGACGGCGTGCGCTGGGCGGTGGTCCGGGCGCGGCCGTCATATGATGAGATGCTGGAGCGGGAGCCGAGGGCGGAGTGGCTGATGCGTGATTAGTGATGAGTGGCTGGCCGCCAGTGGGGGCGAGGCGCGATTGGTGCCGCCCTTCAGCCGTCAGCGAAGCAGCAACCACCCATCACCAACCACTCAATCCAGCGCACACACCTCCGGCAGGCCCCGCAGGGCCCCCGCATGGTCCAGCCCGTATCCGACCAGGAACCGGTTCGGGGCTTCCCAGCCGACGAAATCCGGCTCGGGCGCGCGCGGCAGGGGCCAGGGCTTTTTGGCGAAGACGACGGTGAGGACTTCGGACGCCCCCTTCTCCCGGGCGATCCGCACCGCCTCGGCCAGCGACAGGCCGGTGTCGAAGACGTCGTCGATGATCAGCACCCGACGGCCCTCGATGGAACGCTGGAAATCCGCATAGACGTCGATCCGCCCCCGGCTTTGCTTGCTGTCGCCATAGGAGGCCAGCCACAGGGCGTCGAAGCGGACGTTGCGGCCGATCCGCGAGAGGGCGCGGGTCAGGTCGGCGGCGAACCACAGGCCGCCGGTCAGCAAAACCGCTGCGACGGTCTCGTCGTCGATCACCGGGGCGATCTGCGCCGCCAGATCGGCGACGATGCGCTGGACCTCGGCTTCGGGCAGCAGGACGGTGGGCTTTGGGGAGGTGTCAGCCATGCGAGGCGGATACCGCCTCTTACCGGTGGGTGTCCACCACCGGCACGGCGTCGATCGGATGCATCTCCAGCGGGGTCATGGCACCGGGCGGCAGGGCCGGGCGCAGACCGCTGCCGGCATCGGCCGTCGCGACCGGTGCCGGCGCCGGCGGGGTCGCGGGGGCTGTATGGGCCGGAGGGTGAGCCGGTGCATGGGCCGCGGCCGGAGCCGCAGGGGGACGGCGCGTATTGGCAGGGACGACGGAAGGACGCGGGGCAGCCTTGCCGGGGCCTTCATCCAGCACGAAGGCCACACCGACACCCTGGCCGCGCGCGCCCGGATCGGGGATGACCACGGCAAAGCCCTGGACCTTGCCCGGCAGGACTGGGGCGGCATCGATGCGGACGACGGCGTGGCCGATCTCGGCACCGTGGGCGTCCAGCAGGGCGACACGCACGGGCGGCGCGATCCGCTCATTGTCGCGGACATTCCTCAGCGCGCCGGAGACGATCACCTTGCCCGGGTCGTTGGGCAGGGGCCTGGCGCTGACGGCCTCGAAATCCAGCCCGGTCGGGTTCACGGTCAGGCCGACAGCGGCATAGGCCGCCGCAGCGCGGGGGGCCATCTCGACCACCTCCACCCGGAACAACCAGGCGGAGCCCAGCAGGGCCGCGAATCCGGAGGCGACACCGGCCCAGACCACGCCATGGGTCGCGGCGCGGCGCAGGCGGCG
The DNA here is from genome assembly GCA_019746095.1 of Caulobacteraceae bacterium. Lineage (GTDB taxonomy): Bacteria > Pseudomonadota > Alphaproteobacteria > Caulobacterales > Caulobacteraceae > Brevundimonas. The sequence goes on from JAIESL010000003.1 coordinate 11,244, forward strand.
CTGGTGTTCGGCCCGGGCGCGGAAGGCCTTGGGCAGTTCGGGGGCCGGGGTGTCGGCGAGTGATTCGGGCTCGGGTTCAGGCTCTTCGCGATGGCCGAAGCTGACGGGCTCGCCCGGGGTCGAGGCGTGGTTGAGCTCCAGCGGCTCATCCAGGGTCGCGCGCCAAGTGTGGCGGCAGGATTTGCAGCGCACGGTCCGGCCGCCGGCCCCGATCGCCTCATCCGGGGTGAAATAGCTGGTAGCGCAGGACGGGCAGGTCAGTATCATGTGCGCTGACTGCGAGGCTCTTCGCCCCCTCCCGTCGCGGCCTGGCCGCGTCCTGACCCGAAATTCATGTCCGTCCAGCCCCGCCGCGCTTACCCATCCGACGCCGCATCCGACACCGTCAGCCTCTCCGGCGTGGGTTTCGGCTATACGGCGGCGCACCGCGCGCTGCGGGACGTTAATCTCACCTTGCCAGCCGGCTCTTTCCACTTCCTTACCGGCGCGTCCGGAGCCGGGAAGTCGACCCTGCTGAAATTGCTCACCCTGGCCGAACAGCCGACCGTCGGAACCCTGCACCTGTTCGGCGAGGACGCCACCACGGCCCCGCGTCGCGCCCTGCCCACCTTCCGCCGCCGGATGGGGGTGGTGTTCCAGGATTTCCGCCTGCTGGATCACCTGTCGGCCTTCGACAATGTCGCCCTGCCCCTGCGGCTCGCCGGCGGCAAGACGGAGGACTATGCGGGCGACGTCGAGGAGATGCTGGACTGGGTCGGGCTCGGCGACCGGATGGATGACACCCCGCCCGCGCTCTCCGGCGGCGAAAAGCAGCGGCTGGCCATCGCCCGCGCCGTCGTCACCAAACCCGAGCTGATCCTCGCTGACGAGCCCACCGGCAGCGTCGACGCCGTCATGGGCGAGCGGGTGCTGAAACTGTTCCAGTCCCTGAACCGGCTCGGGACCACCGTGCTGATCGCCAGCCATGACGAGGCCCTGGCCGGGCGGTCGGGCGCGACCGTGCTGAGGCTTGAGGCCGGGCGACTGACCGGAGGCACGGCATGATCGGCGGCCTGTTCAGGACCCGCGCGCCCCTGCTGCCGCGCGATGCGGGCGGCGAGGCCTGGCTGGCGGGGTTGATCGCCGTCCTGTGCTTCCTCGCCTGTCTGGCTGCTGTCGGAGCCGTTTCGGCGGACCGGGCCGCCCAGGGCTGGGCCCGCGCCCTGAGGGCCGAGGCCACGGTGCAGGTTTCGTGCCGCCCCGACACAATGCGGAATTTTTCGTCTTGCAGGCCAAAGAGCAGA
>JAIESL010000053.1 GCA_019746095.1 Caulobacteraceae bacterium
GGTCCGCCGCCGGCCCCGGCCCCCGCGGCGGATGCTGGGGCTGCTCCCGCTGCACAGGCCTCGGGCCTCGACTGGCCGGTGCGGGGCGACATCCTGCGACGCTTCGGCCCGGTCGGCCTGGGTGAGCGCAACAACGGCATCAATATCGGCGCGCCCCAAGGGGCTGAGGTCCGCGCGGCTGCAGCGGGGCGGGTCGGCTATGTCGGCGATGATCTGGCCGGCCAGGGGCTGACGGTGTTGATCGTGCACCGCGACGGCTGGCGCACGGTCTATGGCCATCTGGGTTCGGCGACGGTCCGGGACGGCGCGGACATCCGCGCGGGCCAGGTGATCGGCACGGTCGGGAACACCGCCGGCGACGGACGGCCCTCGATCCATTTCGAGGCCTGGCGGATGCGCGGCGACCAGCCGGTGGCCGTCGATCCCCTGACCGTCCTGCCGCGATAAGGCAAAGCGACATCGCGAACACGCGCCGCGTTGCATTGTGACGCTGCGCACCCTAGTTTCCGCGCCTCATTTTAAAGGGTCGCGGTGAGCGGCCCCAATCGCATTCGGAGACTATCGTGGCGGAACTTATGGCGGGGCCGTTCGGCACCCTGATCTTCTTCGTCCCCGTTATCATCCTGTTCTACTTCATGCTGATCCGTCCGCAGCAGAAGGCGATGAAGGCCCACCAGGCGCTCGTCGCCGGCCTGAAGCGCGGCGATACGGTGGTTCTGTCCAACGGCGTGATCGGCAAGGTGACCCGCGTCGAGCCGGAACAGGCCATGGTCGAGATTGCCCAGGGCGTGAACGTCGCCGTGGTCAAGCAGATGATCACCCAGGTGCGCGACCGCACCGCGGTGGCCGCCAACGACACCAAGACCATCGCCAAGTCCTGACGCCGTTCTGAAAGGTCCGGGAACGCCCCCATGGTTCAGATGTCACGCTGGAAGGTCATCCTTCTTGCCCTGTCGCTCGTGTTCGGGCTGCTGTTCTCCTACGCCAACGCGCTTTCGCCCGAGCAGCGGGAATCTCTGCCCGGATGGCTGCCCAAGCCGACGCTGAACCTCGGCCTGGACCTGCAGGGCGGTTCGTATCTGCTGCTGGAGGTCGATGTTGAGGCGATGCGCGAAAAGCGTATCAACAACCTCAATGAAGATGCGCGCCAGACCCTGTCCGAGGCGCAGATCGCCGTTGCGGGGATTGTTCGGGACGGCAACGGGGTGGTCGTCACCCTGAGCAATCCGGTGCAGATGGAGCCTGCGCTCACCGCCATGCGGAACCTGCTGGGCGGCGGCATGGCAGTGGCCGCGGACCGTACCGTGGCCCGTGAGGGTGACAATACCATCCGCTACGCCTTCACGGACGCAGCGGTCACGGCCATGGCCCCGACCGCCGTCGAGCAGTCGATCGAGGTGGTCCGCCGCCGGATCGACAGCCTCGGGACGCGGGAACCCTCCATCACCCGCCAGGGCGCTGACCGGATCGTGGTCCAGGCCCCGGGTGAGAGCGACCCGACCCAGCTTGAGCGGGTGATCGGCCAGACGGCCCAGCTGACCTTCCAGATGGTCGATGTCGAGAATTCGGTCCAGGAAGCCCTGGCAGGTGCCGTTCCGCCCGACGCCGAACTGCTGATCGGTGAAGACGGGGTGACACCCTATCTGGTCAAGCGCCGGGTCATCGTCTCGGGCGAGAACCTGGTCTCTGCCAGCGTGACCACCGACCAGAGCAACCAGCCCGCCATCGGCTTCCGCTTTGACGGCCAGGGGGCCCGCCGCTTCGGCGAGACGACCGCGAACAATATCGGGCGGCCCTTCGCCATCATCCTCGACGGCAAGGTGATCTCGGCCCCGCGGATCAACAGCGCCATCACCGGCGGCAACGGCATCATCGAAGGCAGCTTCACCATCGCCTCGGCCTCCGAACTGGTGAACCTGCTCAACGGCGGTTCGCTGCCGGCCCCGCTGACGGTGCAGGAGCGCCGCAGCGTGACGGCCTCGCTCGGTGCCGACGCCGTGCGGGCCGGCCAGCTGGCGACCTTGATCGCCTTCGCCGGCGTTCTGGTCTTCATGGTCCTGTCCTATGGCGGCCTGTTCGGCGGTATCTCGGTCATCGCCCTGCTGCTGAACGGCCTGCTGATCATCGGCGCCATGTCGATGACCGGTGCCACCCTGACCCTGCCGGGTATCGCCGGCCTGATCCTGACCCTGGCCATGGCGGTCGACGCCAACGTGCTGATCTATGAACGGATGCGGGACGAGGCCAATGCGGGGCGCTCGCCGATTGCGGCCATGGATGCGGGCTTCAACCGCGCCATGGTGACCATCATCGACGCCAACCTGACGACCATCCTGGCGGCCCTGATCATGTTCTATTTCGGTGCCGGTCCGGTGCGCGGCTTCGCCTGGACCCTGTCCATCGGCGTGGTCACCTCGGTCTTTACCGCGGTGCTGGTCACCCAGGTCCTGCTTGTCGTCTGGCTCCGCGTCTGGCGTCCCAAATCCCTGCCGATCGCGTCCTGAGGCCGCCCATGTTCAAATTCTGGCCCCTCATCAAACTGCTGCCGATCAAGACGAATTTCCAGTTCGTCAAATTCGCCCGGCTGTTCGGAAGTCTGTCGATCCTTCTGGTGATCGCCTCGATCTTCTTCACCATCTATCCGGCCGACAACAAATGCGGCGGCCTGACCTGCGGTGTCGACTTCCTCGGCGGCAATCTGATCGAGATGTCGACCCGGCCCGAGCCGGTCGACCTTGCAGAAATTCGTGCCAGCCTGGACGGCCTGGGGGTCCCGGACGCCCAGGTGCAGAGCTATTCCGTGCCGGGAACCGATCCCACGGGCCGGTTCCACGCCATGGCCAAGTTCGGCAACATCGAGGGCATGACCGCCACCGAGACGATCAACCAGGCCAAGGCCACACTGAAGGCTGACCTCGGGCCCGAGGTCCAGTTTACCAGGACCGAGGCGGTCGGTGCCGCGGTTTCCGGTGAGCTTCTGACCAACGGGGTCATGGCCCTGGTCGTCGCCATCATCCTGATGATGATCTACATCTGGTTCCGCTTCGAATGGCAGTTCGGCCTTGGGGCTGTGATCGGCCTGTTCCACGACGTGATCCTGACCTTTGGCCTGTTCGCCTTGACGGGGATGGAGTTCAGTCTGACGGCTGTGGCCTCGGTCCTGACCGTGATCGGCTATTCGATGAACGACACCGTCGTCGTTTATGACCGGATCCGTGAGAACCTGCGGAAATACAAGAAGATGCCCCTGGGCGAGCTGATCGATCTGTCGATCAACGAGACGCTGTCGCGCACCATCATGACCGGGGTCACAGCCCTGTTCGCCCTTGGCGTGCTGGCAGTGCTGGGCGGCGGTCCGCTGCAGCCCTTCGCCATCGCCCTGATCTTCGGCATCGTGGTCGGTACCTATTCCTCGGTCTATGTCGCCGCGCCGGTTCTGTTGCTGTGGGGCGTCAAGCGCGGGGCGAAGGACGAAGAGGCCAAGCCGATCAAACTGGGTATGGCGTCGCGGCCGTAGAGGTCAGGAAAGCCCCTACAGTCTTTCGGTTTTTGTCGACGGCCGGCGGCGTTATGCTGTCAGCGCAATGAGTCGCGGCACCCGGTCGGGTGCACGGCATTCCTGAAGCGCCCGGGGAGGGGCGGACCATGGGCAAGCTGCTTTCAAACTTTCGCACCACCATCTTGCTGAGCCTCGCTCTGGCCGTGGGCATGATCCTGGCCTTCGGTCAGGTGTCGGGTGGTTTCGGGGAAATCTTCTGGCAGGCCGCCCTGCGCTGGGTGCACGTCGTCGCCGGCATCCTGTGGATCGGCCTGCTGTACTATTTCAACTTCGTCCAGATCCGGATCATGCCGAACATCCCGGCCGAGATGAAACCGGCCATCGGCAAACATATCGCGCCTGAGGCCCTGTTCTGGTTCCGCTGGGCGGCCCTGGTCACGGTCGTCGCCGGGTTCGGCGTGATGCTGACCCGCGGCCATGTCTATGCCGCCGAGGTCATGTCGTTCGGCTTTGCCGGCGGACTGACGGAAGATCAGAAGGGCTTCACCCTGATGGGCGTCGGCACCTGGCTGGCCATCATCATGTTCCTGAACGTCTGGGGCATCATCTGGCCGAACCAGAAGCGGGCCCTGGGCATTGTGCCGGCCGAGGATGACGTCAAGGCGAAGGCCGCCCGGATCGCCATGCTGGCCAGCCGCACCAATCTGCTGCTGTCGCTGCCGATGCTGACCTCGATGGCGATGTACCAGACGCTGTTTGGCTGAGACCGGCCGTGAAGCTCGCCCGTCTCGCCTTCGCTCTGCTGGTCGTCGGAGAACTGATCCAGCTGGCCACGGTGATTGCGGGCGGTGCGTTCTATCCGGGCTATGACCACGCGCGGCAGTATATCAGCGAGCTGGGAGCCACCGGGGCGGTTACCGGCCCGGCGGTGAGCTGGTTTGGTTTTGTGCCCAGCGGGCTGTTGATCACTGCCTTCTGTCTGATCGCGGCCTGGCTGCTGAGGCGTAACGCGCTGGCGGTCGTGGCCTGTGTCATGCTGGCCTGGTACGGGCTCAGCCTTTCGGCGGCGGGGGTCTACCCCTGTGCGTTCGAGTGCGCCCGGACCGAGGTCAGCTTCAGCGCCATGATGCATGATCTGGTCGGCGGGACGGGCTACCTGACCGGGATCCTGGGCGTGGCCCTCGCTGCGCTGGCGATCCGGTCCGACGGAGCCGGATGGCTCCGGCCCCTGGGTCTGGTCTGCGCCGCCGTGGCGGTGGCCGGGTTCGCCGCGATCATCGTCGATGTTGAACTGGGCGGGCTGTTCCAGCGCGCGCTGGAGGGCTCGCTTGCGGTCTTCCTGCTGGCGTTCGGCTGGGCGCTGGCCCGGGGATCCCTGCCGGCAAGCCGGGCTTGAAACCCCCCTCCGATCTCGATGCCCAGGTCCGCGCCGCCGACCTCGACCGGTGGCTGTCCAGCCGGTTCGTGGCGGATGAGCAGCTGCGGGCGGACCTGATCGCCCTCTATGCCTTTGAGGCCGAGCTGATGGCCATTCCGACCCGGGTGACCCAGCCGCTGCTGGCCGAGATGCGGTATGTCTGGTGGCGCGAGCAGATGGACGGCGTCTTCGCCGAGACACCGCGCAAGGGGCATCCTGTGCTCGAGGCCCTGACCGCCATCGTGGCGAAGCACCGTCTGCCGCAGGAACCGTTCGAGGCAATGATCGAGGCACACATCGGCCGGGTGCATGGCGAGCCGCATGACCTGGATGGCTTCTATGTCGGGCCGATGCAGATGGCCGTGCGGGTGCTGGCGGGGCCGGGGTACGACGATGCGGTGACGGCGGCGGGGCGGGTGCGTGGGCTGGCGCAGACCGGGCAGACGGATGCGGCCAGGGCGGCCAAGGGGGCGGCCAACCGGTTGCTAAGCGGGCTGCCGGTGCAGGCCTTTCCGGCGGTGGCTGCCGCCGCCCTGATCCGTCCTGCGGCTCCGGAATTCCTCAAACGGCTATGGCTGGTCGTTGCGTCGCTGCGCGGACGCATCTGACGCCGGCCGACGTTCAGTCGCGTGGCCAGACGGTCACCTCGGCCGGCCAGACCTCACGGTTCGGCGAGCCGTCATAGGCCCAGCCCAGGGTGCGGGCGAGGGTGCGGGCCGCTGCGCGAACCACCGGCACCGGCGGGGTCTTCAGGCTGTGCATCCCCTGCGCCCAGTCCGGCAGGAGGTCGACGCCGGCCTGCATGATCACGGCCGAGGCGGTGTCGGTCAGGACCGCCCCGACCGACTGGGACAGGACCAGCTGCGCCACCTCGCGGGTGCGGGCATCGGCGCGCAGGGCCGGACGCATGGACTGGATCAGGGCCTCGGCCGAGGCGCGGTCGCGGGGGACGGGATCGGCTCCGAGTCGCTCGGCCACGACGGCCATTTCGACGAAATAGCGGTCCTGGTCGGCGGCGGACATGTCGGGCTCGGCGTAGCGGATCCATGCGTTCAGGAAGCTGATCGCCTCGGTGACATGGACCCAGGCCAGCAGGGCGGGGTCGCTGACCCGGTAGGGGGTGCCGTCCGGCAGGACGCCACCGATCCGGTCGTGGATGCCGCGCACCCGGTCAATGGCGGCGATGCCGTATTCGGCATGGTCATAGGTGGTGACGGCGATGAATTTGGCTGTGCGCCTCAGCCGACCATGCATGTCGGAGCGGAAGTCCGAATGGTCCCATACCCCGGCCAGCACCGCCGGGTGGAGCATCTGCAGCAACAGGCCGGAGACACCGCCGATCATCATGGTGACGATGTCGCCGTTGACGCGCCAGGCGACGGAGTCGGTTGCAAACAGGGCATCGGCGCGACGCAGGATGGGGCGCTCGCCTTTCGAGGCGTCGTTGAACAGGTCGGTGATCCGGCGGCGGATGGCGACCTTGGCCGGCTCCAGGATCACGCCGCGTCCCGCCAGGCCTTCAGGGCCTCGACCGCCCGGAGGCTCATCAGCCGTTTTTTGGCCCGGCCGCGTTCCTTGAGCGGGATCTTGACCCCGGCCTCGTCGACCTTTGGGGCTTCCAGCGGGGGCAGCAGGCCGTAGTTGATGTTCATCGGCTGGAATTTGGAGATGCCGCCGGGGCCTTCGAGGTGGCCGCCGGTGATGTGTTCGACGAGGGCCCCCATGGCGGTGTGGACGGGCGGGGCCTCCAGCGGGCGGCCGAGACGTTCGGCGGCGGCGAGGCGGCCGGTCAGCAGACCCATGGCGGCGCTCTCGACATAGCCCTCGACGCCGGTGACCTGACCGGCGAAGCGCAGACGGGGCATGGCCTTGAGACGGAGCTGGCGGTCCAGCAGTTTCGGGGAATTGAGGAAGGTGTTGCGGTGCAGGCCGCCGAGGCGGGCGAACTGGGCGTCCTGCAGGCCGGGGATCATGCGGAAGACCTCGGCCTGGGCCCCGTGTTTCAGCTTGGTCTGGAAACCGACCATGTTGAACAATGTGCCCAGCGCATTGTCCTGACGCAGCTGTACGATGGCGTAGGACTTGACCATGGGATCGCGGGGATTGGTCAGTCCGACGGGCTTCATCGGGCCGTGGCGCAGGGTCTCGCGCCCGCGCTCGGCCATGACCTCGATGGGCAGGCAGCCGTCGAAATAGGGGACGTTCTCCCATTCCTTGAACTCGGCCTTGGGGCCGTTCAGCAGGGTGTCGATGAAGGCCTCGTACTGGGCCTTGTCCATGGGGCAGTTGACATAGGCGGCGGCGTCTCCGCCGGGGCCTTCCTTGTCATAGCGCGACTGCCGCCAGGCGATGTCGAAATCAATGCTGTCGGCGTGGACGATGGGGGCGATGGCGTCGAAGAAGCTGAGGCTCTCCTCGCCGGTCAGTTTCAGGATGGCTTCGGCCAGGGCCGGGGAGGTCAGGGGGCCGGTGGCGACGATGACATTGTCCCACTCTTCGGGCGGCAGGCCGGCGATCTCCTCACGCACGATGGTGACGAGGGGGTGGGCCTCCAGCTTCGCCGTCACGGCCTGGGAGAAGCCGTCGCGGTCGACGGCGAGGGCACCGCCGGCGGGGACCTGATGGGCATCGCCGCAGCTCATGATGAGGGAGTCCAGCGCCCGCATCTCGGCATGCAGCAGGCCGACGGCGTTGTGCTCCCAGTCGTCCGAGCGGAAGGAGTTGGAACAGACCAGCTCGGCGAGGCCGTCGGTGTGGTGGGCGTCGGTCTTCACGCCGGGCACGCCGCGCATCTCGTGCAGGACCACGGGCACGCCGGCACTGGCGATCTGCCAGGCGGCTTCCGAGCCGGCGAGGCCGCCGCCGATGACATGAATGGGGGAGGGAAGGGTCATGCGGCTTCTTAGACACACCGGCGCGCTTCGTCAGCAGCCGTCTGTCAGGCCGCGACATCGGGGGCTATAATGGCGCTGATGCTCAGCCGGGGGGCTTGATGAGCTACAAGGATGTGGGAAGCCGCCGCCTGAACCTTCAGGCGGCGCTCGGGTCGACGTTGCGCGCCATGCCGGGGCTCTGGCTGGGAGCCGCCGGCGCGTTGCTGGTCTGTACGGCCGTGTGGCTGGTGCCTGTCTTCAGGACCCTCCCAGGCTGGATGGAGCCGGTGTGGGGCATCGCGGCGGGACTGACGACCCTGGTAGCGGTGGGCGGGCTGGCGCGGTTGTCGGTGACGGAGGATGTCCGGGCCGCCCGGGGGCTGGGTCTGGGCCCCGCCGGCCTCCAGTTCGGCTGGCCGGAGGCCCGGCTGGTTGTCTCGGCCCTGTTCTGCCTGATCTTTCTCGCGATGATCGTGATTGTTCTGGCCCTCGCAGTTCTGGCCCTCCTTGGCGCGGCCGGGCTGGACCTTGCGGCGATTCAGGCCGGTGACCGGGACCGTGTCGGTGCGCCATGGAAGCTTGGCCTGCTGGCGGTGCCCGTGGCCGCTGCCCTGCTGATCCCGCTGCTGTTTGTGGTCCGGTTGTCCCTGTTCGTCCCGGCCACGCTTGGCCGAAATCAGATGGTGTCGCTGAACAGTATGGGCATTGCCTATGGCAGCTACTGGCCGCTGCTGGCCGGGCTCATCATCACAGCCCTGCCGATGGCCGGTTTGCTGGCCGGTGTGAGGACGGCCGGCCTTGCCGCGCCGCTCAGCCCGGTGATCCTGGTCGTTGGCCTTGTCTGGCTGCAACTGCCCCTGACACTGGCTCTTCTCGGCAGGGCCTATCGCCAGCTGGAGTACTGGACCCCGGGAAAGGCCGCGCCATGAAGGCCGATCCGGACGGGCCGCGCAGCCGGCTAGGCCGCCGCCGATGACCCGGACAGGCTTCAGGTGTCCGTCATGGGCGGCTTCTGGCGGGGACGAAGGAAAGGGGCTAGCGTGGCCCTCGTCCTGGGGAGGGTGAAATGGCGCGATTTTCGATTGGAACGTCGATCGGCGAGGGCTTCGGCCTGATCGGGCGACGACCCTTTGCAGTCCTTGCCTGGGGGCTGCTCATGGCGGCCCCCATGTTTGCCGCGTTTGGCCTGATGCTCCCGGCAATGGGCGAAATGCTGGCCAGCATGCCGGATCCTGACACAGTGGAGGCGGCGCAGCCGGCGTTTTCCGGCGCCATGTACACCCATATGATGCAGTTCCAGATGGCGTCGATGCTGGCCAATCTGGTGCAGTATGTGGGGATGGCGGTTGTCTATACGGCCATTTTCCGCGCCATCCTGCGCCCGGCCGAGCGTTCGTTCTTCTCCATGCGGCTGGGGATGGATGAGCTTCGGGTCGCGGTGGCGGGACTCGCGATCGGCATCGGTGTTTCGTTCGTGATGGTGATCGGCATGGTGCTGTGCGTCACGCTCGGCTTCGCGCTCTGGAGCCAGGGCGAGGCGCTCGCCATCGGGGTCTGCGTGGTCGTGGGACTGGTCATTGTGCTGGCCATGTTGTGGGCCTTGGCGCGGCTGAGCCTGATTGCTCCTGCCAGCGTGCTCTACCGGGACTTCGCCTTCGCCCAGGGTTGGAAGCTGGCTGCGGGCAAGGGCTGGCCGTTGCTCGGCATGCATCTGCTGATCGGGCTGATGATTTTTCTGATCTATATTGTGGTGATGATCCTTGTGGCGCTGGCCGCTGGGGGTCTCATCGCCGCGACCGGCTCTGCCCTGGAGGGCCTGGACCAGACGGCGAACCCGTTCGAGGGGGTGAGTGGCTGGATGGCGGTCAACTGGCCCTGGCTGGCCGTTGGTGGACTGGTTCTCTCGTGGGTGTATGGGGCGTTCCTGACGGTGATGGTCGCGCCGTTCGCCTCGGCCTGCCGGCAGCTGGCGGCAGGATCGGCACCGGCGACGGAAGACAATCACTGACAGCACCGGTTCGCACGGCGAGCGGCATCAACTAGACTGGCCCGGAAACCGGGTGGGAGGATTCGATGGCATTTTCAGCGACGGACGCGGCGTTTGAGGGATTCCGGGTGGTGCGCCGTCACCCCATGGCCCTGATCTTCTGGTCCCTGTTCTACGCCGTGATGATGGTCGCGGCCCTGGCCCTGGTCGGGGGCAGCATCATTGGACTGATGAATGCGGCCGAAGGGCTGGAAAGCTCGGGGGCAAGTTCGCCGGAGGCCTTCATGCCCATCCTCGGCAGCTATATGGCCGTGCTGGCCGTGGTCCTGCCCGTCAGCATGATCGCCAGCGCCATGATCTATGCGGCGGTGTCGCGGGCCGTGCTGCACCCTTCGGAAAGTGCCTTCGGCTATCTGAGACTGGGCATGGACGAGGTCCGGGTGCTGGTCGTGTCGATCGTGCTGGCGATTGTCTTCATGGTGCTGTCGGTTGTGGTGTTCGGCGTGATCGGGATCGTTGCCGGAATGACCCAGGCCGCCGACATGCCCGCCCTGTGGCTGCTGGTGGTGTTGCTGGGCCTGGCCGGTGTCGGCCTGTTCATCTGGCTGGCCGTCCGCCTCAGCCTTGCCGTGCCGATCACCATGGCCGAGCGCCGGATCTCCATCTTCGATTCCTTCGCCCTGACCAAGGGCCGGTTCTGGCCGCTGCTGGGCATGAGCCTGCTGGCCATCGTCCTGAGCTTTGTCGTCAGCCTGCTCGGCTCGCTGGTGGCCATGCCGCTCCAGCTTCTGGCCGGGGGTCTTGAAGGGCTGGGGCAGCTTGATGGGGAAAGCCTGCCGGTCATCCTCCAGACGGCCTGGCCGGCGATCGCCACCTGGATCGGCGTCAATGCGATCATGTCTGCCCTCCAGGTCGCGGTCGTCTATGCGCCCTTCTCGGCGGCCTACCGGGACATCAAGGGCGGCCAGCCGAATGCCGAGGTGTTCGGCTAGGTTTCCGTCCGGCCGGTGCATCCGTTTCACGGGGTCACGGCCTCTTGCTGAGGCAGGCCGTGGGCCGCGGGATCATCTTGAGGGTGCGACATGGCCGGTATTGAACTCTACGCCGAGCGGAAGCGGAGCCATCGACGGACCTGGACGATCGCTGCGATCGTGCTGGGCTTTGTCTTCATGCTCGCCGGAGAGATCGGGGCCTATCTTCCGGCCGTCGCGACAGGCTTTGTGGTGCCGGGCGGTGGCGACGATGGCTGGCCGCAGATGGCCTATCAGCTGGGCGCGGCCTTTGGTCTGACGGCCGTCCTGGTCCTGCTCTGGGCGGGCCTGTTCGAACGGCGCGGGCCGTCGGCCCTGGGCCTCAATGCCAAGGGGCCGATGCGTTTTCTGCGCGGCTATCTGATCGGCCTCGCCTTTCTGGCGGCCGTGGTCGGGGTGATCTGGGCGACCGGGGGTTATGTGATCGAGGGGGCAGGGGCGTTCGGCTCCGCCGCCGTCGGCGCGGCCCTGTTGCCGATCGGCGTGCTGATGCTGGGCTTTGTGATCCAGGGGTCGACGGAAGAGATTCTGTTCCGCGGCTGGCTGATGCAACTGATCGCGTCGCGCCACGGACTGTGGATCGCGGTGATCGCCAACTCGGCCCTGTTCGCCCTGGCGCATGCCGGCAATATCGAGCCGTCGAAGGAGCTGTTTGTCGGCCTGGCCAACATCCTCCTGTTCGGACTTTTCATCAGCCTCTATGCCGTGCGCGAAGGATCGCTGTGGGGCGTCTGCGGCTGGCACGCTGCCTGGAACTGGCTGCTGGGACTGGGTTTCGGCCTGGAGGTCTCGGGCCAGGTGATCGACACGGTGCCGCTGATCACCGACCTGACCGCGGCACCGGGGGCGGCCTGGTGGCTGACCGGGGCGGCGTTCGGGCCGGAGGCCAGCCTGGTGACGACCGCCGTGCTGCTGGCCGGCACCCTGGTGCTGATGGTCCGCGGCCGGACCCGGGACCACGGCGTCGAGGCGGCCCCGGTCGCGGCCTGAGCCCTCAGGCGCTCTGTCGCAGCGCCTCGACCCGGGCCTTGCGGCGGGTTTCGTGGCGGTCGAGGATGTCCTTGAGGTATTTGCCGGTCCAGCTGCGCGGATTGGCGGCGACCTGTTCGGGGGTACCGACCGCGACGATCTCACCGCCGCCGTCGCCGCCCTCGGGGCCGAAGTCGAGCAGCCAGTCGGCGACCTTGATGACATCGAGATTGTGCTCGATCACAACGATGGTGTTGCCGTTGTCGACCAGCTCCTGAAGCACCTCCAGCAGCTTGCGGGTGTCCTCGAAATGCAGGCCGGTCGTGGGCTCGTCGAGGATGTAGAGGGTCTTTCCCGTGGCCCGCTTGGACAGTTCCTTTGACAGTTTGACGCGCTGCGCCTCGCCGCCGGAGAGGGTGGTCGCGGACTGGCCGACCTGGACATAGCCGAGGCCGACGCGGTTCAGGGTCAGCATCTTGTCCCGTATCGAGGGCACGGCCTTGAAGAAGGAGGCGGCCTCCTCGACGGTCATGTCGAGGACATCGCTGATCGACTTGCCCTTGAAGACGATCTCGAGGGTCTCGCGGTTGTAGCGTTTGCCCTTGCAGACGTCGCAGGTGACATAGACGTCGGGCAGGAAATGCATCTCGATCTTGATCAGGCCGTCGCCCTGGCAGGCCTCGCAGCGGCCGCCCTTCACATTGAACGAGAAGCGGCCGGGGCCGTAGCCGCGGGCCTTTGACTCCGGCAGGCCGGCGTACCAGTCGCGAATCGGACCGAAGGCCCCGGTGTAGGTGGCCGGGTTGGAGCGCGGGGT
>JAIESL010000118.1 GCA_019746095.1 Caulobacteraceae bacterium
GTCTCCACCTCGGTGACCGGCGTGAGCACCTCGCTCGGCAACGTCTCGACCTCGTTGACCGGTGTGAGCACCTCTCTGGGTAACGTCTCCACCTCGGTGACCGGCGTGAGCACCTCGCTCGGCAACGTCTCGACCTCGTTGACCGGTGTGAGCACCTCTCTGGGCAACGTCTCGACCTCGTTGACCGGTGTGAGCACCTCTCTGGGCAACGTCTCCACCTCATTGGCAGCCGTCAGCACCTCACTCGGCAATAGTATCGCGACGCTGTCCACCTCGGTTGATGCACGCTTCGCCGCCATCCCTCTCGGTGCCGCCACGGGTTCGGGCAGTTCGGCCTTCGGTACGGGCTCGGCCGCTTCGGGAAGCAACTCATCGGCCTTCGGCAACGGTGCCATCGCCTCCGCTGCCAATGCGACGGCCCTCGGTCAGGGAGCCCGGGCCTCGGGCTCGAACTCGACCGCGCTTGGACAAGGTGCCCAGGCCACGGGAGCCAACTCGGTCGCCATCGGTGCCGGCTCGATCGCCAGCGAGCCGAACACGGTGTCCTTCGGGGCCCCGGGTGCGGAGCGCCGCCTGACCAATGTTGCCGACGGCATCAACCAGTTCGACGCCGTCAACCTGGGGCAACTCGAGAAGGCCTACAGCGGTGTCGCCATGTCCTTTGCGCTCTCGGCGGTCGATCTGCCGCTGGGTGTGGGCGAGCAGGGCTTCACGGTGGGTGTGGGTGCCTTCGAAGGCGAGACAGCGGGAGCCATCAGCTACCGCTATCGTTGGACTGAAAACATCGCAGTCGGGGCCGGCGTCGCTGCCGGCAACGGCACGGTCGGCGGCTCGTTCGGTATCGGGATCAAGTTCCCGTAACGTCCCGGCCGGGATGAAAATGAAGGGGCGGCCTGATCCCTCAGGCCGCCCCTTTCGTTTGAACGCTTGTCCCGGGTCCTTACGAGCTGATCGGAACCTGTTGCTGCGCCCCTGATCCTGGTCTAGTGCGCGGCCTGCTGACGGAGCCAGGCAGCATTGATCTGAGCGACTGGCTGTTGTGCGCAACTCGGGGAGCGCGCCGGTCTGCAGCCCCGGCTGAACCCCTAGCGGAACAGTTCCTTCTTGACCGACACGCAGCCCTGCTCGCCTGCCGGCATCAGATAGAGCTGGGTCGCCACGTCCAGCTCGCTGACCGTAACATTGGCGAGAAGCCGTTGTGCGCCGGTGAATGCGGCGAACGTACCGCTGCGCAGGAGTGAGCAGGGTTGGTTCCAGTAGATGGTCTGCTGGTAGAAGCCTGCGCAGTTGGGCGAAATGCTGATGATCGACAGCCGGGTCGTCCCGTTGTCCGGGTGGGACGATTCCATCGTGATCACGGTCGGCCACATGTCGCCGTTCGGACCAAGCGGCTGGACGGTGAAATTGGCGTCCGAGCCCTCCATGAGGAACCGGCCGACCTGGACGGTCCGGGTGGCGCAGCGGGTCATGCCGATCGCGCTCAGTGCGTCGGCAAGGCGCTGCTCTGTCGAGCCCGGCATCGAGCCGATATTGCCTGCGACATGCTGCGCCGCCACCGACTGCGCCGGCAGCAGTAGAGCGGACACCAGCATGAGCCGGACGACTACGGATCTGAACCTAGCCAACCAAAACATCCGTCAAACCTTGAAACGCGCTTAAGCGAATTCCCGATCGTTGTCGACGAACCTTGCGGCTGCCTTCGCGGCCGCTTCCGCTCCATGCCGTCGTCGCCGGCGGGAAGGCACCCAGGTGGGACCCAAGCTGCTGCAAAGCGGAAGTGGCTTTCCGCCGCTCGCCCGCCGGCTTCCTGCTTAGAGTGGCTTTGGAGAGGTGGTGCCGCCTAGGTGACTCGAACACCTGACCCCCGCATTACGAATGCGATGCTCTACCGGCTGAGCTAAGGCGGCCTTTGGCGCGGGGGATGGGGCCCGTCCGCGCGAGAGGCGCTCTTTATACGGGGCGCGGGGGATTGCCAAGCGCTGCGAGCAGGGCGGCTTCATCCGGGGTGGGGGCGAGGCGGATCTCGAGGTCGGTCCGGTCGCCGAGCGGGGCTGCCGCCGCGGCCGAGAGGGCGAGCGCCGTCTGGCCGGCGAAGGGGCCGAGGGCGGCCAGGGCCCGGGCCGCGCGGGCGGAATGGATCAGGACGGCGTCAAAGGCGGCGGGGGGGCTGGCCCCGGTCCCGACGGCCTCATAGACCGGCAGGGCCCG
Organism: Caulobacteraceae bacterium; assembly: GCA_019746095.1. Lineage (GTDB taxonomy): Bacteria > Pseudomonadota > Alphaproteobacteria > Caulobacterales > Caulobacteraceae > Brevundimonas. The sequence continues at coordinate 2,209 of JAIESL010000118.1, forward strand.
GGCCTCGATCCGGTCCCGCAGCAGGCCCGGCAGATCTCCGGCCGGTTCCCGCGCGCCGGGCACCAGCAGGGGGCCGATCCCGGGACCCTGTGCCAGCAGCAGGGCGGCCAGCCGGTCCAGATCACCCCCGGCCGACTGCACCCGGTCGAAGCCGGCGGCCCGGGCGACCGCGGCGGTGGCGTCACCGACGGTGAAGACGGGTCGCGTGCGGTCGGGCGTCAGGGCGGCGAAGGCGGCCACGCCGTTGGCGCTGGTGAAGGCGAGGGTGGTGATCCTGGTCAGGTCGGGCGCGACCTGGGGGAGGGGGCGGATGGCCAGCAGGGGGACGACCCGGGGCTGGAAGCCCAGCGCAGTCAGGCGGTCGCCGGTGCGCGCCGCGCCGGGTTCGGCGCGCGTGACCCAGACGCGGCGGATCGGCCTCAGGGCTCGACCCGCTGGTCGCCGGCGGCGGCCTGGACCTCGGCTCCCAGACGCAGGCCGAGGGCGTGCGCCTGATCCATGGCATCGGCGGCGAGGGTGTCGCCGAGCTCGCCCGACCGGCGCCAGCGGGTCGAGCCGTCCGGTGCCAGCATTTCGGTGGCCAGGCGCAGCCGGCCCCCGGCGATCTCCGCATGGGCCCCGACGGCCGTGCGGCAGGAGCCTTCCAGCGCCGTCATCGCCCCCCGCTCGGCGGCGACGGCCAGGGCGGTCATCGGGTCGTTCAGGGCGGCGACCCAGGCGGCGTCCAGATCGTCTGTCCGCGTCTGCAGGGCCAGGGCCCCCTGGCCGGGCGCGGGCAGGAAGTCATCGAGCGACAGCCGTTCGCGGATCACCGCCTCGAAGCCCAGCCGGTTGAGCCCGGACACGGCCAGCAGGATGGCGTCGAACTCGCCCTCGGCCAGTTTGCGCAGCCGGGTGTCGACATTGCCGCGCAGCATCTCGATGGACAGGTCGGGCCGCAGCGCCAGGGCCTGGGCCTGCCGCCGCAGCGAGGCCGTGCCCAGCCGGGCACCCTGCGGCAGGTCGGCGAAGGCGGCGAAGGCCTCGCTGACAAAGGCGTCGCGGGCGTCCTCGCGTGGCGGGATGGCGGCGATGCAGAGGCCGTCGGGCTGGTCGGCCGGGACGTCCTTCATCGAATGCACGGCGACATCGACGCGGCCTTCCAGCAGCGCTTCCTCGATCTCCTTGGTGAACAGGGCCTTGCCGCCGATCTCCATCAGCCGGCGGTCCTGCACCCGGTCGCCGGTGGTGACGATCTCGACGAGGGGCACGGCCTCGAGCAGGTCTGAATCCGCCACGCCGAGGGCCCGGCCGATGGCGCGCTGCATCATGCCCGACTGGGTCAGGGCCAGTTTCGAGCGGCGCGTGCCGATGCGGACGAGAGGGGCCATGAGTGGTTGCGCCATGAGTCGTTGCACCATCGGGTCGGGGTCGCTACCTCGACCCGATGGAGAGGTCCGCCGACTATAGCAGCGAGGGAGTCCGGGCAACCGGCCCGCTCACCGTGCTCGGCCTCGAAACCAGCTGCGACGAGACGGCGGCTGCCGTGGTGCGGCTGTCGGTGGACGGCGGGGCGACAGTGCTGTCGTCGGTGGTGCACAGCCAGATCGACGACCATGCAGCCTATGGCGGGGTCGTGCCCGAGATCGCGGCCCGCAGCCATGTCGAGATGATCGACGGCGTGGTTCGCCGCGCCATGGACGAGGCGGGGCTGGGCTATGACGGTCTGGACGGCGTCGCCGCCACCGCCGGGCCCGGCCTGGTCGGCGGGGTCATGGTGGGCCTGAGCTTCGGCAAGGCCGTGGCCCTGGCGCGCGGCCTGCCGCTGATCGCGGTCAATCATCTGGAGGGGCATGCGGTCTCGGCGCGACTGGGCCAGCCGGTCGACTATCCCTTTTTGCTGCTACTGGTCTCGGGCGGCCATTGTCAGCTGCTGGAGGTGCGCGGCGTCGGCGAGATGACGCGGCTGGGCACCACCATCGACGATGCGGCGGGTGAGGCCTTCGACAAGATCGCCAAGGCGCTGGGCCTCGGTTACCCCGGCGGCCCGGCGCTGGAAAAGCTGGCGGAGTCCGGCGACGGCACGCGTTTCGACCTGCCGCGCGCGCTGCTGGGCCGCAAGGACTGCGACTTCTCCTTTTCGGGGCTGAAGACGGCCGCGGCCCGGCTGGCCCAGACCTGTGAGACCGACCAGCAGCGCGCCGACCTGGCCGATGCGGTCCAGACGGCGATCGCCCGCCAGCTGGCTGAGCGCTCGGACCGGGCGCTGAAGGCCTATGCCGAGGAACACCCCCACCGCCTGTTCGTCGTGGCCGGCGGCGTGGCGGCGAACCGGACGGTCCGCGCCACCTTGCAGGCGACGGCGGAAAAAAACGGATTCGCCTTTCTGGCTCCGCCCATGGCCTATTGCACCGACAATGCGGCGATGATCGCACTGGCGGGGGCGGAACGGTTGCGCAAGGGACTGGTGTCGGACATCGATACCGCGGCCCGGCCGCGCTGGCCGCTCGACGAATACAGCGCGCTCAACGATCCGACGCATGCGCCGGGTCGCAAGGGTGCCAAGGCGTGAGGGAGTGACCATGCAGTTCAAGACCGCAGGCGTGATCGGCGCCGGTGCCTGGGGCACGGCCCTGGCCCAGGTCGCCGGATGGGCCGGGCTCGATGTCCTGCTGCAGGCGCGTGAGCCCGAGGTGGTCGAGAGCATCCGCGAGCGCCGGGTCAATGAGGCCTTCCTGCCGGGCATCACCCTGGACGATCATGTCGAGGTCACGGCCGATCTGGCGGATCTCGCTGGCTGCGACGTCATCCTGGCGGTCCCGCCGGCCCAGTATATGCGTTCCACGCTGCAGGCCTTTGCGGCCCATCATCGCGCGGGTGTGCCGGTGATCCTCTGCTCCAAGGGGATCGAGCGCGGCTCGCTGAAGCTGATGACGGATGTGCTGGCCGAGACCCTGCCGGCGGCGCCGGCGGCGGTCCTCTCCGGCCCCAGTTTCGCCGGCGAGGTGGCCCGGGGCCTGCCCAGCGCCGTCACCCTGGCCTGCGCCGACGAGGCCCTGGGCGAGGCGCTGATGCTGACCCTCTCGGCCCCGGGCTTCCGGCCCTATCTGGCCACCGACCTGATCGGGGCCGAGGTCGGCGGGGCGATCAAGAATGTGCTGGCCATCGCCTGCGGCATGGCCGAGGGCCGCGGTCTGGGCCGCAGCGCCCATGCCGCCCTGATCACCCGCGGCTTTGCCGAAATGACCCGGATGGGCGTCGCCCTCGGCGGTCAGGCCGAGACGGTGGCGGGCCTGTGCGGCCTCGGCGATCTGGTGCTGACCTGCTCCAGCCCGCAATCGCGCAACATGAGCCTGGGTCTGGCGCTCGGCCAGGGGCAGACGGTGGAGCAGGCCCTCGCCGGCAAGCGATCGGTGGCCGAGGGCTATGAGAGCGCCCCCGCCGTGCGCGAGCTGGCGGCACGGGTCGGGGTCGACATGCCGATCTCCCTGGCCGTTGCGGCCCTTCTGAACGGCGAGACCACGGTCGAGGGGGTGATCGAGAGTCTGCTGTCCCGCCCGCTCAAGGCCGAACGGCACTGACCAGGGACATGGACGAGAGCCCGCCCGCCGGCGAACGCAAACGCGTCTGGACCACACCGCCGGGCGTGGCCCTGTGTGCCGAAGCCGACATCGCCGATCCCGGCTCGCGCGGCTTCGTCCTGCAGATCGGCGAGGCCTTCTTCCACGGTTTTGTGGTGCGCAAGGCCGGTCAGGTGGCCGGCTATGTCGACCGCTGTCCGCACCAGGGCTTTCCGCTGGCGGTCGAGCTGGACCAGTATCTGGTGCCGGACGGGTCGCTGATCCTGTGTGGCTGGCACGGGGCGGTGTTCGAGCCGCTGTCGGGGGCCTGTGTCGGCGGTCCCTGCGCCGGAGCCCGGCTGACGCCCTGGCCGGTCGCGGCCTCGGGCGGGATCATCCGCACCGCCTGACCCTGGTCAGGCGGTGGTGCGCAGCAGATAGAGGCCGAAATCGATATGGTCGCGGCCAAAGGCCGTGATGGCCTCGACCCGGTCGGCGTGGAAGCGGATCGTCGGCGTTTCGGGTGCTTGGGGGTGAGCATCGGCCCAGGCCCGGGCGGCCGCGATCGAGTCCCGGGGATAGGACTCGAAAACCTCCGGGGGCGAGATCCGGGCCTCGACGACCTCGAAGCCCGCGGCAAGCGCCGCCGCCCGCCAGCCGGCGTCGTCCGTGTACAGATTGGTGAGTTCGACGATCTGGCGCAGGGGTGCGGGTGGCTCTCCGCGCCAGACGATGTCCCCCCACAGCAGCCAGCCGCCGGGCTTCAGACTGCGGCGCAGGGCCCTGAAGCCGGCCTCGGGCGTCGGCCGGCCCTCGCCACTGACGTCGGTGGTGCCGAGTGCGACGATCAGGTCGACAGGGGGTGTTTCGGCCAGCACTGCGGCGGCTCCGGCGACGATCAGGGCAACCTCCGCCCCGAGGCCGGCCGCCGCGATCCGGCTCCGGGCCAGTTCGGCCATGACCGGGTCCAGTTCGATCGCCGTGACCGCCAGGCCGAAGCGCCGCGCCAGACGGATGGCCACCGTCGAATTGCCCGTACCGATGTCGATCGCCGTCGCGCCCTCGCCCAGGCCGGTGCGCGCCACCGCCGCTTCCAGCGCGGCCAGCTCCACGCCATTGCAGACCTCTAGGGCCTCATAGGCGATACGCTGGAAACTCATGGGCAGGCGGGCGGTCATGAGGGCTTGTCCCGCGTCGGGCCCGACCGGGCAAGCTGTGTTTCCCCGCTTCAATCACCTTCAGCGGGGCCGGCAACATGACCTCCGACGGGGTCAACACCTGTGTCTACACCTTCGGCAACCGGCTGGTCAGCGCGACCCGGGCCGGGATGACGGCGACCTGTGACTCCGATTCCGACGACCGCCGCACCCGAAAGACGGTCAATGGCGTGGTCACCCGGACGATGGGGTCGGGGAAGCGGGGACACGCACCATTTCTCCTTGCCACTCTCGACCGCGCCGGCTCGCATTCCGCCGATTGCCAGCATATTCCGGGCCACCAACCTGCGGATTTTGCAGGCTAATAAAAAAATGCAGCGTCCTCAGCCCAGCACGGCTCCAGGCCGTGAGAGACTCTGTGGGTCCCGTCGCAATGGGAGGCTCGCTCGGCCGGCGATCCGAAGCGGCGGCGGGAGCGGAGGGAGCGGGCCGCGACGGAGTGATCCGGACGCGGAGGCCGACGGGGTAAAGTCCCTGAAGGCCCAGGGGCGGGGACCAACCCCCGTCCGATCCAGGAGACGGCCGCCGGCTGTTCCTGCCCGTGGCGCGCGGACCGGGTCACCTGCCAAAAACAGGCGCCGGCCCGGGCGCGTCGAAAACCCGCCGCGCGGAGCGTTCTGTCTTCGTCGAAACGGTAATCAACTCTCCTATCCGGGCGAAGGCCCGGGCGCTCCGTCCTGCCTCCCAAGCCAACCCTTTCTCATGAACAAGCACTTTACAATACAAAGTCCATGGGGCATGAAGGCTGCGCACACGGAGAGTCTCCCATGACCGCAGCCGCCGTCACCCTTGACCGGACGTCTGCTGCTGCCGGGAACCGTCTTCGGGGCCGCCGACTCTGAAAGGACGCTGAACCCATGACCGAGCACAACCAAGACCCCGCCGCCGACATTGCCTGGATGCGCAACCTCGCCGAGGAAGGGGCCGGCACCCCGTTTCAGGGCGCCTCCATCCTCATGTCCGCAGGCCTGATCTACAGCGTCGCCAGCCTGATCCACTGGGCCCAGATCAGCGGGCTGGTTGAACTCCCCGGCATCGCCGTCGGCATCGTCTGGCTGATCGCCACCGGCCTGTTCCTGGCCACGCTTGTCTTCCTGATCGCCCGGCTGAAGCGCCGGGAGGGCGTCATGACCAGCGGCAACCGCGCCTCCAGCACCGTCTGGAGCGCCCTGGGCTGGGGGATATTTGCGATGTTCGCCTCGCTCACCGCCCTCGGCTACCAGCTCGGGGAGGATGCGATCCTGCTCGGTGCCGCCCTGATCCCCTCGATCATCATGGTCTTCTACGGCATCGGCTGGGCGGTCACCGCCACCATGCACCGGAACCGTGTCCTGTGGTGGCTGATGGCCGGCTCGTTCCTGGCGGCCCCCCTGCTGGCCCTGATGGCCGGTCAGGATGCCCAGTATCTGGCCTATGCCGCAGCCCTGTTCCTGCTGATGGCCCTGCCCGGCTGGGTGCTGATGCGGCAGGCGCGGGCCTGACCCCATGACGGACGGGTTCGACATCAATCGCATCGACGAGGTCATCCACGGCCGGGTCCGGCTGGGCATCATGGCCGTGCTGTCCGGCGTCGAAAGCGCCGACTTCAACACCCTGAAGGCGAGGCTGCAGGCGACCGACGGCAATCTCTCGGTCCATCTGCGCAAGCTGGAGGAGGCCGGGTTCGTGGCGGTCACCAAACGGTTCGAGGGCCGCAAACCCCTGACCGAGGCGGCCATGACCCCGGTCGGGCGCAAGGCCTTCGTCGCCTATCTGGACGCCATGCAGGGTCTGGTCGGCAAGGCGTGACGGCGGGACGGTGGTCGGCATCGGGCGGGTCGGCTAGACAGGCCCCATGACCGGTCGCATCCATCGCTTCGACGCCCTCGACAATTTCCGTGACTACGGTGACTACGCCACGGCGGCCGGCCGGCGGATCTCGCCCGGCCGGCTGTTCCGCTCCGGCCACCAGGCCCGCGCCAGCGAGGCCGACCTGGAGCGTCTGGGCGCGCTCGGCATCACCGCCGTGGTCGACCTGCGCCGTCCGTCGGAGCGCCGCGACCAGCCCTCGAAGCGGCCGCCGGACTTCAGCGGCGAAGTGATCGAGAGCTTCCATGATGACGGGGGCGAGGCCCCGCACATGACCTTTCTTCGCACGGCCGACCTGACCCCGGATTCCGGCCGGCGCTTCATGGTCAATACCTACCGCCGGCTGCCGTTCGAGCCGTCGCACCTGGACCTGTTCAGCCGCTATTTCCGCCTGCTCGGCGAGACCGACGGCCCCGTGCTGATCCATTGCGCGGCGGGCAAGGACCGGACCGGCCTGCTGGCCGCCCTGACCCATCATCTGCTGGGTGTGCATCCTGACGACATCGTCGCCGACTATCTGCTGACCAACACCGCCGTCGATCTGGAAGGCCGGGCCCCGGGCATCGCCCGCCAGCTCGAGGCCCGGACGGGCCGGGTCGTCGCCCACGACGCCGTGGTCGCCTTCCTCGGCGTCGAGCCCGTCTACCTGGACACCGCCCTGGCCGGGATCGCGGCGCAGCACGGCTCCACCGACGCCTATCTGGCCGAGGCCCTGGGCGTCGATGCGGCCCTGCGCGAGCGGATCGGCACGCGGCTGGTGGCGTGACCGGCCCGCGGCGTTCCACCGAGACCCGTGAGCGGCCCTGGTGTGACCCGCTGGCGGTCGCCGCCGGCCTGCGCCATCTCGACGGCCCGCTGGCCCTGCTGTCAGACGGTGGGGCCCTGGGCCGCTGGTCCTTTGTCGCCGCCTCCCCGGACCGGGTTTATGTGGAGCCGATCGGGCCGGATGGCCGGCTGGACCGGCTGCGGGAGCCCGACCTGGCCGCCGGCGTGGTCGGTCTGCTCGCCTATGACGCCGGGGCCCGCGTCGCCACGGGGCCGCGCGAGGCGGTCTGGCCCGACCTCATGCTGGCCCGCTATCCGTCCATGCTGGCCTTTGATCACCAGGGCGGCCGGGTAAGGATCATCGGCCGGGGTGAGGATCCCGCCGCCGCCGCCGCCGCCGCCGACCGTGCGGAAGCCTGGCTGGATGCCCTGGCCGAGCGGCTGACGGCCCCGGTCCCGGCCGAAACCTTTCTGGAAGAGGCCCCGCCCGCAACCTATCGCGCGGCGGTCGCCGATGTGGTGGCGCGGATCGCCGCCGGCGAACTGTTCCAGGCCAATATCGCCCGCGCCTGGACAGGCCGGCTCGGCCCACAGGCCGATCCGTTCGATGTCATGCTGCGCCTGGCGGAGCGGGCTTCGGCCTATGGGGCCTTCTGGCGACTGGGGGACCGCGCCCTGGTGTCAAACTCCCCCGAACTGTTCCTGACCTTCGACCCGGAAAGCCGCCGGATCGGGACCCGGCCCATCAAGGGCACCCGCCCACGCGATCCCGACCCGGTCCGCGACGCCGCCCTGGCCGCCGAACTCCGGGCCAGTGCCAAGGATCGGGCGGAAAACCTGATGATCGTCGATCTGATGCGCAACGACCTGTCGCGCGTCGCCGTCCCCGGCTCGGTCGCCGTCCCGGACCTGTTCGAGGTCGAAAGCCATCCGACCGTCCACCATCTGGTCTCGACCGTTACCGGTCTGGCCCGACCGGGCGTGGGGCCGGCGGACCTGCTGGAGGCGACCTTCCCGCCCGGCTCCATCACCGGTGCCCCCAAACATCAGGCCATGAAGGTCATCGCGGGCCATGAGCCGCCGCGCGGGGCCTGGTGCGGCAGCCTGTTCCACATCGATGACGACGGGCGGCTGACGGCCTCGGTGCTGATCCGCACAGCGTCGTTCGAGCGGACGGGGGCAGGGTGGGGCTTCCGCACCCTGGCCGGTGCGGGGATCGTCGCGGACAGCGACCCGGTCGCCGAACTGGCCGAGACAGAGGCCAAGATCCGGGCCCTCAGGGAAGCCCTGACCGGGGTCCCGGACCCCGCCCTAGCAGTTTGAGCAGAGGGTTTTGTCGACCGTGCGCGGCCGCAGATAGTAGATGTGCGAGAACCGGGTGATCCCCGGCATGAAATAGTCGACCGGCGAATCGTAGTCGTAGGTCGCTTCCGAAACGATCACGCTTTCGCCGTTGGCGATGAGATCGGTCGGCAGGACGATGGTGGAGTTGACCACACGCGCGGCCATGCCGTCGCCACGGCTCCAGTCCACCCTGGCAACACCCGAGGTCCGGGTGACGCTGCTGACACGCTGCTTCAGCCCGGCGGTTGCGAAGGGCTCCATGATCAGGCCGCCGATGTCGAAGATGTCGTCCAGATTGGCGGTCGCAACCGTTTCTTCCTGGGCCACCAGGTCGGCGACCATCGCCGAGGCGTGGCCCATCCGTTTCTGGGCCATGAAGCCCTGGCAGAACTCGGCCATGCCGAAATAGAAGGCGATCAGGACCGGCGCCAGCATGGCGAACTCGACCGCCGAGACGCCCCGCTCATCGCTGCGCAACCGCGCGAACAGACCCCGCCGCATCATCATGCCGGTTCGTTCCGGAAGGCGGTGGTGGCGGTCAGCATGGCAGTCCCGTCGTTCATCCGCGACAGGCCCTGGGCCAGGAAGGTCGTCAGCAGGGGCTGGCGGTACCAGACCCGCACCAGGATCAGGTCGCCGGGTGCCCCATTGCTGTAGGTCAGGACGCCATTGTTGAAGGTGCCGGTGGCCATCGGGTCGGGCGGGGTGGTGGCGAACTGCGGAATGACCCTCACATCGACGGTGGCGCGGTTGGCGCAGTCAGCGGCGAAGACGCTCATCCGGCCGCACAATGAGGTCTTGAAGGTCGCTGCGGTCATGGCCTGGGCGCTGGCCCGACCGGTGCGCACCAGTCGGCCGGTCTCGATGGTGGCGTTCTCGAGCACGGAATCGGTCACGAAGACGATGCCGATCTCGAGGATGGCGAACATCATCAGGACGAAGGGCAGGCCGACCATGCCGAACTCGACGGCGGCAGAGCCCCTGGTCGAGCGCAGCAGGCGGTGCAGGAAGGCCGGACGCGACCGCTTCCGGGGCCGACGGGGGAGGGGCGGTGACACCGGACCGGTGTCCCTACGGTGTCGGCGCGCCGCCGCTGCTGCGCAGGGTCGGCGAGCAGGAGGCGGCACAGGCCATCTCGGTGGCCTGGCCCCCGCGCCAGACCCGGACCCGGCCCGCACCGGTGCCGTCGGTGACGACGACCTGGCTCTGGAACACCGTGCGGCCGATGGTGTCGACGGCAACGATCTCGGTGACGCCATAGCCCTTGCCGGTGATGTAGAGGGTGTTGGAATCCACCACGGTGACATCGGCAATCGCCGGATTGCCGACGATCACGGAACCCGCCGGGCCGCGGAGCTGGACGCGCTGGGCCTGGTCGATCTCGATGTTCAGGCTGCCGGTCTGGGCCGTGCCCGAAACCGGCGTGAGCAGGACGGCAGCCGAGGCCAGGGCGGCGATCAGGCCGGCAGGGAAAACGGGTCGGGTCATGGCGTCGGCTTCCATTGATCAGGGCGCGCGCGTGAGCGTCCCGGGACACTGCCCTGCAAACCTCAACAAAGTCTGAAACCATGCAATGGCTGAAGTCATCATAGTAAATGCAACATCAATAAAGAAATCGCACAAAAATATCGTCGTTTTACTCGCCCTTAATCCGCCTCGGGCAGTATGACCGTGCAAGAGGGGGTCAAGCGGGCACAAACCGATGACCCTGCAGGTGTCAACGATCGCTCGCTAAAACACAGAAGGATTTCAGCCATGACCAAGTTCGTTTCGAAGTTCATGTCCGATGAGTCGGGCGCCACGGCCATTGAATACGGCCTGATCGCTGCGCTCATCGCCGTGGTCATCATCTCGGCCGTGACGGCCCTGGGTTCGACCATCAAGACCAAGTTCAACGCCGTCGTCACCGGCATGGGCGGCACCGCCGGCGCCTAAGCAGCGTCGACAGTCTGAGACCGGCGAGGGGCCGGGGCGGAAACGCCCCGGCCCCTTTTCCTTGGGCCCTGATCCCTGCGCGGCCGGGAACATGAAAACTTTTTAGAGTAAATGCCAAAGTAACCACGCCCGACCACGTGACTTTAACCGGTATCGGCGAAAACGGTCATGCGTTTGGGGGTCAAGCGGGCTACCGGCTCCCCCCGTTTTCAACAGCTCGCTTCACTCCGTCCAAAGGGAAAATCCGATGACCAAGTTTGTTTCGAAATTCATGTCCGACGAGTCGGGCGCCACCGCCATCGAGTACGGCCTGATCGCCGCCCTCATCGCCGTGGTCATCATCTCGGCCGTGACGGCCCTGGGTTCGACCATCAAGACCAAGTTCAACGCCGTCGTCAC
>JAIESL010000112.1 GCA_019746095.1 Caulobacteraceae bacterium
TCGCGCGCTGGTCCGACCAATGACCGACCGGCTGATCACCTCCCTCACCAATGACACGGTCAAGAACGTCCGCGCCCTGCACATGCGCAAGGAACGCGAGGCCACCGGCCATTTCCTTGCAGAAGGTCTGAAGTTCATCGGTGAAGCCCTTGATCAGCAACGCGCACCGCGCCTGTTGCTGGTCGGGGAGGATGCCCGGCCTCATCCGATCCTCGACCGCGCCCGCGCCGCGACCCGCGCCGCCGGCGGCGAGGTGGTGGTGGTCACCCACGCCATCCTCGAGAAGATCAGCCGTCGGGACAATCCGCAGACGGTGCTCGGCGTCTTCGACCAGGTCTACACCCCCCTCTCCGCCATTCAGCCCGCCACGGCCCCGGCCTGGGTGGCGCTGGAGCAGGTGCGGGATCCGGGCAATCTCGGCACCATCATCCGTACCGCCGACGCGGCCGGCTGCGGCGGGGTGATCCTGATCGGCGACTGTGTCGATCCCTTTTCGGTCGAGGCCGTAAGGGCCACCATGGGCTCGGTCTTTGCGGTCGCCATCGCCCGCGCCACGCCGGCAGAATTCCTCGCCTGGCGCCAGATGTGGCCGGGCAGCGTCATCGGCACCCGGCTGGACGCCACCGTCGGCCACCATGACGCCGCCATCGCATATCCGGCCCTGATCCTGATGGGCAATGAGCAGGCGGGTCTGACCGACGCCCTCGCCGAGGCCTGCGACGTCAACGTCAAAATCCCCATGCGTGGCCGCGCCGACAGCCTGAACCTGGCCGTGGCCACCGGCATCATGGTCTATGCGGTGACCGACAGGGCCTGAACCGGCCGGGAGATGACGGCGGATTCACTTGCCGATCTCCGGTGGACGGGCCAGCCTCCAGGGACCACATCCGGGGCTATCCATGCGCGCCTTGTTGATACTGCTGCTCCTCCTGTCCGCCCTGCCCGTTGCAGCCCAGTCGCCCGGGGCAGAACCCTCCGCCGAGGCCTTCCGCGCCGATGCCCGGTCGATCGAAGGCCTGATCAACAGCCAGTACGCCTATCTCGACCGGTTTCCCGACGGAGCGGTGCCCATCAGCCCGACACTGCGCGCTGAGGCCGAGGCCGTCAGCGACCGCCGCGCCCTGCTGCGCTACGCCGAACGCGCCGTCGCTGCGCTGGCGGATCCACACGCCATCACCGGCAGTGCGTTCCGTGACAGCTGGGCCCTGGTCCCGAGCTTTTCCGATCTCTGGATCGAGCCCGAGGGGGAGGCCTGGCGGATCACGGCTGTACGCGACCGATCGCCCGCCGCGACGGCCGGAATCGAGCCGGGCGATAGTCTCGTCGCCGTCGGGGAGGTGCCGACCGGGGCCGCCGTCACCGCCTTCTGGGCCGACCTCGGCCTGGAGCCGACCGGCCAGCGCGCGGGCTACGCCGTCCGTGTTCTCGCCGCCGGAAGACGCGACCGTCCTCGCGACCTGACGGTCCGCGATCGCTCCGGCGTCGAGCGCCGCCTGACCCTGCCCACGCTTTATGGGGCCGGTCCCGGCGACCGGCCGCCGGTGTCAGCCCATGAGGCCGACGACACCCTGGTCATTCGGTTCAATGATTCGCTCGGAGACAGCGAGACGGTCGCCGCCTTCGACGCCGTCATGGCGACGGCACAACCCGGCCAGCCCGTGGTTCTGGACCTCACCGACACGGCCAGCGGTGGCAATACGGTCGTCGCCCGGGCTGTCATGGGCTGGTTCGTGGACACCCCCGCCGCCTACCAGATCCATAACCGGCCGGCCGAGGCGCGCGAGACGGGGATCCCGCGACAGTGGATCGAACAGGTCCTGCCCCGCCCGGGCAAACGCCATCGGGGGCGGGTCACGGTCCGCGTAGGCCGCTGGACCGGCAGTATGGGTGAGGGCCTGGCCATTGGCCTCGATGCGCTGGGGGCCGAGGTGACCGGCGATCCGATGGCCGGCCTGCTGGGGGCGATCGAGGATCACCGACTGACCCACTCCGGCCTGGTGATCAAACTGCCGACCGAGCGGCTGTCGACCGTCGCCGGCACCCCGCGGGAAGCCTTCAGACCGCGTCCCGAATGAGGCTCAGGAGCCCTGGCTGTCGATCCCGCGATGGCGGGCTGGAGTCGCGCCGATCACGCATCCTCCAGCAGCACCACCCCCGGCGCTGATTTCAGCGCGCCGCGAAGGGCACCGTCCAGCCGGTAGCGGCCCGGCAGTTTCAGCTCGACCTCGCGGCGGCCGTCCAGCGACGCCACCAGCGAAACCTCCCCGCCCTTGCCCTCGGACTTCGCCCGGTCCAGCCGGGACCTCAGGGCCGCCGGATCGGCTCCCCGGGCCGAGACGTGGATGCGCAGCCCCAGCACCCCGTCATCGATCAGTGTGTCCAGCCGGCTGGCGTCGTCACCGAAGAAGCGGACCTCCCCGTCCGCCGACTTGGCCCGCACCCGCACCATGATCGAGGCCCCGACCTCCAGCACCTCGCGGCATTTCCGCAGCTGCTCCGGCGGGAACAGGCATTCGAACTCGCCGGTCGGGTCCGAGAAGGTGACGAAGGCGAATTTCTCCCCCGACTTGGCGCTGGCCCGCTCCTGCCGGCGGCGCACCACACCGGCCATCAGGAAGGCCTCGTGCCCGCTCTCGGCCAGGGCCGTGGCCTCGGCGACGAAGGTGACGCGCTTGCGCTTCAGGGCCGGGGCCATGTCCTCGAGCGGGTGGCCGGACAGGTAGAAGCCGACGGCGGCCAGTTCCTGATCCAGCTTTTCGGGTCCGACCCAGGGCTCGACCGGCTTCAGTCGCGGCCGCGCCGCCCCGGCCTGGTCACCGCCGAACAGCGAGACCTGGGACGAGGCGCGCTCGGCCGCGACGCTCTGGCAATAGGCCATCAGGGTATCAGCCTGTTCGACCAGCTGGCGCCGGTTGGAATGGAAACTGTCGAACGCCCCGGCGCGGGCGAGGTTTTCCAGCGCCCGTTTGTTCACGCTGCGCGGATCGACCCGCTCCAGGAAGTCGAAGATGTCGGTGAACCGCCCGCCGGTCTCGCGCACCTCGACCAGATGCTTCATCGCCTCCAGACCGACGTTGCGGATGGCGCCGAGGGCGTACAGAACCGAGCCCCCGGTCTCGTCCCAGGCCACGTCGAAATCCGCGGAGGACCGGTTGACGTCCGGGCCCTTGATCGGGACTTCGAAACGCCGACAATCCTGATAAAATACCGCAAGTTTATCGGTGTTACTAAGATCGAGACTCATGGACGCGGCCATGAACTCCACCGGATGATTGGCCTTCAGCCAGCCGGTCTGGAAGCTGATCAGGGCATAGGCGGCGGCGTGGGACTTGTTGAAGCCATAGCCCGCGAACTTGGCCACCAGATCGAAGATGGAGCCGGACTGTTCCTCCGACACGCCCTTTTCCGAGGCACCCGCCACGAAGCGCGCCCGCTGGAAATCCATCTCCTCCTTCTTCTTCTTGCCCATGGCGCGGCGAAGAAGGTCGGCCTCACCCAGCGAATAGCCGGCCAGGACCTGGGCGATCTTCATCACCTGCTCCTGGTAGATGATGACGCCATAGGTTTCGGTCAGGACGTCGACCAGAGACGGATGCAGGCAGTCGACCGCCTCTCGCCCGAATTTCCGGTCGATATACATATCGATATTCTCCATCGGCCCGGGCCGGTAGAGAGAGATCAGGGCGGTAATTTCCTCGATCGAGCCGCAGCGCATCTTGCGCAGCGTGTCGCGCATGCCCTGGGACTCCAGCTGGAACACCCCGACCGTCTGGCCCGAGGCCATCAGCTCATAGGTCCGGGCGTCGTCCAGCGGCAGGCTGTTCCAGTCGACCGCCGCCCCGCGCCGCTCCAGATAGACCCGGGCACGGTCCAGCACGGTCAGGGTCTTGAGGCCGAGGAAGTCGAACTTCACAAGACCGGCGGCCTCGACCCATTTCATGTTGAACTGGCTGGCCGGAATGGTCGACCTCGGGTCCTGGTAAAGGGGCACCAGCTCGGTCAGGGGCCGGTCGCCGATCACGATACCGGCGGCGTGGGTCGAGGCGTTGCGATACAGCCCCTCCAGCTCCAGCGCCGTGTCCAGCAAGGTGCGCACCGCCGCCTCGGAATCGCGGGCTTCGCGCAATCGCGGCTCCATCTCGATGGCCCGGGCCAGGGTTACGGGATTGGCGGGGTTGGCCGGCACCATCTTCGCCAGCCGGTCCACCTGGCCGAGCGGCATCTGCAGCACCCGGCCAACGTCGCGCAGCACAGCCCGCGCCTGCAGGGTGCCGAAGGTGATGATCTGGGCCACCCGGTCCTTGCCGTAGCGGTCCTGGACGTAGTCGATCACCTCCTCCCGCCGCTCCTGGCAGAAGTCGATGTCGAAGTCGGGCATGGAGACCCGTTCCGGGTTCAGGAACCGCTCGAACAGCAGGCCGAAGCGCAGAGGATCCAGATCCGTGATGGTCAGGGCCCAGGCGACCAGCGAGCCCGCCCCCGAACCCCGGCCCGGACCGACGGGGATGCCGTGGTTCTTGGCCCATTTGATGAAGTCCGACACGATCAGGAAATAGCCGGGGAAACCCATCTGCTGGATGATCCCGACCTCCCATTCCAGGCGGGCCCAGTAGTCGGCCTCGGGCGCGACCGGGGTCACGGCCTGCAAGCGCGCCTTCAGCCCCTCGCGGGCCTGGTGCATCAGTTCCTCGGGCTCGGTCCGCCCGGCCCCGGCCTCGAACCGCGGAAGGATCGGGGCCCGGGTCGGCACGAGATAGGCGCAGCGGCGGGCGATCTCCACCGTAGTGTCGCAGGCCTCGGGCAGGTCGGCGAACAACTCCCGCATCGCCGCCGCCGGCTTGAACCAGTGTTCACCGGTGACCCGCCGCCGGTCCTCCTGACCGGTGAAGGCCCCGTCTGCGATACACATCAGGGCGTCGTGCGACTTCGCCTGGGCGGCCTTTGCATAGTGGACGTCATTGGTGGCGACCAGCGGGACCTCATGGGCATAGGCCCAATCCACCAGCCCACGTTCCGCCTGCCGTTCACTGGCGAGGCCGTGACGTTGCAGCTCGACATAGAAGCGGTCGCCGAACACCCGCGCCATCTCGTCGAGCGCCGCCCGGGCCTCGGCCGGCTTGTCCTGGACGAACAAGGGATCCACCGGCCCGTCGGGACCGCCGGACAGCAGGATCAGCCCCTCGCACCGTTCCGCCACCATGGACCAGGGCACGCTCGGCTCATCCATCGAGCCTGCGTCGAGGAAGGCAGAAGACGACAGGGCGCACAGGTTCAGCCACCCGGCTTCGTTCTGTGCCAGCAGGACCACCGTCGGGACCCTGGCCCAGCGCTCGTTGATCTTGCCGCCTATGCCGGTGACCGGAAGCGCGCAGGCCACGATCGGCTGGACGCCAGCCCCCTTGGCCGCATCCGAGAACTCCAGCGCCCCGAACAGATTGGCGCGATCCGCCACGCCGACCGCCGGCATGCCCGCATCCGCAGCCAGGGTCGCCACCTTGCCCGCCTTGATCGCGCCTTCCAGCAGCGAATAGGCCGAGCGGACCCTCAAGTGGATGAATTGCGTGGCTGTGACTGCGGTGGAAATGGCCAGACCCTCTTTGAGCTGGCCCATTTCCGACTCACGAAATCAGAAACGCTGCCTGCCATGCCATCCAGACGAAGCCGCTGCACGACGCAAGCGACAGCGTATCCCTCACCCAACGCGCCATGATCTTGTCCCCAGATTGCGTGTTCTTCCTATGTTCTATGTTGCGGCTTTGTTCTCGTCAAGCCGATTTCATGGGAACAGCACCGGTCACCTTCTGTAGGGTGTGCCAAACACCCCCTGTGACCGCCGTTCCGGCGAGCAGCGGCGGCGTCGGCGTCGGAGAGCGGCCATGGCCAAGGGTCAAGTCAAGAGCAACAAGGAAGTCCGCAAGCCCAAGGCCGAAAAGCCCAAGCCGTCTGTCGCCGTCAGCAGCAGTTCGCCCTTCACCACCCCGCCCGGAAAGAAATAGCCGGCGTCAGACTGCCAGCCGCGCCTCGCACTCGGACACGCCCGCCGCGACTCCGGCCGCGTCAAACAGTTCGCGGGCGCTCGCCCAGGCAACCCGCGCCGCAGCGGTCCGGCGCAGTCCATCCAGCACGAGGGCCTTCAGCCGCAGGGCATTGGCCATGTCCAGGGATGCGCCCTGACCGTTCGCGCCATACAATGCGGCCGCCTGTTCGGCATGGGCGAGGGCCTGTTCCAGATGATCCGCCTGCCGGTCGAGATCGGACAGGTGCCGCAGCGCATGGGCCTGCAGCAGGGGCGCGCCGCTCTCCCGGCTGAGGGCCGCGGCGCGGGCATAGCTGTTGCGGGCCTCCCCTGCCCGGCCCTCGGCCGCGGCCTCGCGGGCCAGGGTCAGATGGGCGGCAATGGCTTCGGTCATGGGGTGATCCTGCCGTGCCGGTTTCAGTAGGTCTGACTCTGCGCCGGGCGTTCTTCGAGATGGCCGTCCTTCAGGGCGAAGACCCGGTCCATATGCCCGGCCAGCTCCATATTGTGGGTGGCGATCAGGGCCGCGACCCCGGTGTCCTTGACCAGCCGTTGCAGGGCCTCGAACACGCTCTGGCTGGTGGCGGGGTCGAGGTTGCCGGTCGGCTCATCGGCAAGCAGCAGCCGCGGACGGTTGGCCAGGGCGCGGGCCACGGCCACCCGCTGCTGTTCGCCGCCGGACAACTGGGCGGGCTGGTGCGTCAGACGCGCGCCGAGACCGAGGGCGGTCAGCACCTCGCTGGCACGCTCCCGGGCCTGGTCCTGTCCGATCCCGGCAATCCGCAGCGGCAGGGCGACGTTGTCGCGCGCATCGAACTCGGCCAGCAGATGATGGAACTGATAGACGAAGCCGATGCTGGCGAGGCGGATATGGGTCCGCGCCCGCTCGTCGAGCGCACCCACATCGGCGCCGTCGATGCGGATCTCGCCCGAGGTCGGCCGCTCGAGCAGGCCGGCGGCGTGCAGCAGGCTGGATTTTCCGGACCCCGACGGTCCGATCAGGCCAACGATTTCGCCGGGCATGATGTCGAGATCCACGCCCTTGAGCACGGTCAGCCCGCCGGTCGCAGTGTCATAGGTGCGGGTGACGCCCCGGACGGAGAGGACGGGCTTACTCATAACGAAGGGCCTCGACCGGATCCATTTTGGCGGCGCGCCAGGACGGCAGCAACGAGGCCACGCAGGACATGAAGACCGACCATAGGGTCACCCAGACCACATCCATGGCATCGACCTCGGCGGGGATGGAATCCAGCATATAGACGTCTGCGTTGAACAGCTGGACGCCGAGGATCCACTCCAGGAAATGCTGGATCGCGGCGATGTTCAGGCAGAACACCAGCCCCAGCACCAGGCCGGTGATCGTCCCGGCCACGCCGATGGCGGCACCGGCGATGAAGAAGATGCGCAGCATCGACGACTGGCTGGCCCCGACTGTGCGCAGGATGGCGATGTCGCGGGTCTTGTTCTTCACCAGCATGACGATGCCGGAGATGATGTTCAGGGCGGCGATGGCCACGACCAGGCCAAGGATGATGCTCATGGCCACCCGTTCGACCTTCAGCGCGCCCCAGAAGGCGGCGAGGCGGTCGCGCCAGTCGCTGACGATGGCGCTGCGGCCGGAGGCCATGCGCACCGGCTGGATCAGTTCACCGACGCGGTCCGGTTCCTGGACCTTCAGCTCGATGACATCCCAGACGCCCTCCTTGCCGAAGAACAGCTGGGCCTGTTCCAGCGGCATGAAGATGAAGGCGCGGTCGAAATCCGCGGTGCCCGAGGTGAACACCCCGCCGATGCGATAGGTCTTCTCCAGCCCGCCCAGATTGCCGAAGGCGCTGTCGGCCCCGGTGGGAGAATACAGGCTGATCGGATCACCGATGCGCAGGCCCATGCTCTCGGCCAGGGCCTTGCCGATCAGGATGTTGTCACCGCCGTAGGCTCCCTGTCCGAAGGCCGCCCGGGCCTCGGGCGTCAGGCTGTCGAAGACATAGGACATGGAGTCCAGGTCCTGCGGACGGATGCCGCGCACAACCGCCCCGGTCGTCTGGCCGGCGGCCCGCACCAGCGCCTGGTTCTCCGTCAGGGGCGAGACACTGACCACGCCGGGAACGGCGGCGATCCGCGTCACAGCCGCCTCGCGATCGGCATCCACCAGCACCTGGCCCTGGACGTACATATGGCCGTTGAAGGACAGCATCCGGTCCAGCAGTTCATTCCTGAACCCGGCCATGATGCTCATGACGATGATCAGGGCCATGACCGCCAGGGCGATGGCGACATAGGAGATGATGGCGATCAGGGCGATGCCGCCCTCCTTCCGCCGCGCGCGCAGGTAGCGCAGTGCGAGTTCGAACTCCCAGGCCGAGAAGGGACCGGCCGGTTTGGTCGGCTTCAGGGTCGCCGGGATGTCGGTCATCCGCGCACCTTGGCCAGCGCCTCGGCCAACGGGATCGAGACCTTCTCGCCGGTCGCCCGACGTTTCAGCTCGACCAGACCCTCGGCCACGCCCTTGGGTCCGATGGTCAGCTGCCAGGGAATGCCGATCAGGTCGGCGGTGGCGAATTTCCCGCCCGGCCGCTCGTCGGTGTCGTCATAGAGGACGTCCTTGCCGAGGGCCTCCAGCTTGGCGACCGCTTCCTCACAGGCTAGGCAGACCGCCTCGTCATTGACGCGCAGATTTATCACCACCACGTCGAACGGGGCCACGGAGTCCGGCCAGATGATGCCGCCCTCGTTGTGGCTGGCCTCGATGATGGCCCCCAGCAGGCGCGACACGCCGACGCCGTAGCTACCCATGTGGACTTCGGTGTCCTTGCCGTCCGGACCGGCGACCTTCGCCTTCATCGGGGCCGAATATTTGGTGCCGAAATAGAAGATGTGGCCGACCTCGATGCCGCGTGCGGTCAGGCGATCGGCCGCGGCCGTCTGGCTTTCGAACTGGGCCGCATCGTGCATTTCCTCGGTCGCGGCATACAGACCCGTCCGCTCGTCGACGATGGCCTGCAGCTCATTCCAGTCCACGCCGGCACCGGGTGCGGGCATCTCGACCAGTTTGCGGTCGCAGAACACCTGACTCTCGCCCGTGTCGGCCAGGACGATGAACTCATGGCTCAGGTCGCCGCCGATCGGGCCGGTGTCGGCGCGCATCGGCACGGCCTTCAGTCCCATCCGGGCAAAGGTGTTCAGATAGGCCACGAACATCCGGTTGTAGGCCTTGCGGGCCGAGGCCTCGTCGATGTCGAAGGAATAGGCATCCTTCATCAGGAACTCGCGTCCGCGCATCACACCGAACCGCGGCCGGCGCTCGTCGCGGAATTTCCACTGGATGTGAAACAGGTTCAGCGGCAGCGCCTTGTAGCTCTTCACGAAGCCGCGGAAGATGTCGGTGATCATCTCCTCATTGGTGGGTCCGTACAGCAGCTCGCGCTCGTGCCGGTCGGTGATCCGCAGCATCTCGGGGCCATAGGCGTCATAGCGCCCGCTCTCGCGCCACAGATCAGCCAGTTGCAGCGTCGGCATCAGCAGTTCGACGGCGCCGGCACGCTCCTGCTCCTCGCGCACGATCTGCTCGATCCGGTTCAGCACCCTCAGGCCCAGCGGCAGCCAGGCATAGATGCCGGCGGCCTCCTGTTTGATCAGGCCGGCACGCAGCATCAGCTGGTGCGAAACAATCTGGGCGTCCGAGGGCGCCTCTTTGAGCGTGGGCAGGAAATAGCGCGACAGGCGCATGGGCAGAATCCGGCGTGGGAGGCTTGGGACACGAGCTTTAGCCGGGTCACCGGGGCGAAAGCTAGGCAGGTTCGAGGGATTAGGGTCGAGGGTCGAGGGATTCCCCTACAGCCGTGAGCTGAACCATAATCCAAGGCACGGATCTCACCTCGACCCTCGACCCTGATCAAGGATGGGGCCGGGCAATCCCGTAGCGCGCGGCCAGATAGGGGATGATCGCCTCATCCTGCAGGAAGCGTCGGCCCGTCGCCTCGCTGGTCTGCGCTTCGGGCCAGTCGAAGGTCTCGTCCAGCACCAGGATCGGGCAGCTCTGATGGGCCTCGCCGACCAGTTCGATCACCGGCGGGCGAGGCCGCGGATGATCCAGATAGGTGATGTCCAGAGCCTCGCGCAGGGCCGGGTGGAAGGCCAGCACCCCCTCGATCACGGCACCGGGCGGGCAGTACCAGGGGCCGCCCAGATCGTCGGTCCAGCCGGGATTGAGCAGAAGAAGCCTGTCCGTCATGGTGTCACGGGACCGGCGGTGCGAGGTCCGGCAGCGGCATCCAGCCGATGTAGACCAGCACCATGGCGAACAGCCAAAGCAGGGCCGAGACCCAGGTCGTGGTGATGAATTTGCGCTTCAGATCCGGCTTCTCGGGCGCGCCCCACTGCGATCCGTCGGTCGGGGGCTCATGCACCTCACGCGAGGTGCCAAGGGGAAGAACCGCGAAAAGCACGGTCCACCAGCAGATGATGTAGACCCCCAGCATGGTGACGATACCGATCGGCATTCAGTGCGCTCCGTTCCGTGGTGTTTCCATCAATTCGACCAGTACCCCGCCCATGTCTTTCGGATGGACGAAGATGATCGGTGTGCCGTGGGCCCCGATCCTGGGCTCACCCGTACCGAGAATGGTCGCGCCGCGGGCCCTCAGGGCGTCGCGCGCGACGAGGATGTCCTCGACCTCGAAACAGACATGATGCTGACCCCCCTTGGGGTTCTTCGCCAGGAAGCCGTGGATCGGGCTGTCATCGCCGAGCGGCTCGATCAGTTCGATCTGGCTGTTGGGCAGGTCGATGAAACAGACGCGCACCCCCTGGGCCGGCAGGTCGAACGGCGCATGCGCCCCGGTCGCCCCCAGCAGGTCGCGGTACAGGGCGACGCTGGCCTCGATCGAGGGTGTGGCGACGCCGACGTGATTGAGTCTACCGATCATGGGGCTGCTTTAGCCGGTACCGGCCACCCGGAGAAGGCGTCGTCATTGTCGCGTCTCCTCACCACCCGCCATCCTACTGCTGCAGCGGAAAGGGATCCGTCGGCGTCGGACGGGTCGGGATCGGCATGCGCGGCAGGGGTTCGTCGCTGTTGGCGGCATTGAGCAGGAAGCTGGCCAGGATCACCGCCGCCTGCCGCAGGTCCTCGGCCCGCAGGTGGTCATAGCTGTCGATCGAGGTGTGGTGCAGCCGGGCGCTGTAGTCGAGCGGGTCCTGGATGAACTGGAAGCCCGGGACGCCGACGGTCTGCAGATAGACATGGTCGGTCCCGCCGGAGGTGCGCAAGGACACGGTCGAGGCCCCCATGGCGCTGAAGGGCTCCAGCCATTGCTGGAAGATCGGCGCCGCAGCGACATTGCCCTCGGCATTGATGCCCCGAATCTTGCCAGAGCCATTGTCGAGATTGAAATAGGCCACCAGGTGCCCGTGACCGGCCCGGGGCTGGATCGGCCATCGCTGCCGCCAGGTCCGGCCGTTGGGCAGGGCATCCAGCCGGGCGTCACCCAGCGGTGCGCGGGTCGCCAGATAGCGATCGACATAGGCCAGCGAGCCCCACAGCCCCTGCTCCTCGCCGTTCCACAGGGCGAAGCGGATCGTCCGCTTGGGCCGCACGCCCAGCGCCTTGAGGATGCGCGCCGCCTCCATGACCACGGCCGAGCCGGCGGCATTGTCCACGGCCCCGTCCGAGGCCACCCAGCTGTCGAGATGGGCCCCCGCCATGACATACTCGCCCGAGCGACCCGTCCCGGGGATGTCGGCCAGGATATTGTAGGCGTTGGTGTCTTCCTCGTGGAACCGGACCTCGCTCATCAGTTCGAGCGTGGGCTTCGCATCCTCGGTCAGGGCCAGGCGGGCCAGGCGCCGATAGTCCTCCGCCGCCAGCTCCATGCCGGGTGTCAGCCTCTGGTCGTCCATGCGATAGCCGGAGCCGGTACCATGCAGCAGTCCGCCGTCCCGCTGGGACATGCGGACCCAGGCCAGGGCTCCCTCTTCCTGCAGGAAGGCGTCCATCTGTCCGGCAAAGTCACGCGTACCGAGCGTGCCCGTCGAGGGGGCCGCATGGCTGGGCATGTTGTAGGTGTTGGCGTTGCGCAGGTCCTCGTCGGTCAGGCGGCGGAAGGCGGGCTGCGTCGGGTCGGTCACGGCGGTCGGGCGCGAGACCAGCACGATCTTGCCCGCCAGCTTGCCGCGCCATCGGGCGAAATCACCGGCGTTCGCCATCGGGGCGACGATGACCTCACCGCTGATCACGCCGGGCGTGGACGGGGTCCAGGCGATCGGGATGGCCCGCAGGTCGAGCGGCCTGGGTGCGGTCATACGCGCGCTCGAGCGGACGATCGACCAGCCGCGGCCGAAGTCGAACGGGTCGGCGCGGACATTGGACAGGCCCCAGTCGCGGAACTGCTGCGCGGTCCACTGCTCGGCCTGCCGCATCTGGGGTGAATTGGTCATCCGGCCACCGATCCGGTCGGTCAGCCAGGCCGCCGTCTGCATCACCTCGCTGTGGTTCAGCCCCTGGTCGATGATGCCGTTTATGGCGACACGATCCACCTCCTGGGCCGCAACCGGGGCGGCTGTGAGGATGGCGATGGCCGAAACGGCGACGAGCAGGCGCTTCATGACAGGACCCCTTGAATCAACCGGGCCATTTGACCCGATACCCCACGATCCGCAAACGCCCGCACGAAAAAGGGGCCGGCGATCGCTCGCCGGCCCCGGTCTTCATCCTCGGAACGTCCGACCTATTGGCCGGCCGTCATGGCGGCGACTTCGCTGGCGAAATCGGGGCCTTCGACCTTCTCGACGCCTTCACCCAGGGCCAGGCGGACGAAGCCGGCCAGGTGCAGGCCGGGCGCACCCAGTTCCTTGCCGGCGTCGGCGACCAGCTGCTCGATGGTCACGTCCGGGTTCATGACGAAGGGCTGTTTGATCAGCACGACGTCCTTCTGGAACTTGTTGATCTGGCCTTCCACGATCTTGGCGATCATGGCGTCGGGCCTGCCTTCTTCCTTGGCCTTTTCGGTCAGGACCTGACGTTCCTTCTCGATCGCAGCCGGGTCCAGATCGTCCGTGTTCAGCGACAGCGGTGCGGTCGCGGCCACGTGCATGGCGATCTTGCGGCCCAGTTCACGCAGGGCAGCCTTGTCGCCACCGCCGTGCAGGGCGACCAGCACGCCGATACGGCCGAGGCCCGGCGAGACGGCGTTGTGGACGTAGGAGGCGACGACGCCCTCATCGACCGACAGGCGGGCGGCGCGGCGCAGCTGCATGTTCTCGCCGACCGTGGCGATCAGCTGGGTCACTTCGTCCTGGATGGTCTTGCCGTTTTCCAGCTCGGCACCGTGCAGGCCCTCGAGCGTGGCGTGCTCCAGACCCAGTTGGGCGAACGACTTGGCGGCGTTCTGGAACAGGTCGTTGCGGGCGACGAAATCGGTCTCGGCATTGAACTCGATGGCAGCACCGACTTCACCGGCACCGACTTCCTTCGAGGCGACGGCGACCAGGCCTTCAGCGGCGACGCGGTCAGCCTTCTTGGCGGCCTTGGACAGGCCCTTGGCGCGCAGCCAGTCGATCGCGGCATTGATGTCGCCGTCGGTTTCCTGGAGCGCCTTCTTGCAGTCCATCATGCCGACGCCGGACTTGGCGCGCAGTTCCAT
>JAIESL010000108.1 GCA_019746095.1 Caulobacteraceae bacterium
AAGAACGGACACGGGGGAATCTCCTTACCCCTTCATCCTACCGTTTTCCGTGGGTTTGTCAAATACGGATACGCCAAGCCTTAAGCCCTAAGCCCTGCGCCCTACGCCCCCACCCCCGCCATCCGCCGCCGCTCCTCATCCGTCAGAAACGTCGCCGCATTCAGACGCGCCCACAGCGCGTCCCGCTCGGGCTGCAGCGCCGGCAAACCATCCAGATCCGCCTCGATCCTGATCCCCGCGAACCGCCCGCCCAGCCACACCGTCAACGCCGCTGCTGTCTTCCTCACCAGCGGCACCACCGTCGCCCGCCAGAAGGCCGCATTGGCCTCGCGATAGTTGGCATAGGTCGCATCCCCGGGAATCCCCAGCAGCTGCGGCGGCACCCCGAAGGCCAGGGCGATCTCCCGCGCCGCGGCGTGTTTCCCGGCGATGAAATCCATGTCGGCCGGCGTCCAGCTCATCGGCTTCCAGTCCAGCCCGCCCTCCAGGATCATCGGCCGCCCGGCGTTCAGCGTCCCCGCATGGCTCTCCTCGACCTGCCCGCGCAGGGCCTCGAACTGTTCGGCGGTCAGCCGCTCCCCGTCCCTGGCCCCATAGACCAGGGCCCCGCTTGGCCGCGCCGCATTGTCCAGCAGCGCCTTGTTCCAGGCCCCCGAGGCATTGTGCACATCGATGGCAAAGGCCGCCGCCTCCAGCGGCGAGAAGCCGTAGTGGTCGTCGGTCGGGTGGAACAGCTTCAGCTGCATCACCGGCGACCAGCCGTCCGCGGCCCGGCCGATCCGCACCGACCGTCCGTCCACGGAATACTCCCAGGCCTCGGGCCAGCCCGCCCGTCCCGGCACCACCTTCACCCGGTCCGGCCGCAGCGTCCAAAGCTCCTCGGGCGTCTCATCCCCGACCGCCTCGGCATAGGCATTGCCCGCCGTCTGCAGGGCCCCGTACAGCGCCTCCAGCCACTCCGCCCCCGACTGTTCCGGGTTCGGCCGTGCCAGCAAGGCCGCCAGCGGATGATCCTCGCGCCGCACCCCGTCCGCGAACACCACCAGCGGCGCAGAGGCCGCCGCCTCGGCGATCATCCGCACGCAGCGATAGGCCACAGCGTTCTTCGCAAACCCCTCCTCGGCCAGATGGGCATAGTCCCGCGGCGTCCATCGCGCCCGTCCCCCGGCCGTCAGCGCAACCAGCGGCCCGACCCGACTGTCCTTGATCTCGGGCGCACGCTCGCGCCCGCGGCGGCCCATCGGCCAGCGCAGCTTCGCCATCCTCGTCCTTCCTGAAAACCTGTCTCAGAGCGCCCTTATCCGCGGTCCGGCCCTCGGGGCCGGCAGCAGATGCATCACCGCCCACACCAGGGCATCGGCCCGGTCCGGACTGTGTCCGTCGCCGTCCGCCGACCCCAGCGCCATCAGTTCCTCTTCCAGCGCCGGAAAGGCCCCGCAGTGGACGACCCGGCCCTGTTCATACAGGGCCGCCACCGGCTCTGCCCGGGCCGCCTTGCCCCGGCTGGCGTGGACCAGCCGGATCGGGACCTCACAGCCGCCGTGGGCCAGCACCGTCCGCACCATTTCGCCGCCCTGGTTCTTCTCGGCCACGATCTCCCGCGCCCCGAAGGCCCGCGCCGTCTGCGCCACGAGGGTGGCCCAGCCCTGCGGCGACTCCCCCGCCCTGGACCGGTCGGCCAGCACATAGGCGCGGCCGTCCTTGCGGCCCACGACCACGATCCCGCAGGCATCCCCGCCGGCGCTCGCCGGCGGATCCACCGCCACCACGATCCGCTCCAGCGTCGCCGGTTGATGGCCCCGCGCCCGCGCCAGATCCTCGGCCCGGAACAGGGCACCGTCAGCCTCGACCACCAACCCCTCCAGCTCCTGCGCCTCCAGCCGCGTCCCGGCGTAGAGCGCCCTCAGATGTTTCAGGAAACCCGGCGACAGATGGGCCGCATTGGCCTGGGTCCCCGCCCGTTCGATACAGGTCCCGTCCTGCGCCAGCAGCCGCCGCAGGGCCGGCAGGGGCCTCGGGGTCGTCGTCACCATCAGCCTGGGATCGTCGCCGAGACGCAGCCCCAGGCGCAGGTTTTCCAGCACCGTTTCGGGCCGTCTCCAGGCGCAGAATTCATCGGCCCAGGCATGGTGAAACTGCGGCCCCCGCAGACTGTCGGGATCCTCGGCCGAAAAGGCATAGGCCACGCTGCCACTCGGCCAGACCAGCCGTTTGCGTCCACCCTCCCAGCGCGGTCGGTTGGCCGACTCGCCGAAGGCCTTCAGGCCCGAGGCCCCCTCGACCATGACCTCACGGACATCATGCAGCGTGGCCCCGACCAGGGCGATCCGGGCGTCCGCGGCGCGGGCCAGTTCCGTGATCCAGTTGGCGCCCGCATGGGTTTTGCCGGACCCCCGTCCGCCCAGCACCAGCCAGGTGCGCCAGTCGACTTCCGGAATGACCTGATGCCTGTGCAGCCCCGGCGTGCTCTCCAGCGCCCGCCGCAGGTGATCGGGCGACAGTCCAGCCTTCCGGAAGCCGTCCCTCGATCGCGGCCCGCCGGCTACCGAGACGGGACTCGCGTACGGCTCGAGGCCGGTCCAGCGCTTCGGGGCTGTGGTCTCGATCATCGTCCTTCATGTCATCCTCTGCCTGTTCGGTGCCCCTGACCCGGCCCGGCGGATCGATCAGCGTCGCCAGGGTTCGCGCCGCCCGCGTGATCCTTTCCACACCGCGCCCATGGCGATGCACCCCGAGGGCATCGCCCGGCACCGGCGCTGGCACCCAGGGCGGCGATCGCCTGCTCCAGCATCAGGTCCAGCAGGTCAGGGACCTGCTTGAGCCGGGCTCTCGCCCGCGCCGCCCTGTCCTGATTTCCCGTCATGCCAAAGAGTAGCCGACCAGCGCAGCCCGGCGGACAAGTCGCAGACAGAAAAGTTCAATTTATTGAATTCACTGCACCTTGTCGCGCGAACCCGACTGAGGATTCGCCGATTGTCAGCAGGAGGTCACGCCGGGAACCCGCCCCGGCTGACCGTCAGATCTCGACGTAGTCGACCCGCGCGGCCGGACGTCCCGCCAGGGCCCGGGCGACCCGGCCCAGCAGGTCCGTCGGGGCGAACGGCTTGGCCATATAGCCGACGCAGCCCAGCCGCATGGCCTCGGCCACCGTCTCGGCCTGACGGTTGGCCGTGACCATCAGAACGGGCGTGTTCCGACCCATCCGGCCCATGGCCATCAGCACATCCAGCCCGCTCATCTGCGGCATGTGAATATCCAGCAGGACCAGATCGACCTTGATCCGCCGCAGCAGATCCAGCGCGGACTCACCACTGCCGACCGAGGTCACCCGATAGCCCGCCTGGGACAGGGTGATGTCCATCATCTCGCGGACCATGTCGTCGTCCTCGACGATCATCACCGTCACACTCATGTCCCCACGCTCCGCAGCGGTGCCGGCATACTGGTCGCCTCCTGGCGGCTGCGCGCCGACGCTGTCGCCAGGACCATCAGCAATTCTCCCAGCTGGATGGGCTTGCCGACATGGCCGTCCATACCCGCTTCCTGGCACCGCAGAACCTGTTCGGGCTGAACATTGGCGGTCAGGGCGACGATCGGTGTCCGTCCCGTGGTCCCGCCCATGGCCCGGATCGCCCGGGTCGCATCCAGCCCGTCCATGACCGGCATGTGCACATCCATCAGGATCAGGTCATAGGCACCGGTCCGCGCCGCCTCGACCGCCTCGGCACCGTTGCACACCGTCTCCAGTGACAGTCCCAGTCCGCCCAGGATCGCCGTCACCAGCTCCCTGTTCGGTGCCGCGTCGTCGGCCATCAGGATCTTCAGCCCGGCGTCCACGGCCAGATCCCCCGCATCCGCCGCCTGCTCGCCGACCACGGCCTCGCGCATCGGTACCTCGAACCAGAAGGTCGAGCCCTCGCCCGGCCGGCTGTCGGCACCGATCTCGCCCCCCATCATCTCGATCAGGCGGCGCGAGATCGCCAGACCCAGTCCGGTCCCGCCATATACACGCGTGGTCGAGGCATCGGCCTGGGTGAAGCGGTCGAACAGGGCGTCGATCTTGTCCTGGGCGATGCCGATACCGCTGTCGGACACCGCCACCCGCAGCCGGCCCTGTACGGCTGTCATCGACAGCCGGATCGCGCCCGTGGTGGTGAATTTCACCGCATTGGACAGGAAGTTCAGCGTCACCTGCCTCAGTCGGCCCTCATCGCCCATCAGGGCGGCCGGCAGGCCGGGTTCAACCACCGTCTCCAGCGTCAGACCCTTGGCCTGGCACTGGGTTTCGACGATGGCGACAGCCCCCTCGGCCATGGCGCGCGGATCAAAGACCTGCGGGTCCAGGTCGACCGCATCGGCCTCCAGCTTGGAATAGTCGAGAATGTCGTTGATGACGCTGAGCAGCGCCTCACTGGCCGTCGCGATCCGGTCCGCATAGCGGCGCTCGGCCTCGGGCAGGTTCCGGCTGTTCTGCAACAGGCCCGAAAAGCCGATCACACTGGTCAGCGGCGTCCTCAGCTCATGGCTCATATTGGCCAGGAATTCCGACTGCGTCCGGGCCCCGGCCTCCGCGACGTCGCGCGCCGCGATCAATTCGTCTTCCAGCGCCTTGGTCTCGGACACGTCGCGGACGACGTCCTGGAACTCCAGCGCCCGCCCTTCGGCGTCGCGGATGATCTTCGGATGGGCCTCCAGCCAGACCGTCTGGCCGTCCTTGCGCACGCCGCGATAGGGCACGCGCGGCGAGGGTGCGCCCGGCCCCGCCTTGGCATAGGCGACGAAGGCGCGCCGGAGCCGGCCAACATCGTCGGGATGCATGAAGCTTGAGAACGGCCGGCCGACCAGCTCTTCCGGACTGTACCCCATCACCCCCTCGACGGCGGGTGAGATGTAGCGGAACACCCCGTCCATGCCGTAGGTGGCGATGATGTCTGTGGCATTGTCCGCCAGCAGCCTGAAGCGCGCCTCACTGGCGGCAATCTGTTCGTGGACACGGATGCTGTCCGTTACGTCCTGGAAGACACCGAACAGGGCGACGATCGCGCCCGTTCCGTCGCGCTCCGGGCGGCAGTTGGACGATACCGTCCGGATTTCGCCGTCCTCACGGATGAGACGAAGCTGGAAACCTCCACCGATCCCGGTCTCGATCGCCTGCAGGCAACAGTCCGCCACCGTCTGGCGATCGTCCGGGTGGTAGCAACCGACCGCGTCGTCAAAGCTAGGATCGAAGCTGTCCCGGCTCTTGCCGTGGATACGATAGACCTCGTCTGACCAGGTGACGGCCCCGGTGGCCACATCCAGTCGCCAGCTGCCGACACCGCCCAGCTCTTCCGCCATGCCCAGGGTCTCGAGCAGTTCGGTCTGCACCCGCTCGGCATCCTTGCGGGCCGTGATGTCCCGGACATGATCGTGGAATTCGAGCAGCTCGCCGTTCGCATCGAAAACCGCCCGGGGTGACGCCTCCAGCCACACCACCGACCCGTCCTCCTTGAGGGCCCTGTATTCGACACGTGGCGGCTTTTCTCCCTGGCCGGCCGCGACGCAGGCCTTGAAGCCGGCCCGGATTTTGTGAAGGTCATCGGGATGGACGAAGTCGGTACTTGTCCGGCCGATCATCTCGCCCGGTGCCCAACCCATCACGGCTTCCACCGAAGGCGAGAGCCATCGGAACGTCCCGTCCGGGTCATAGCGGGCAATGACGTCCGTCGCCGTCTCGCTCATCAGCCGGAAAAGGGATTCGCTGCGTTCCAGCCGTTCCTTGGACCGGACCGCCTCGGTCACATCCTGGAACACACCGAAAAGGGCGACGGTCCGCCCCTGGTCGTCCTGTTCCGTCGCGGCCCGGGTGACCACAAGCCGCTCTTCCTGACCCGGGGTCCTGAGGCGCAGTTCGAACTCATAGCCCTCACCGGTCGTCAGGGCCCGCATCACAGCTTCTTCCAGCTCCTGCGCATCTTCGGGATCATAGGATGCCAGGACGAGGTCGCAGTTCGGCTCGACCTCCTTCGGCACATAGCCGTGGATCCGGTAGACCTCGTCCGACCAGGTGACCTCGCCGGTTGCGACATCGTACCGCCAGTTGCCGACGCCCGACATCTGCTCTGCCAGCTTCAGAAGCTTCAACTGCTCCGACTGGACCCGCTGGGCGGTCGTCTGGTCGAACATCCGGCCGGCAATGGCGGCGACCTGGCCGAGCGTGACCCATTCGGCGGCGGTGAGGGCCGGCCTCGGCTGCGAATCCATGATGCCGACTGCACCGACAGCCTCGCCCTTGCGGCTGCTGACCGTGGAACCTGCAAAGAACCGAAGGAACGGCTCCCCCACGACCATCGGATGATCCTTCAGGACCGGATGCAGCGTCATATCCTCGACGACCAGCTGGGCACCTGCGCCCATCCCGACCAGAAGATTGCTGACGCTGAGGTCCCGCGGCAGGCAGCTCTCCCCGACACTGACCTCGGAACGAAACACCGCAAGGTCGCCATGGACGAAGGAAACGAGACTGAACGGAACCCCGAACTGGCTGCACAACAGGGCCGTCAGATGGTCGAACGGCGTGTCGAGCCCCAGACTGTCCTGATGATTCACCGTGGCCACCTCGTCGCGCATACCGGTGGCAGAAGGTCACAAGCTCAAGAATTTTTGGTTACCGCCCGGAAACCTTGTTCGCCCCGCTCGAGGTCCCACTCCGGGGCCTCGAAATCCAGCGCGTCCTCGGGCTCCTTCAGGGCCAGTTCCGAGACCGTCTGGCCCCGCACCGACACCCCGGCCGCATGCACGCTCTCGGGGTCGCCCGAGATCAGCGGATGCCAGTCGGCCAGCCCCCGCCCCTCATGGATCCGGCGATAGCCGCAGGACTTGGGCATCCACCCCAGCTGTTCGATGTTCCAGGGCGTCAGCTTGATACAGTCCGGCACCTGCGCCCGCCGGTTGGCATAGTCGAGACAGGTACACCGGTCGCTGTCGAACAGTTTGCAGTGCACCCGGGTGGGCACGACCTTGCCCGTATCCTCGTCCTCGAACCGGACCAGACAGCACAGGCCACAGCCGTCGCACAGGCTCTCCCACTCCTCGCGGGACATCTGTTCCAGACGTTTGGTTTGCCAGAAGGGCCGTTCCATCGGCGGCCTCTTACGCGGATCGGCCAGGCCTGTCGCCGCTGATCGACCGGATCAGCGCGCGGGCGGCACCGGCGTCGGCACAGGCAGGGTGGGCGCGACCGCATCCACCCTCTGCCAGATGTTCAGCCGGTTGGCCGGCGGCGCGTCGCCCCGGCTGGGCCGCAACCGCTCGCGCGAACATTCCGCCTTCACCCGGTCCAGCAGCGGATCCCAGAACGCCGGCCGCTGGTCGGACGTCTTGGGCACCGACCGGCCGGTCAGCCGGTCGCCCAGCCGCGCCACCGGCCCGTCGTCCCGCGTCCGGCGCAGGTTGGCGACCGATCCCATCATCGCCCGCCGCAGGGCATAGTTGCAGGCACCCAGCCGCTGCATCCGCTCGCTGACCACGAAATACTCGTCGGCCGAGAGGCAGCGAAGTTCCTGGTCCTGCGCCCGCGCCGCCGTTTCGGCCCGGGCGGCGTCCTCGTCGATCCCTGTCCGGTTGCGGGCCCTGGCCGCCATCCGGTCCGGCGCGCCGGCGTCATAGCTGCCCAGGGCCGACTGCAGGCACAGGTCGATCCGGTTCGAGGCCGCCATTGCGCCCTCCATATAGGACACCAGATCGCGCAGCTCGGGCGCGGCGGTGTTGTCGGCCGGCAGGATCAGATCCCGCAGGTCGGAATAGGTGGTCTGATAGTCACTCCACACCAGGGTGAAGTCGTCATAACGGGCCTGGGCCGCCTCCTGTGAACCACCGCGCAGCATGGCATTGGCGACCCGGCGGCTGTTGACGTCGAACAGGTCGGACTGGCGGCGATAGGCGTCGATATGGGGCGCGATCTGGGTCAGCATATCGGCCGCCGCCAGCACCTCACCCGAAGGCCGCGAGACGGTGTCATAGGCCAGGGTACCGGCCACCGGCGTCAGGGCCAGCACGATCCCGCCCAGCAGTTCGCCCCAGCCGAAGCCCTTCCTGCGACGCTCGCGCGCCGTCGCCGGATCCTGCTCGCTCATCCTCATCTCCCCCGGACGCCCGCGCTCTGGTTAACACTGTTCCGCCAGGCGCTCCCGGCAAATCCCTTGCCGGGCGAAGGCCGCCGCCGGTGGCCACAACGCCCCGCACCGCCTATATGGCCGCCTTCGACCGCGCAGCCTCCCCGCTGTGCCGCGTATCCAGGTTTCGCATGGCTCCCCGTCCTCCGCTCGTCGCCCTCAAGAACGTCCGTCTCCAGGACGGCCAGCGCCCGCTGTTCGACGGGGTCGACATCGCCGTCGAGCCGCGCACCCGCGCCGCCCTCGTCGGCCGCAACGGGGCCGGCAAATCGACCCTGATGAAGATGGTCATGGGCCTGATCGAACCCGACGCCGGCGACCGCTCCGTCCAGGCCGGCACCCGCTTCGCCTATGTCGCCCAGGAGCCGGTGATCACCGGCGAGACCCTGCTCGACTACGCCGCCTCGGAAGGGGCCGAACGCTGGACCGCCGAGGCCTGGCTGGCCACCTTCGGCCTCGATCCCGAAAAACCCGCCGTCAACCTGTCCGGCGGCGAGATCCGCCGCGCCGCCCTGGCCAAGGCCTTCGCCGAAGAGCCCGACCTGCTGCTGCTCGACGAGCCGACCAACCACCTCGACATCCTGGCCATCGAACTGCTGGAGGAAGAGCTCCTCCAGGCCCGGTTCTCGGTCCTGGTCGTCAGCCACGACCGCGCCTTCCTCAACCGCGTCACCCAGTCCTGCCACTGGCTGGAGGGCCGCCGCGTCCGCACCCTCAACAAGGGCTTCGCTGCCTTCGACGAATGGGCCGGCAAGGTCATGGAGGAAGAGGCCGAGTCCCTGCGCCGTCTGAACAAGGCCATCGAGCGCGAGACCTACACCTTCTACCGTTCCATCACCGCCCAGCGCACCCGCAACGAGGGCCGCGCCCGCGCCCTCAACGCCATGCGCGAGGACCGCGCCGAACGGGTCAGGGACCTCCCGCGCGAGCTCAATCTCGGCGTCGATTCCGGCGGCCTGTCGGGCAAGCTGGTGGCCGAACTCAAGGGCGTGACCAAGGGCTTCGGCGAACGAACCGTCATCAAGCCGTTCAGCACCCGCGTCATCCGCGGCGACCGGCTGGCCATCGTCGGCCCCAACGGCGCGGGCAAGACCACCCTGGTCAAGATCCTGCTCGGCCAGCTCAAGCCTGACGCCGGTACGGTGCGCCTCGGTGCCAATCTGGAGCCTGTCTATCTGGACCAGTCGCGCGAGGGCCTGCGCAGCGACATGACCCTGTGGGACGCCCTGACCCCCGGCGGCGGCGACAGCGTCCTGGTCCGCGGCGTCTCCAAACACGTCGCCGCCTACGCCAAGGACTTCCTGTTCCAGGAAGGCCAGCTGCGCCAGCCGATCTCGACCCTCTCGGGCGGTGAGCGCAACCGCCTGCTGCTGGCCCGCGCCCTGGCCAAGCCCGCCAATATGCTGGTCCTCGACGAACCGACCAACGACCTCGACATGGACACGCTCGACAAGCTGGAAGAGCTGCTCGAGACCTATGACGGCACCCTCATCCTGGTCAGCCACGACCGCGACTTCGTCGACCGCCTGGCCACCTCGACCATCGCCATGAACGGCCGCGGCGACATCGTCGAGACCCCCGGCGGCTGGACCGACTTCATCCGCCAGAACCCGGGGTTCCTTGCGAGGGGCGAGGGACGAGGGACGAGGGACGAGTGGAAAAAGGCATCGACCGGTGGGACTTCAGCGCCCCTCGACCCTCGACCCTCGGCCCCCGCCCCCAGGAAACCCGGCAAGCTGACCTTCAAGGACGCCCACCGTTTGAAGGAGCTCGAGGGCCTGCTGGCCTCCCTGCCCGAGGACATCGCCCGCCACGACGCCACCCTGTCGGACCCCGACCTCTACGCCCGTGACCGCAAGGCCTTCGACAAGGCCACCGCCAACGCCGACCGCGCCCGAACCCTGCTGGCGGCGGCGGAGGAAGAGTGGCTGGAGCTCGAGGCGAAACGGGAAGCTCTGGCCAGCGCCTGAACGCCGCATCGCCTCCACGGGCCGCAGGGTCTAATTTCCCTCCATGACCGTTCGTGTTCGCCGCCTGGACCTCACCCCCGCCGAACGCCGCACCGCTGAGCGAACGAACGCGGCCCTGGCCCTGATGCCGCGTCTCAAGGCCGACGGCTGGCGGCTGACGGCGGGCCAATGGCTCAGCAACCGCTTCGGCCAGGTCGCGGAACGGGTCACCGCCGTCCAGCTGTCGCGGCGCGGCGTGGGGGTCGAGACCCTGCGCATCCCGTCCGAAGACGGCGGCGTCTCCGTCCGCATCCTGACTCCTCCCGGACCGGCGCGCGGCGTGATCCTCGACATGCACGGCGGCGGCTGGGTCGTGGGCAGCGCCGGGCTGAACGACCATCTCAACGCCGACCTGGTGGCCGAGGCCGGTCTGGCCGTGGTTTCGGTCGACTACCGCCTGCTCAGCGAGCCGCGCGGGGTGCAGATGCAGCATGCCCTCGCCGACTGCATGGCCGCCGGCCGCTGGCTGGCCGAGAACGCCACCGACCGCTTCGGCACGGACCGGCTGTTCCTCGCGGGCCAGTCCGCCGGTGCCCATCTCGCCGCCCTGACCGGCCTGGCCCTGCGCGACGAGGGCCGGTTCGGCGACTTCCGCGGCTGCATTCTGGTCTATGGTGTCTATGACCTGTCCGGTACCCCGTCGGTCCGCGCCGCGGGACCGGAGACCCTGATCCTCAACGGCCCGACCCTGGCGTCCGATCTGGGTCGCCTCACGCCCGAGCGCGACGAGGCGGGCCGGCAGAGCCCCGACGTCTCGCCGCTTTATGCCGACCTTCACGGCATGCCGCCCGCCCTGTTCGTCGCCGGTGATCTCGACCCCCTGCGCGACGACAGCCGGCTGATGTCCGAGGCCTGGCCGACCGACGCCGACCTGCTTCAGGTTCCGCTCGGCCCGCACGGCTTCATCCATTTCGGCGGCTCGCTTGCGAACCGCTCCCTGGCCGGGATCCGGCTCTGGATCGAAGCCCGCCTGGCGGCCCTCGACGCCGCCTGACCAACCCCGGCACCCCGGATCAGCCCTTTTGAACCAATTTTCCGGCTGTTCCCGCGAGCCTGTGCAGAAGTCACAAGAGCTTCACATGCCGAAGAAAATTCGAAAAACAGCACAGACCGCCGCGCGCCCTGCACGATTTATCCCCAAAATCGCCCACAGACGGTCGTTCCGGACCGCTTGCCACATCTGCGGATCGGAGCGAGCTTGATCAGGCCGAGGGACACGGCGGCGCGGAGACCCGGGGAGACCCGGGGATCAAGGCGGACCGGCCCGGCTCTCTGATCGAACGCACCGGGGGTTTCGACCTTAACGGACGGGAGACAGGATCAAGGCCCAAGGGACCCTTCAAAGGCTTCGGCCGGAGAAGACCGGAGGGAACCGGATCGGGATCGATGGACGGCGCGGGGCCAGACCTCGTGGAACGCCGGAGACCAGGAGCGCGACAGGATACAGCTGACCATCACCGGGGTTCGCCTCGCTGATGCCGAAGCTAGGGCCCTGAACCTCAATGGCCAAGTCCAACCCGGACTTGGCGAGGGGACGAGGAGAACCGCTTGCGGGGATCTTCGTCCCCTCGCTCAATTCCGGGCTCTGCCTTGCCGACCGGCCCCTCAGAATCTCCCTCGAGCGGTGCCTTTTCTTCCGGCTCACCGGCCCCTAGCGTGGGGGCATGCCAAAGACCGGAACCTCCCCCTTGTCCGCTGATCGTCGCGCCCTGCTGACGGGCGTCGGTGCCGTGCTGATCGCAGGGTCCGCGCGCGCTGCCCGGGCGCAGGATACGGCGGCCGCGACGCAGGCTGTGATCGCGGCCCTGCAGCCCCTGGCCATGCGGGCGGTGGTTCTGGAGCCGGCGAACCGGCCCACCGTGTGTCGTCTCGGAGGCTCCCCGCGCCTGCCCGCGTCGACCGCCTGGCCTGACCGAAAGGGCCGGCCGCTGTCCTTCATCGCCGAACTGGATCTGGCCGCCCTGCGCACGGTCGGCGGACCGGACTGGCTGCCGGCGTCGGGCTTCCTCCACTTGTTCTTTGACACCGCGGAGGAGCCCTGGGGGTTCGATCCGGCCGATCGCGACGGCTGGAAGGTCATCATGACCGACGCCCCCGCCGCCCGGCCTCTGCCGCATCCGCCGGGCCTCTCCCGCGACAGGGTCTTCACGGCCGTCGCGCTCGCCGGTCGATCCGCCCTGACCTATCCGACCACCGAGCGGCTGGACCTTCCGCCGGACGTCGGCGCGGCATTCGACTTCGAGGCCGTGCAGACCTTCATGGACACGGAGCTTGGCGACGGTCCGCGTCACCAGGTCGGCGGCTTTCCCGGCCCCATCCAGGGCGATGCCATGGAGCTCGAGGCACAACTCGCCTCGAACGGCGTCTATATGGGCGGGCCGGACAGCTATTCGGATGACCGGATCGCGGCGCTGGAGCCCGGTGCCGCCGACTGGCGTCTGCTGCTGCAGATCGATAGCGACGACGCGGCCGGGATCATGTGGGGCGACACCGGCACCCTCTATGTCTGGGTTCGGGAACAGGACGCGCGCATGGGTGATTTCTCCCGCGTCTGGATGATCATCCAGTCCAGTTGAGGGGCATCCCTTCCCTTCCCCGCACCTGAGCCGTACATCACGGCCATGACCTTGCGTGGGAATCGCCGTTTCTCGCCTGACCGCCGCGCCCTGCTGGCCGGTGCCGGTGCCCTCGCGGCCACGGCGGCGCTCGCCGGCTGCCAGCGCGCCGAAGCGCCCGTCGACGAAGAGGGCCGCGTGCGCCTGCGTTTCGCCACCGACTGGCGCGCCCAGGCCGAGCATGGCGGCTTCTACCAGGCCCAGGCCTCGGGGGCCTATGCCAAGCGCGGCCTCAACGTCGAGATCATCCAGGGCGGCCCGGGCGTGAACGTGCCCCAGCTTCTGGCCTCGGGCGCCGTCGAGCTCGGCATGGGCTCCAACAGCTTCATCCCGATGAACCTGGTCGCCGAAGGCGCCCCGGTGAAGGCCGTCGCCGCCTTCTTCCAGAAGGACCCCCAGGTCCTGATCGCCCACCCGGACCCGGCGCTGGAGACCATCGCCGACCTCGCCGGCCGCCCCTTCCTGCTGGCCACCGCGTCGCGCGACGCCTTCTGGGTCTGGCTCAAGGCCAAATACGGCTTCACCGACGACCAGGTCCGCACCTACAATTTCAACCCCGCGCCCTTCCTCGCCGATGAGCGGGCGGTGCAGCAGGGCTATCTGACCTCCGAGCCCTACAGCATCGAACAGGCGGCGGGCTTCGCCCCCAGGGTCTTCCTGTTGGCCGACGAGGGCTATCCCTCCTACGCCGCCATGGTCCTGGCCCCCAATGCCTTCGCGCGGGACAATGCCGCCGCCCTGCGCAGCTTCATCGCCGCCTCGGCCGAGGGCTGGCGCGACTATATCCAGGGCGACGGCCAGACGCCTCATAACCGGGCGGCCGACGCCCTGATCCGCAAGGCCAACCCCGAGATGACCCAGGCCATCCTCGACCAGGCCCGCGCCCGGCTGAAGGCCAATGGCATCGTCGATGGCGGCGACGCCGCCCTCTACGGCCTCGGTGCCATGACCGCCGAACGCTGGCAGGCCTTCTTCGACGTCACCTCCCAGGCCGGGGTCTATCCGCCGAACCTCGACTGGCGTCAGGCCTTCACCACCCAGTACCTGCCCGGCCGTGGCCGAAGCTGACGCCGCGGCGTCGCTGGACGGCGTCCTCGTCCGCTATCCCGGCCGGGCGCCGCTCGGCCCCGTCGACCTGACCATCGCCCCCGGCGAGATCGTCGCCGTCGTCGGCGCGTCCGGCGCCGGCAAATCCACCCTCCTGCGCCTGCTGGCCGGGCTGGAGCCGCCAGCCCAAGGCACCGTCAGCCGGGCACAGGGCCGCACCGGCTTCGTCTTCCAGTCCGCCACCCTGATGCCCTGGGCCGACGCCCTGACCAATGTCGCCCTGCCGCTGGAACTGTCCGGCGTGACCCGGCCCGAGGCCCAGGCCCGCGCCGCCCGGGCCCTGACCGCCGTCGGTCTCGGCGGCCGGCTCGA
>JAIESL010000048.1 GCA_019746095.1 Caulobacteraceae bacterium
CGTTCGCCGCGCGCGTCGGGGACCTGTGTGCCCCGCCGTCGACCGCGCGAACGTGCAACCGGATTGTCGGGCGGCGTGAACCAGAGGAAGCCTCTCCATGCCGTCAGTCGACAGCCTCAAGACCCGCCGGGACATCACCGTCGGGCGCAAGAAATACGCCTATTACAGCCTTCCGGCCGCTGAGGAAGCCGGCCTGACCGGGATTTCCCGCCTGCCGCGCTCGATGAAGGTGCTGCTGGAGAACCTGCTGCGCAATGAGGACGGGGTTTCCGTCAGCGAAGCCGACCTCAAGGCGGTCGCCGCCTGGATCGAGAACAAGGGCGCGGTCGAGCACGAGATCGCCTTCCGCCCGGCCCGGGTCCTGATGCAGGACTTCACTGGCGTCCCCGCCGTCGTGGACCTGGCCGCCATGCGCGACGCCATGTCGGCCCTCGGTGCCGATGCTTCGAAAATCAACCCGTTGAACCCGGTCGATCTGGTCATCGACCACTCGGTCATGGTCGACCATTTCGGCACGCCCGGCGCCTTCAACCAGAACGTCGAGCGCGAATATGAGCGCAACATCGAGCGCTACAAATTCCTGCGCTGGGGTTCGTCGGCCTTCAACAATTTCCGCGTCGTGCCCCCCGGCACCGGCATCTGCCACCAGGTGAACCTCGAGAACCTGGCCCAGACCGTCTGGACCGTGGCCGAGGGCAAGGCGACCGTCGCCTATCCCGACACCGTGGTGGGCACCGACAGCCACACCACCATGATCAACGGCCTGGCCGTTCTGGGCTGGGGCGTCGGCGGCATTGAGGCCGAGGCTGCCATGCTGGGCCAGCCCATCCCCATGCTGATCCCGGAAGTCGTCGGCTTCCGCCTGACCGGTGCCCTGCCGGAAGGCGCGACCGCCACCGACCTGGTGCTGACCGTGACCCAGATGCTGCGCAAGAAGGGTGTGGTCGGCAAGTTCGTGGAGTTCTTCGGCCCGGGCGTGATCAGCCTGACCATCGAGGACCAGGCCACCATCGCCAACATGGCCCCGGAATACGGTGCCACCTGCGGCTTCTTCCCCGTTTCGGCCGCGACCATAGGCTATCTGACCGCCACCGGCCGCGACAAGGCGCGCGTCGCCCTCGTGGAAGCCTATGCCAAGGCCCAGGGGCTGTGGATCGACGAGACCTCGGAAGACCCGGTGTTCTCGGACGTGCTGGAACTGGACATGGCCTCGATCGTGCCCTCGATCGCCGGTCCGAAACGCCCGCAGGACAAGGTCGAGCTGACCGTGGCCGCTCCGTCGTTCGAAACCGCCCTCGGCGAGGTCTTCGGCCGCGCCACCGACGCCCCGCGCGTCAAGGTCGAGGGTGAAAAGTTCGACCTCGGGGACGGCGATGTCGTCATCGCCGCCATCACCTCCTGCACCAACACCTCCAACCCGTCGGTCCTGATCGCCGCCGGCCTGGTGGCGCGCAAGGCCAAGAAGCTGGGCCTGTCGGTCAAGCCCTGGGTCAAGACCTCCCTGGCTCCCGGCTCGCAGGTGGTCACCGACTATCTGACCGCCGCCGGCCTGCAGGCCGATCTGGACGCCATGGGCTTCAACCTGGTCGGCTATGGCTGCACCACCTGTATCGGCAACTCGGGCCCGCTGTCGGACAGCATCTCCAAGGCCATCAATGACAACGGCCTGGTCGCCACCTCGGTGCTGTCGGGCAACCGCAACTTTGAAGGCCGGGTGAACCCCGACGTCCAGGCCAACTACCTGGCCTCGCCGCCGCTGGTCGTGGCCTATGCCATCGCCGGCTCGATGCGGATCGACATCTCGAAGGATCCGATCGGCCAGGACAAGAAGGGCAAGGACGTGTTCCTCAAGGACGTCTGGCCGACCTCGAAAGAGATCGCCGACATCCAGAAGAAATGCGTCACCCCGGCCATGTTCGCCAAACGCTATGCCGACGTCTTCAAGGGCGACAAACACTGGCAGGGCATCAAGGTCGAGGGCGGCCAGACCTATGCCTGGGACGACAGCTCGACCTATGTCGCCAACCCTCCCTATTTCGAGGGCCTGTCGATGGAGCCGACCCCGGTTACCGATATCGTCGAGGCCCGCGTGCTGGCCATCTTCGGCGACAGCATCACCACCGACCACATCAGCCCGGCCGGTTCGATCAAGAAGACCTCGCCCGCCGGGGCCTGGCTGACCAACCGCGGCGTGGATGCGCTGGACTTCAACAGCTACGGCGCCCGCCGCGGCCACCACGAAGTCATGATGCGCGGCACCTTCGCCAACATCCGCATCCGCAACAAGATCACGCCGGACATCGAGGGGGGCGTCACGCGCCACTTCCCGTCGCAGGACACGATGTCGATCTATGACGCGGCCATGCGCTACCAGTCCGAGGGCCGGCCGCTGGTCGTGTTCGCGGGCAAGGAATACGGCACCGGCTCGTCGCGTGACTGGGCCGCCAAGGGCACCCGCCTGCTGGGCGTCCGCGCCGTCCTGGCCGAGAGCTATGAGCGTATCCACCGCTCCAACCTGGTCGGAATGGGTGTGGTGCCGCTGCAGTTCAAGGCCGAGGGCTGGTCCAAGCTGGGCCTGACCGGTGAGGAGATCGTCACCATCCGCGGCCTGTCGGATGTGAACGTCGGCAAGCTGCGCCCGCGTCAGGACCTCTGGGTCGAGCTGTTCCGCCCGTCGGACGGCAAGATGGCCCGCTTCCCGGTCCGCTGCCGCATCGATAACCAGACCGAGCTCGACTATTTCAAGGCCGGCGGGGTCATGCCCTATGTCCTGCGCAACCTGGCGCGCGGCGACGCCGAATAGGCATCCGTCCGAACCAAACGAAGAGGGCCGGCGGAGCGATCCGCCGGCCCTTTTTGTTGGCGCCGGGGCAAGCCCTTCGGCCGGGACCCGCCTCAGTCCTTCGTCGGGCTGACCCGGGAGGCATCGCCATAGGTCAGGGCCAGGAAGACATCTTCCAGATCCGGGTCCTCGGTGACGATGTCGGCGATGGTGACACCGGCGGCACGCACGGCGGCCAGCACCTGTTCGACCGACGACTGCCCCTTTTTGTAGGTGACGGCGAAGGACCCGTTGGGGCGGGCGACCGCCTCGAAGCCCTTGAGCCTGGGCAGGGCCTTGAGGGTGCCCTCGGGGGTGACCACCACGTTTCGGGTATCCAGCCGGCGCAGCAGTTGCGGCGTCGGCTCACAGGCCACCACCTCGCCGCGGTTCATGATGGCGATGGTGTCGCAGAGCTCCTGGGCCTCTTCCAGATAGTGGGTGGTCAGCAGGATGGTCACGCCCTCGGCATTGAGGTGGCGGACGTAGTCCCACAGCTGGCGGCGCAGTTCGACATCCACGCCGGCGGTCGGCTCGTCGAGAATC
Organism: Caulobacteraceae bacterium; assembly: GCA_019746095.1. Lineage (GTDB taxonomy): Bacteria > Pseudomonadota > Alphaproteobacteria > Caulobacterales > Caulobacteraceae > Brevundimonas. The sequence goes on from JAIESL010000048.1 coordinate 3,368, forward strand.
AGGATGGGCGGATTGTGGACCAGGGCCTTGGCCACCATCAGCCGGCGCTTCATGCCGCCGGACAGGGCGCGGACATAGGCATGGGCCTTGTCGGTGAGGCCGAGGGCGGCGAGCAGCTCGTCCGAGCGGCGCTCGTTGGCCGGCACACCATAGAAGCCGGCCTGGACCTCCAGGGCCTCGCGCGGGGTGAAGAAGACGTCGGCGACGATCTCCTGCGGCACCACGCCGAGGGCGGCGCGGGCGTCGCGCGGCTGTCTGTCGATGTCGCGACCCCAGATCTCGGCCGTGCCGCCGGTCTTGTTGACCACCCCGGCGAGGATGTTGATCAGGGTCGACTTGCCGGCGCCGTTGGGGCCCAGCAGGCCGAACATGGAGCCGCGCGGGATGACCAGGTCGACGCCACGCAGGGCGACCTTGGGCGGGGCCTTCTTCGAACCCGCATAGGTCTTTTCCAGTCCCCGGACCTCGATGGCGTTGACGGGCAGGGCGGCGGCTTCGGGCATCGGCGGCTTTCGGTCGGTGAGCGGTCTAGGTAGGCCCACCGCGCTTTGTCGCCAAGGGTGGTCGCCGTGAAGGCCGCCTTCCTGTGTCAATGACGCTTGACATGGAGGGAAAAAATGTCTAGCACGCTTGTCAATATGAACAGTTTGCTTGACGGAGTGAGCGAGATGAACCGGACGAAGATCATCGGCTGGACAGCTTTTGCGGCCTGTATTCTCGGCTATGGGGTCTTTACCGCTGTCGTGGTTCTCAACCTGATGGGCGAGATCTCAAGGCGCGAGTTGCTTCTGATCGGCGGGCCGGCCGCCGTGATCGGCGAGATCGGTCTCTGGGTGGCCGCCGGCTGCCTGGGCTGGTCGCTGTTCCGCAAGCGCAAGGCCTTCCTCGACCGGGTCTTCCGCCGGAAACCGCAGACGGTTTGACGCCGTGCGCCGGGGCTTCTAGGGAGTCGGCCGTTATTCGCCGTCACCAGTCAGGGTCGCCCATGCCGCCGCGCCACGCCGATGCGATCATTCCGCCGCCGGAAGCCATCGTGGTCTCCACCAGGCGTGTGGCCTGCGACGGGGGCGGCGGCGCGCTCGGCCATCCGCTGGTCTATATGGACATGGGCGGCGAGGATTTCGTCGAGTGCGGCTATTGCGACCGGCGCTTCGTGCTGGATGCCCATCCGAAGGCCGGGCACGAATATCACAGCCCCGCCGCGCGACCGCCCGAGGCGCACTGAGCCTCAGCCGACCTCGACGCCCTTCCAGAAGGCCACCCGGCCCCTGATTTCGGCGGCCGCGGCTTTCGGCTCGGCATAGTACCAGGCCGCATCGCGGTTCTCGCGCCCGCCGGCGTGGACGGAATAGTAGCCGGCCGTGCCCTTCCACGGACAGACGCTGGTCGTCGCGGATGCCACCAGAACCCCCGGCCTGACCGACTCGAGCGGGAAATAGTGGTTGTTCTCGACCACCACTGTGGTGTCGCTCTCGGCGATCGTCTCGCCGTTCCAGACTGCCTTGACCATGCGGGTCTCCTTCAGCCCGACAGATGGGGAGGATTGCGCGGGAAGCCAGTCGCAACCCCTCGTTAAGGCGGTCAGTGCACCCTCGGAATCGCCCTTTCCAGGAGGATGCGCCGTGTCGACCATCCAGACGTCCAGCTACCGCCGCGCTCGCGACCATTTCGAGCCGCAGGATGCCGATCCGCAGGAGCAGCGTCGGCTTCGCGGCCTGCTGGAGCAGATCGACTATTCAGCCTTCATCGCCAATCGCGAGGTCATCGGCCAGATGCTGCCGAGGCTGGATGCGTCCATGTTTCAGAAGCTGGCCGTGTTGACGGCCACGGCGCGTGCCAAATGGGTGTCCGAAGGCCTGCGCCAGTCGGAGTCCGGCGCGCCCTCGACCCCCGACCAGATCGCCCGGCTGGCCTCGGCGCGTGTCGCCTATGAGGAACTGGCCGAGGCCTATGAGGGACTGCGCCGAATGGTCGAGCGCGGCTACGTCACGCTCCGCTAGGCGGCCGTAGCGCCTCCGCCCGGGCCGATGGGCTGGGGCCGGGTGACGACCGGAGCGTCGGGATCGGTCTGCGGGCGTTCGGCCGCGGTCGGCTGCGGTCCGGGTTCCGGGACCGGGACGACAACGGGCGGCGGCGCGACCCGGGCGGGGGCCGGCGTGGGGACAGGCGGGCGCACCGCAGCCGGCGGTGGGGTCGCGGGCCGAAGTCCGGACGCCGGTGAGACCGGTCCGGGCGTGACGGCGGCTTCGGCGATGACCGGGGCGGGCGGCGTTTCCGCCGGAACGATCGCAGGGACAGGGATCACAGGGACAGGGCTCGCAGGCACGGGGACGGCATCGGTCGCCACGGCCGCCGCGGGAGCCGGCGCTGTCGCGGGCGGGCGGGTCCAGATCCAGGCACTGAGGGCGAGCACGGCCAGGGCGGCGAGGCCAATCCCGACATAGAGGGGCGTACGGCTCGCAACCCGGCCGGTTGGGCGCGGGGCGGAGGTGCCCGCGGCCTCACTCCCGACGGCAGGCTGCCCGCTGGTCGGGGCCTCGCCTTGCGGCGCGTCGGCTGGCGTGGACGGTTCGGGCTTTGAGGCGGGCAGGGCGCGAACGGTGAGGTCGGCGGCCTGGTCGACGGGTGCTGCCGCTGTCACGGGCGGTTCGCCCAGCGCGACCGTGGGCGCGACCGGCGGCTCTGCGGGAGCCTGCGGCGGGGCGGGTGCCGGTTCGGGCGCCGGGGCCGGGGCGGCGCGGGGAATCATAGAGCCGGTCAGGATGCCGGGACCGACCTGTGGGGGTCGGTGCGACAGGCCGCTGCTCCCGGGCAGGGGTCCGGTGCGGAACACGGTCGCCGGAGGCCGGCCCCAGACCACGAGGCGGCGGAAGGGCTCGGGCGTGCCGTTGAGCTTCTTTTCAGTGTCGGTGGGCATCAGAACTCCCGGATCGGAACCGGCGCGCTACAGCAAATGCGGCAGGAGACCAAGGTGTCCGCCGATCCGGCCGTTTTCGTGACCCGTCCGCCGGGTGCTCAGTTCTTGAGCCGGTATCCGGTCCGGAACATCCAGCCGACGACGGCGAGGCAGATGAACAGGAAGCCGAGGGTGGCCGCCAGGCTGATCCCGATGCCGACATCGCCCGAACCGTAGAAGGTCCAGCGGAAGCCGGAAATCAGATAGACCACCGGGTTGAACAGGGAGATCGTCTGCCAGACCGGCGGCAGGACATCGATCGGATAGAAGGAGCCGCCGAGGAAGGTCAGGGGCGTGACCACCAGCATCGGGATCATCTGAAGCTGTTCAAAGCCGTTGGCCCAGATGCCGATGATGAAGCCGAACAGGCTGAAGGTCGTCGACACCAGGATCAGGAAGGCCAGCATCTCGACCGGATGGAGAATCTGCAGCGGCACGAACAGGGCCGCCGTGGCCAGGATGATCAGCCCCAGCACGGCCGATTTGGTCGCCGCCGCCCCGACATAGGCGATGACGATCTCCAGCGGCGACACGGGCGCCGAGAGAAGCTCGTAGATGGTGCCGGTGAATTTCGGGAAATAGATCCCGAAGGAGGCGTTGAAGATCGACTGGGTGAACAGGCTCAGCATGATCAGGCCGGGGACGATGAAGGCCCCGTAGGGGACGCCGTCGATCTCCTTCATCTCGCCGCCCATGGCCGAGCCGAAGACGACGAAATACAGCGCCGTGGTGATCACCGGGGTGACGATACTCTGCCAGATCGTGCGCAGGGCGCGCGCCATCTCGAAACGGTAGATGGCCCAGACGCCATGGCCGTTGAAGGTCAGGCGGTTCATGCGGCCGCTCCCGTGTCGCGGTGGACCAGGCTGACGAAGATGTCCTCCAGCGAGCTCTGGCGGGTGTTCAGATCCTTGAAGGCGATGCCGAGGTCCGACAACCTGCGCAGCAGGGACGGCACACCGGTTTGTTCGAGGTTGGAGTCGAAGACGTACTCCAGCTCATTGCCGTCGGCCTTGAGGGTCGGTGACCACTCCGACAGTTCGGCCGGGATCGCAGCCAGTGGCTCCTGCAGGTTCAGCGTCAGGGTCTTCTTGCCCAGCTTCTTCATCAGGGTGGCGGTCTGTTCGACCAGGATCAGCTCGCCCTTGAGGATCACCCCGACGCGGTCGGCCATCTCCTCGGCCTCCTCGATATAGTGGGTGGTGAGGATGATGGTGACGCCCGTGTCGCGCAGCCGTCGCACCAGGCCCCACATGTCCCGGCGCAGCTCGACATCGACGCCGGCGGTCGGTTCATCGAGGAACAGGATGTCCGGCTCGTGGCTCAGGGCCTTGGCGATCATCACCCGGCGCTTCATGCCGCCGGACAGGGTCATGAGCTTGTCGTTGCGCTTGTCCCACAGCGAGAGGTCGCGGAGCACCTTTTCGATATGGTTCGGGTCCGGGGCCCTGCCGAACAGGCCGCGGCTGAAGGTGACCGTGGCCAGCACGGTCTCGAAGGCGTCGGTGGTCAGCTCCTGCGGCACAAGGCCGATCCTGGAACGCGCGGCGCGATAGTCCGTCTGGATGTCATGGCCGTCGGCGATGACTGTCCCGCTGGTCGGGGTGACGATGCCGCAGACGATGGAGATCAGCGTCGTCTTGCCTGCGCCATTGGGGCCGAGCAGGGCGAAGATCTCGCCCTTGCCGATGGTCAGGTCCGTGGCCTTCAGGGCCTGAAGCCCGGATTTGTAGGTCTTGGTCAGACCCTGGATTGAGATCACCGGCTGCATGGGCACCCTCCCGAGACGCAGGCAGATATGCGTCCGCCTGTCGCACCTCAAGGGTCGGGGCGCAGGGGATGTCCACCGGGCCGCCTCGCGGTCGGGTGTTTTTCCTTCGCGGCGGCGCGGTTCCGCCGTATCCGTGGTCCCGGGCCCCTGAATCCGCCGGGGCGGGGCGTCCCGCCGGAACCATAGTCGTATCTGTCCTGTTCACCCTCCGCCGGAGAGACTTTCATGTTGATGCGAACCCTGACCGCCGCCCTCGTCCTGTCGGGGAGCCTCGCCCTCGCTGCCTGCGTCAGCGCGCCGTCGCCGGAGGCGGTACGCGCCCCGGCTCCGGCCCGGGCGGTTGACCTTGACCGCTTCTACGCCGGCCGCTGGCTCGAAATCGCCCGCCTGCCCATGCGGCTGACGGATGGATGCGTGGCCGGGGCCACCAACTATGTCGTGGTCAATCCGACCCGGGTCGATGTGCGCGACACCTGCCAGGTCGGCTCGCCCCAGGGCCGGGAAAAGGCCATCGGCGGGCGCGGCGAGGTGATGGACCCCGGCATGAATGCCAAGCTGCGGGTGCGCTATCTCGGCGGACTCATCACCTGGGACTACTGGGTGCTGGACCACGCCGAGGACTACAGCTGGTTCATCTCGGCCGACCCGACCTTCGACAAGCTGTGGATCTATACCCGCGAGGTGCCGGACGCGGCCGAACGCCAGGCCCTGGTCGCCCGTGCCGCGGCCCTGGGATATGACGTCAGCCGCCTGGAATTTCCCGAATTCTGACCCGCCCGTTCAAGGCTGACCTCATGACCCGTTCCAGACTGATCGCCGCCTCCCTGCTGGCGTTGACACTCGCGGCCTGCGGCGGCCGCGAGGCACTGGATCCGTCGGTCGGCTTCGGCCCGAATCCGACCCTGCCGTCGCCGCAACAGTCGCTGTTCCCGCGGGTCAATATCGCCGAGGCCGTGGGCTGGTCCGGGGACCGCCTGCCCGTGCCGGCCCCCGGCTTCCGGGTCCAGGCCTTTGCCGCCGGACTGGATCACCCGCGCTGGCTCTATCGTCTGCCCAATGGCGACATCCTGGTGGCCGAGACCAATGCGCCGCCGAAGCCCGAGGGCAAGAGCGGCGGGCTGCGGGGCTGGGTGCAGGGGCTGGTGATGAAGCGCGCCGGGGCCCGGCCCCCCAGCGCCAACCGGATCACCCTGCTGCGCGACGCCGACGGCGACGGGACGGCCGAGACCCGGACGGTCTTCCTCGAGAACCTGACCTCACCGTTCGGCATGGCGCTGGTGGGCGACACCCTGTTCGTCGCCAATGCCGATGCCGTCGTCGCCTTCCCTTACCAGACCGGCCAGACCCGGATCACGGCGGCCCCGCGCCGTCTCGCCGCCCTGCCGGCCGGGCGGAACCACCACTGGACCAAGAGCCTGGTCGCGAGCGCCGACGGGCGGCGGCTCTATGTCGGGGTCGGCTCCAATTCCAACATCGGCGAGAACGGCCTGGATGAGGAAACCGGCCGGGCCGCCATCCACGAGATCGACATCGCCACCGGGGCCGGCCGCGTCTTCGCCTCGGGCCTGCGCAATCCCGTGGGTCTGGCCTGGCAGCCGGACAGCGGCCGTCTCTGGGTGGCGGTGAATGAGCGCGACGAACTCGGCAACGATCTGGTGCCCGACTATATGACCTCGGTGACGCCGGATGCCTTCTACGGCTGGCCCTGGAGCTATTACGGCCAGACCGTCGATACGCGGGTCCAGCCGGCCAATCCGGCGGCGGTGGCGCGCGCCCTGCGGCCCGACTATGCCCTGGGGGCCCATACGGCCTCGCTGGGCCTGACGTTTGGCGAAGGCGGCCTGTTTCCGGCCCGCTATCGGGGTGGCGCCTTCATCGGCCAGCATGGGTCCTGGAACCGGACGCCGCGGAACGGCTATCGCGTCCTGTTTGTCCCCTTCTCCGGCGGCGTGCCCGCTGGTCCCCCCGAAGACATCCTGACGGGCTTCATCAATGAGCAGGATCAGGCCATGGGCCGGCCGGTCGGGGTCCAGTTCGACCGCACCGGGGCCCTGCTGGTCGCCGATGACGTCGGCAATATCATCTGGCGGGTCTCGCCCGCATCCTGAAGACCGGACAGTGAAAGGCCCCGGCGGAGTGATCCGCCGGGGCCTCGTCTTTCCCGGGATCGAAACGCGCCGGCCAGGCCGGCGCGCGGATCAGGGTCTGCCGTCAGAAATTGGTGAGTTCCGAGATCGACAGCACGGCCGGCTGCGGATCGCCGCTGGCATAGGTGCCGACCCAGATTTCATAGCGGCCCGAGACGGACCCGAGGATGACCAGCGGGTTGTTGTCCTCGCCCGCGTCGTCATCGCAGTACCATTCGCCGTTCGGGCCATTGACCACCAGGGTGGTGTCAGACCGGGACAGGACGGAGATCTTGATGTTCAGCGAGCCGTTGCCGTTCCACTGGAAGCGGAAGTCCGGCGCATTGGTGATGTAGCCGGCGCAGCCGTTGCCGGCATTGGAGGCGCTGATGTCGCCACCGGCGCGCAGGCTGACCAGATGCGGATCGGGCTGGAAGCCCGGAGCCAGGGTGATGCTGCCGTAGTTGGGTTCGGCGTTGTAATCCTGGGCCGCGACGGGTCCGGCGATGGCCAGGGCGCAAAGGGCGGTCAGAAGATATTTCATGGTGATGTCCCCCGGGATCGTCGCGGCCCGACGCCGTCAATCCTCGTTCGGCGATTAAGCCTTGCCGGAGGCCGCGCTTCAAGCGGCCGTCAGACTTCGACAGGTTCACACCGCCTGACCGCCGCATCGGCGCCACGCCTGTCGGCAAACCGGCGTTCAAATGGCTTCAAAGGCGTTCAGGATTCCCCTGCCGGTTGACCGCGCGCGGCGGCTTGTCCATCACCGCAGACGGGCAGCGCAGTCCGTGGAGAGATGACGACGATGGGTCTGGTGGCGAATATCAAGCGCAATGTGCGTTTCGCCCAGGGGCTGCGTCGTCTGCTCCAGCGCATCAAGCCGGTCGAGCTGGATGGTACGGACCTGGTCTGCGACGACTGGGAAGAGGCCGTTGACCGCTATGGCGAGCGGGTGGCCATCCAGGACGACCGCCGCACGGTGACCTATCGCGAGCTCGACGCCATGGCCAACCGCTTCGGCCACTGGGCCCAGAGCCGCCGGCTCAAGCGCGGCGACACCATCGCCCTGGTGATGCTGAACCGGGCCGAATACATCGCCGCCTGGATGGGCTTTTCCAAGATCGGCGTCGCCACGGCCCTGATCAATACCAATCTGACCGGCCATGCCCTGGCGCACTGCCTGTCCATCTCCAACGCCTCCCAGGTGGTGACGGACGAGGACTGCTGGCAGCGGGTCGAGGATGCGCGGGCGCTGTCCGGGCGCAATCTGATGCTCTGGGTGCTGGGGCTGCGGGATGAGGACGAGGCCGACGAGCGTCGCGGGCTGGACAAGCCGGTGCGCAGCGGCTCGTCCGTGCGACCCGCCCGATCGGCGCGCCTGGGGCTGACCAATCGCGACACGGCCATGTTCATCTACACCTCGGGCACGACAGGCCTGCCCAAGGCGGCCAAGGTCACCCATGCCCGGGCCCGGACCTATATGCGCGCCTTCGCCGGGGCGACCGGCGCGACCGAAAAGGACATCATCTTCAATGTCCTGCCGCTCTACCATTCGACCGGCGGCCTGGTGGGGGTCGGGCCGGCCCTGCTGAACGGCGGGCAGCTGGTGCTGCGCAAGCGGTTTTCGGCGACGAATTTCTGGCCGGATGTGAAGGCCTCGGGCGCTACCATGTTCGTCTATATCGGCGAGCTGTGCCGCTATCTGGTCAACTGTCCCGAAAATCCCGACGAGCGGTCGCACCGGCTGCGCCTCGCCTTCGGCAATGGCCTGCGGCCCGATGTCTGGACCGATTTCCAGAAGCGGTTCGCCGTGCCGGACATCTTCGAATTCTATGGTTCCACCGAGGGCAATGTCTCGGTGTTCAATTTCGACGGCAAGCCGGGGGCCATCGGCCGCGTACCGGGGTTTCTGAAAAACAAGATCAATTTCCGTCTCGTCCGGTTCGACGTGGACACGGAGGAGCCCGTGCGCGGGCCGGACGGCCTGTGCCAGCTGGTCAAGGCCAATGAGGTCGGCGAGGCGATCGGACGGATCGGTGACGATCCCCGCCATGCCTATTCGGGCTATGCCGACAAGGCGGCCTCCGAGAAGAAGATCCTGCGCGACGTCTTCGTCCGCGGCGACCGCTGGTTCCGCACCGGCGATCTGATGAAGCAGGACAGCGAAGGCTATGTCTATTTCATCGACCGGATCGGCGACACCTACCGCTGGAAGGGTGAGAACGTCTCCACGGCGGAGGTCGAACAGAGGCTGGCCGATGCGCCCGGGGTCAAGGAGGTCATCGCCTATGGCGTTCCGGTGCCCGGCCATGAGGGCAAGGCCGGCATGGTCGCCCTGGTGGTCGAGGGCCGGTTCGCGGCCCGCGCCTTTGCCGACTGGGTCGACCGGGAACTGCCGACCTATGCGCGCCCGGCCTTCGTGCGGCTGATCAAGTCGGCCGAGACCACGGGCACGTTCAAATACCGGAAGGTCGACCTCGTCGCCGACGGTTTCGATCCGGCCAAGGTCGACGGTCCGCTTTATGTCCGGGGCGGAAAGAACGGCTACGCCAGATTCAGCGAGGCGGCGCGCGCGGCGATCATGGACGGCGAGACCCGGCTCTGAAGCGGCGGTTCGCAACCGCCCCTTAATCATTAACAGCCAAGGTCGGGCTCTCCCACGCTCAGGACGGCCCGGCTACCCATGTTCCAGATCATCGGCATCGTCCTCCTGTTCGGCATGGTGTTCGGCGGCTACACCATTGCCGGCGGCAAGATGGGCGTGATCCTGCACTCGCTGCCCTATGAGATGATGATGATCGGCGGGGCCGCAGTGGCGGCGCTGCTGATGTCCAATTCGGTCTCGACTCTCAAGGGCGTGGGCGGCGGCTTCGGCAAGGTCTTCGCCGGGCCCAAATGGAAGAAGCAGGACTACAAGGACCTGCTCAGCCTGCTGTTCCAGCTGACGAAGACGATGAAATCAAAGGGCGTCATCGCCCTAGAGAGCCACATCGAAAAGCCGGCCGAGAGCGCTATCTTCCAGAAATATCCCAAGGTGCTGAAGGACCATTTCGCCACCGACTTCATCTGCGACACCCTGCGGATGATGACCATGAACCTCGAGGATCCGCACCAGATCGAGGACGTCATGGAAAAACAGCTGGAGAAGCATCACCACGAGGCCCTGGGGCCTGCGCATGCGCTGCAGAACATGGCCGACGCCCTGCCGGCGCTGGGCATCGTCGCGGCCGTGCTCGGGGTGATCAAGACCATGGCGGCGATCACGGAGCCGCCGGAGGTTCTCGGCGGCATGATCGGCGGGGCCCTGGTCGGTACCTTCCTGGGCGTCTTCCTGGCCTATGGCCTGGTGGGTCCGCTGGCGGCGCGCCTGACCCAGATCGTCGACGAGGAGAGCGCCTACTACAAGATCATCCGCTCGGTGCTGGTGGCGCACCTGCATGGCAACGCTGCCCAGATCTCTGTCGAGATCGGCCGTGGCGACATTCCCTCCTCGGCCCAGCCTTCCTTCGTCGAGATGGAAGAGGCCCTGTCGGCGGCCCCGGCGGTCGGCTGATCCTTCGGGCTGACCCTGGGGTCTTTCACGGCCCGATACCGACCCCGGTTGCGGGGGCATGAAGCCCCGGGCGCGGCACGGGCTTGCGCCGTTCGCGACGGGGTTTCGGACCAGTCCCGAAAAAAGGTCGCGCGGCCGGATTCAGGCCGGGAGCCGCTTTCCGGCCCGGAGGTCACGCCGGTTCACGAATACGTGAGAATTAGGCTTGGCTTTCGCTCACGTTCCCGTTATTTCGAACCTGCGAGGAGTTCATGGCCTCGTATGACCCTTCTGAAGGAATAAACATTATGCGCATCACCGCTCTGGTCGCCGCTTCGGTCGCCGCTCTGGCCCTGGCCGCCTGCACCCCCGCCGCCGACAAGGCTGAAGAAGCTCCGGCCGCTGACGCCGCTGCTGAAGCCCCGGCTGCCGACGCTGCCATGGCTCCGGCTG
>JAIESL010000102.1 GCA_019746095.1 Caulobacteraceae bacterium
GATCGCCCGGGTGGTGCAGACGGCGTTCGCCGGCGCGCGCGCCGACGGTGGCGCGGTGCTGGGCGGCGGTGCCTATCTGGTCGGCGAGCGCGGGCCGGAGGTGTTCCGGCCCGGCGGTGCCGGCGTCATCGAGCCGGTCGGTGGGGGCGGCATCACCGTCAATGTGCGGGTCGACGGCGGGGCCCCGGGGCTGATGCGCTCCGAGGCCCAGATCGCCCAGATGCTGGCGCGCGCCGTCTCGCTGGGGGCGAGGCGGCTGTGATCAGGCGAAGGTGTCGGCGGTGTCGTCGACCGGGTTCTTCGGATTGGTACCGTACTGGTTGCGACCGGGCTGGCCCTCGGCCGCGCCGATCCAGATGAGATAGCCGAGGCCGGCGAGCATGGCGACGATGACGGCCAGGACCATGGGGCCCATCATGGCAAAGACGGCAGCGGGGTCGCCGTCCTCAATGCCGCCCGGATTGCCGATGGCGGCGAAGCCCATGGCCGAGGCCCCGATGATGATGGCCACGATCCAGACGCCGATCGGAGCCAGCTGGAGCCAGCCGGTCTTGCCCATGTCATGCAGTCGCTTGGTCTGGATGGCGATGCTGGGCCAGATCAGGACCAGTCCGATCAGGAAGCCGATCAGCGGAATCCAGCCCAGCAGAAGGTTGACCGCGAAGATGATGCCCCAGGCCGCCCAGAAATGGCTGCGCCGGATACGGCCTTCGGCGGACCAGAACAGCCTTCCCCAGTCGATGCCGGATGAGGCGGACGATCGGGGCGGCATGGAGCCGAGCCCGCTGTATGCCGGATCGCCGCCCAGCCGCATGATGTCGGTGGCGACGCCGTCGCCGGGGACGAAATCGACCTTGTCCCCGGCCCGCACGGCACTGCGGGAGGCCGAGGCCAGGAAGGAATAGCGCTGGCCATCGTCGCCCGAGATCAGGCCGTCGCCCGAGATGCCGTCCACACTGATGACTTCGCCGCGCATCCTGGAATTCCGCCTGATTGTACCGGGGCTTCACCTTGGCCGAGCAAACACCGGGCGGCAAGACACCGTAAGGCCGCCGCCCCGATCAGGACGGCGGCCCGTTCAGGTCGCCCGGTCAGGCGGCGTCGGTCATGAACCCTTGGGGTTGGGTCCGAAGCGGTTTTCGCCGCGCTGGCCGTCGGAAAGACCGATCCAGAGCATGAAGCCGATGTTGACCAGCAGGAGCAGGCCGACCAGGCCAAACGCCGGGCCGATGAGGCCGAGAATGGCGGCCGGGTCTTCATTCTCGAGGGCTGCCGCATTGGTAACGGCCGAGAAGCCGATCATGCTGACGGCGGCGATCGTGCCGACGATGCTGACCACCCAGGGCACGGCGACCAGCCAGCCACTCTGCCCCATGTCGTGAAGGCGTTTCACGGCGATGGCCAGGTTCGGCCAGATCAGGGCCAGGGAAATCAGGCCGCCGATCAGCGGAATCCAGCCCGAGACGACGCCGACGCCGAGGCAGATCAGCCAGCCGATCCAGAAATGCGAGCGCCGTGTCCGGCCCTCGAACGAAAACAGCAGCTTCTGCCAGTCAAAACTCTGAATTTGGTGGGAATTTTCTGTCGTCATGTCGCCCTCCCGCGCCTCGGACCTCGCGTCCGCAGTCCGGAGGATGACCGAACGCTGCTCGCCCGACAAGCGAAAGCCGATGCCGGCGACCCTGCAGCAGAAGGAGGAGGCTGATGGCCTTTCATGAGGTGAGGCTGCCCGCGCGTCCCCGCTTTCGCGGGGATGACAGGACAATGCGGGTGAGGAACGGATGAGTTTTCACGAGGTGAGGTTGCCCGCGCGTCTGGCGTTCGGCTCGACCGGCGGGGTGGAGCGGCGGACAGAGGTTGTGACCCTCGGGTCCGGGTTCGAGCGGCGGTCGACGCCCTGGGCCCAGGGCCGCCGGCGCTATCTGATCGGCGCCAATCTGCGATCGCTGGACGACATGGCGGCGCTGACCGCCTTCTTCGAGGCGCGGTGCGGACGGCTGTACGGCTTCCGGTTCCGTGACTTTGTCGACTGCAAATCCTGCGCGCCGGCGACGACGCCCGGATCCCTCGACCAGACGCTGGGCGCGGGTGACGGGATGCGGACCGGGTTTCAGCTGGTGAAGCGATACGGGGCCGGCGCGGACGCGCTGGAACGGCCCATCAGCAAGCCGTTGTCGGGAACGGTCCGGGTTGCGGTGCAGGCTGTGGAACTGGCGTCGGGCCAGTTCACGGTCGATGCGACCACGGGCCGGGTGACGCTGGCGACGGCACCCGGTGTGGGCGCGACGGTCACGGCGGGCTTCGAGTTCGACACGCCGGTGCGGTTCGATGCCGACCGGATCGAGGTCACGCTGGAGAGTTTCGAGGCCGGGCGGATGGCGGCGGTTCCACTGATCGAAGTGCGGGTCTGAGACATGCGAACCCTTTCAAGCGAACTGGTCGCCCGGATCGAAAGCGGGGCGGCACGGCTCTGTCATGCCTGGGTGTTGCGGCGCGTGGACGGCACCGTACTGGGGTTCACGGACCATGACCGCGACCTGGTGGTCGATGGCGTGACCTGCCGGGCGGCGAGCGGCTGGACGGCGGGAGCGGCGGACAGCGCCGTCGGGTTCAGCGCCGGGTCAGCGGCGGTCGCGGGCGGGCTGGATGATGCGGCCATCACCGAGGCGGATGTGGAGGCCGGACGGTATGACGGGGCCTCGGTCTCATTGTGGCGGGTGGACTGGTCCGGCGGGGTCGCCGGCGTGCGGCTGTGGACCGCGACGCTGGCGCGCATCCGGCGCGACGGGGCTGCCTTCACCGCCGAACTGGAGGGGCCGCTGGCGAAGCTGGAGCGGGTCGTCGGACGGACCTATGGGCGTGAGTGCGATGCCGTCCTGGGGGATGGGCGCTGCGGCATCGACCTTGCGGCCTTTCCGGGCGCGGCCTGCGACAAGCGTTGGGCGACCTGCGTCGGGACCTTTGGCAATGGCCTCAACTTCCAGGGCTTTCCCGACATTCCGGGCGACGACTTCCTGACGGCCGCACCGGTCGGGGGCGGACGACATGACGGCGGGAGCCGGCGATGAGGGCGGCGGTCGTGAACGCCGCGCGCGGCTGGCTGGGGACGCCCTACCGGCATCAGGCCAGTGTGAAGGGCGAGGGGGCGGACTGTCTGGGCCTGATCCGCGGGGTCTGGCGCGAACTGGTCGGGGCGGAGCCCGAGGTGCCGGGGCCCTATGGTCCGGACTGGGCCGAGGTCGGGGGCGAGGAGACCCTGCTGGCGGCGGCCCGGCGCTGGCTGGCGGAGATACCGGTCGAACAGGCGGCGGCCGGTGATGTCCTGCTGTTCCGCATGGCCGCCGGATGCCCGGCCAAGCATTGCGCGATCCTGAGCGACACGACGGGCCCGGAGCCACGGATGATCCACGCCTACTGGGGCCGGTCGGTGGTGGAGAGCTGGATGGGGTCCTGGTGGCGCCGACGGCTGGTGGCGGCCTTCGCCTGGCCGGCCGCAGACGGGGAGGGCTGAGCATGGCGCAGGTGATCCTGAGCAGCGTGGGCCAGTCGATCGGCGGCCCGATCGGTTCGGCGATCGGCTCGACCATCGGGCGGGCCATCGACCAGCGGGTGATCTCGAGCCTTCAGCCGGCGCGGCAGAAGGGGCCGCGGCTGGAGACGCTGAGAATCCAGGGCACCGCCGAGGGCGCGCCCATGGCCTGTGTGTTCGGGCGGGCGCGGGTCACCGGGCAGGTGATCTGGGCGGCCCGGTTTCTCGAAGGCCGCCGCACCGCATCGGGCGGCAAGGGCGGGCCGCGGACGGTTGAATACGACTATTCCCTGAGCTTCGCCGTGGCCCTGTGCGAGGGCGAGGGCGAGGGCGAGGGCGAGATCGACGGCGTCGGCAGGGTCTGGGCCGACGGGCGGCTGATGGACCTGTCGGGGGTCACGATGCGGGTGCATCGCGGCGGCGCGGCGCAGATGCCCGACCCGCTGATTGAAGCGATCGAAGGCGCGGCACCGGCGTATCGTGGCACCGCCTATGTGGTGTTCGAGGACCTGCCGCTCGGGCCATATGGCAACCGGCCGCCGCAGCTGAGCCTTGAGGTGTTCCGTCGGCCGCGCGGAGACGGGCCGCGGCTGGAGGACCGGCTGGAGGGCGTTTGCCTGATCCCCGGGGCCGGGGAGTTTGTGCTGGCGACCGGGGCGGTGATGCGGCGCGAGGGGCTGACGCGGACGACGGCGGAGAATGTGCACAGCGGCGACGGTCAGGCCGGCCTGATCGTGTCGCTGGATCAACTGCAGACGCAGTGTCCGAACCTGAAGCGGGTCAGTCTGGTGGTCGCATGGTTCGGCGACGATCTGAGAGCCGGGCATTGCTCCATCCGGCCGGGTGTCGAGGGGATCGACAAGGCGACGGAACCGCTGGTCTGGTCGGTGGCCGGGCTGGCCCGGTCGGAGGCGCACCGGATCAGCCGGGCCCCTGCCGGAGGGCCGGCCTATGGCGGGACGCCGTCGGATGAAAGCGTGCGACAGGCGGTGGCGGCGCTGAAGGCCAGGGGGCTGGAGGTGACCCTGTACCCGTTCGTGCTGATGGATGTGCCGGCGGCGAACGGCCTGCCGGACCCCTATGGCGGCCCGGAACAGGCGGCCTATCCCTGGCGCGGGCGGGTGAAGGGTAACGATGGGGCCGGAGCCGCCGCAGAGGTGGCGGCGATGTTCGGCACGGCCGACGGCTGGGGTCTGCGTCGGCTGGCGCTCCACTATGCAGCGATGGTGGCGGAGACGGGGGCCGACGGTCTGCTGATCGGCTCGGAGATGCGGGGGCTGACGATGACGCGGGACGCCGGCGGCGGGTTTCCGGCCGTTGGGGCTCTTCGGTCGCTGGCGGCCGGGTGCCGGGCGGTGGTCGGGCCGGATGTGGCGATCAGCTATGCCGCCGACTGGTCAGAATATGCCGGTGTGCGCAACGGGGGCGAGGTGGCGTTCCATCTGGATCCGCTGTGGGCGGACGGCGCGATCGATTACGTCGGTATCGACTGGTACCCGCCGCTGGGTGACTGGCGAGCCGGTGACGGCGGGGTGGATGCGGGCACGTTCGCGGGGGCGGACAGCGCGGACTATCTGGCTGCGCAGGTTGCGGGCGGGGAGGGGTTTGACTGGTTCTACGCCTCGGACGCGGACCGGGCGGCGCAGGTGCGGACCCCGATCACCGATGCGGCCCACGGCGAGGACTGGGTGTTCCGGGTCAAGGACCTGAAGGGCTGGTGGTCGAACCCCCACCACGACCGGTCAGGCGGCATGAGGCGCGCGACGCCGACCGAATGGGTCGCCGGGATGAAGCCGATCCGGCTGACCGAATTCGGCTGCGCGGCGGTGGATCGCGGCGGCAATGCGCCGAACCTGTTTCAGGATCCCAAGAGTGCGGAAAGCGCCCTGCCGCCGTATTCGACCGGCGAGCGGGATGACCGGATGCAGCGCCGTGCACTGGAGGCGGCGCTGACGCATTTTGCCGACGGGGCCAGCAATCCGGTGTCTGCGGTTTATGGCGGGCGGATGGTCGAGGCGGCGGACGCCTGGTGCTGGGACGCCCGGCCCTGGCCGGCCTTTCCCGGTCGGGCGGATGTCTGGGCCGACGCAGGCAGCTGGCGCACCGGCCACTGGCTGAACGGGCGGCTGGCGGGCGACACCCGTGATCTGATCGCGGCAGTGCTGAAGCGCGGCGGTCTGGACGAGGACGGGTTCGAGATCGGGCGCTTCGCGGGCGAGGTCCAGGGCTATGTGATCGACCGGCCGATGCGGACACGGGACGCGCTGGAGCCACTGCTGGCCGGTCTGGGATTGATCGCCGCAGAGCGTGACGGCCGGGTGGCGGTCCTCGGGGAAGAGCCTGCGGTCCTGACCCTGGCCCCTGAAGCCCTGGCGCTGCCGGAAGAGGGCGCGAGCCTGAAGGCGGAGCGGGTGCTGGAGCCGGGGCCGGGCGCGGCGCGGGTGCGCTACATCGACGGGGAGGCTGACTATCAGACCGGATCGGTTGTGGTCCGGTCGTCAGGCGAGGGCGGCGGGATCGATCTGGACCTGCCGGCCGTCTGTTCCGCGGCCCTGGCCCGTTCGGCGGCGGAGCGGGCGCTGGAGGCCGGCGGCGGCGAACGGTTGACGGCCCTGCTGGGGCCGCTGGAGGCCCTGGCCCTGGAGCCCGGAGATGGTGTGGCGGTCGAGGGCCGGAGCGGCACCTGGCGGGTCATGCGTCTGGACCGGGACGAGACGCCCTCGGTCCTGCTGGAGCCTGTTTCGGCGGTCAGGGTCGGTGAGGATCGGGGGGCACCGGTTCCGGGCGAGGCGGCCGGGGGCGCGGGCGCACCCTTTTTCCGCATGCTGGAGCTGCCGCCGCTGATCGGCGCGGAGGACGACGGGCGGCCGGTCGCCGTGGTCGCGGCGGACCCCTGGCGGCCGATGCGGGTGTTCGCCGGGGCGGACGCCGGATCTCTGACGGCGCAGGGCGAGGTGGCGCAGCCGGCGACGGTGGGGGTTCTGGCGGAGGCCTTGCCGGCCGGTTTCCGGCACCGCTGGGACGAGGTGAATGCCCTGTGGGTCCGGATCGAGGGACGGGCTCCGGAGAGCCGGTCCGCCAAGGCTGTGTTCGCCGGTGCCAATGCCGTCGTGGTCAGGACCGCTGACGGCTGGGAGCTGGTGCAGTTCCGGGCGGCCACGCTGGTCGGCGACGGGCTCTGGCGGCTGAGCGGCCTTCTGCGAGGGCAGCAGGGGACGGAGGCCGTCGGTGCGGCCAGCGGCGCGATTGTCGTCCTGCTGGATCCGGTGCCGGCACGGGTGGAGTCCTCGCCGGCGGAGCGGGGCCTGCCGCTGGTCTGGCGGGCCGGGCCCTCGGGCGGGCCGGCCGGCGGGAGCGGGGTGAGCGAGACGGGCTTCATGCCGAGGGGTGTGCATGGGCGGCCCTGGTCACCGGCGCATCTGAAAGCCCGGGTGCGGACCGATGGTGGCTTCGATCTGACATGGATCGCCCGGGCCAGGATGGATGGCGACCGGTGGGACGGGGAGGCGACCCTGCCGGCCGTGTCGAGGTTCCGGGTGCGGGTACTGGACGGTCCGGAAGAGCGGCGAATGTTTGAGGCCGGGACGACGGCGGCGATCTATGCGGCCACCGATCTGGCGACAGATTTTCCGGGCGGGCCGGAGGCCGGTTCTCGCGTGGCCGTCGCGCAATGGGGCGACGGCTATGGCTGGGGGACGGAGGCAAGCGTCACGCTGGCGGGATGATTTGCCATGTCTCCCTTTGCGCGGGGCGCGGGATGCCCTAACTGACGCTTCTGGCTTTCGATGGAGCGGCATTCGACGTGGCGGGCGATCCCTACAAGGAACTGGGCGTTTCGAGGGGCGCAAGCGCGGACGAAATCAAGAAGGCGTTCCGCAAACTCGCCAAGGAACTGCATCCCGACAAGAACCCCGGCAATACGGTCGCCGATGAACGGTTCAAGCGGATCACGGCTGCCTTCGACCTGCTGGGCGACCCGGAAAAGCGCGCGAAATTCGATCGGGGCGAGATCGACGCGGACGGGCGCGAGCAGTTCCGTGGCTTCGGTGGTGGCGCGGGCGGTGCGCGCGGCGCTCCGGGCGGCAACCCCTTCGGTCAGGGAGGCGCGCGGCCCGGGTTCGAGAATATTGATCTGGACGAACTGTTCGGCGGCATGTTCGGCGGCGCGGCGCGGCCGGGCGGTGCCCGGTCCGGCGGCTTCGCGGCCAAGGGTCAGGACGTCAAGGCGACGCTGGAAATCAGCCTCGAGGACTCCATCTCGGGGGCCACGCGCCGCATCCAGTTTTCGGATGGACGGACGCTGGATGTGGCCATCCCCAAGGGAGCCGGTGACGGCCAGACGATCCGGCTGAAGGGCCAGGGCGCACCAGGGCGTGGCGGGCCCGCGGGCGATGCCCTGATCGAGCTGAAGGTGGCCAAACACCCCATCTTCACCCGCGACGGGGCCGATCTGACCATGGACCAGCCGGTCGCCCTGTATGATGCGGTGCTGGGCGGGAAGGTGCAGGTGCGGACGCCCGAGGGTACGGTCAACATGACCATCCCGGCCGGCTCCAGCTCGGGCAAGGTGCTGAGGCTGAAGGGCCGCGGGGCCTTTGCGGACGGCAAACGCGGCGACCTGCTGGCGAAGCTGATGATCACCCTGCCGGAAGACAGCGCGGCGCTGGCGAAGCTGGCGCAGGATGTGCGCGACAAGGGGCCCATCCGGCCGTTCCGCGACTGATGGCGAACCGGCCGAACCTCAAGCCTGAGCGGCCGTGGTTCTCGTCGGGGCCGACGGCGAAGCGCCCGGGATGGTCGTCCCAGGCGATTCCGCAGGACCTGCTGGGACGCGGGATCCGGGCGCCGGAGGTGGTGGCCCGCTTTGCCCATGGTCTGCAGCGGACCCGGGACCTGCTGCAGGTTCCGGCGGACTGGGTGCTGGTCTATGTGCCGGGGTCCGACACCGGGGCGGTCGAGGCCGCCATGTGGTCGATGCTGGGCGAGCGGCCGGTGCAGGTGCTGGCGTTCGAGAATTTCGGCAAGGTCTGGGCGACCGATGCGGTCGAGCATCTGAAACTGGCCCCCGAGGTGATCGCGGCCCCCTGGGGCGAGTGGCCCGACACATCGGCCGTCGATCCGGCGAAGGATCTGGTGTTTCCCTGGAACGGGACGACCTCGGGCGTCTGCGCGCCGAACGCGGATTTCATCGCGGAAGACCGCGAGGGGCTGGTGATCTGCGATGCGACCTCCGCCGCCTTCGCCATGCCCCTGCCGTGGGAAAAGCTGGATGTGGCGACCTTCAGTTTCCAGAAGGCGCTGGGCGGCGAGGCCGGGCTGGGCGTGGCGGCCCTGTCGCCGCGGGCCGTGGAACGACTGGATCGCTATACGCCGCCGCGGCCCATACCCAAGGTGCTGCGCCTGCGTAACGGCGAGGGCTTCGACCGGTTGCTGGCCAAGGGGTCGATGATCAACACCTTTTCGGTCTGGACCCTGGAGGACTGGATCGACGCCGTGGAATGGGGGCTGGCCGTCGGCGGGCTGGACGCCCTGATCGCCCGGACCTCCGCCAATGCGGCGGCGCTCGACGCCTGGGTCCGGCGAACGGACTGGATCGACTATATGGCCGCTGACCCGGCGACCCGGTCGACCACCTCCGTGTGCCTGAAGATCGTCGATCCGCGCGTGACGGCCATGACCGAGCCGGCGCGGCAGGCGCTGGTCTTGCGGATGAAGACCCTGGTTGAGGACGAGGGGGCGGCCTTCGACATCGAGGGCTATCGCAACGGGCCCGCGAGCCTGCGCATCTGGTGCGGCTGCACGGTCGATACGGCGGATGTCGAGGCGCTGACGCCCTGGCTGGACTGGGCCTTCGAGACGGCTCTGGCGGAATAATCGTCCGACGGCGGGACACCCGCCGATTCCACGGCTATAGGCTGCGCCCGCATTCCGAAATCCCGGTCAGCGGAGAACAGTCTTGGCAAATGTCGCGGTGGTCGGTGCCCAGTGGGGCGACGAGGGCAAGGGCAAGATCGTCGACTGGCTGTCGAACCGGGCCGACATGGTTGTGCGCTTCCAGGGCGGGCACAATGCCGGCCATACGCTGGTCGTGGACGGCAAGGTCTACAAGCTGGCGCTGCTGCCCTCGGGTGTCGTGCAGGGCAAGCCCTCGATCATCGGCAATGGCGTGGTGGTCGACCCCTGGCATCTGGTCGGCGAGATCGAGAAGATCGAGGCCCAGGGCATTTCCATCAGCCCCGATGTGCTGATCGTGGCCGACAATGCCTGTCTGATCCTGCCCATTCACCCGGCGCTGGACGTGGCGCGCGAGGCGGCGGCGAGCGCGCCGGGCGCGCGGATCGGTACGACGGGCCGTGGCATCGGCCCGGCCTATGAGGACAAGGTGGGGCGCCGGGCCATCCGGGTCTGCGACCTGGCCAATGTCGACGACCTGAAGGTCAAGATCGACCGCCTGCGTTCGCACCACGATCCGCTGCGGGCGGGCCTGGGGCTGGAGCCGATCGACCCGGAGGCGCTGCTGGCGCAGCTGCTGGAGATCGCGCCGAAGATCCTGCCCTATGTGCAGCCGGCCTGGCGGGTGCTGGACCAGGCGCGACGGGACGGCAAGCGCGTGCTGTTCGAGGGGGCACAGGGGGCCTTCCTGGACGTGGATCACGGCACCTATCCCTATGTGACCAGCTCCAACACTGTGGCCGGGCAGGCCGCGGCGGGCTCGGGCATCGGGCCGCGCGGCGTCGGCTATGTGCTGGGGATCGTGAAGGCCTATACGACCCGCGTCGGCGAGGGGCCGTTCGCCTGCGAGCTCAACGATGAGGTCGGAACGCATCTGGCGACGGTGGGACGTGAGGTCGGGGTCAATACCGGCCGGGCGCGGCGCTGCGGCTGGTTCGATGCGGTGCTGGTGCGGCAGTCGGTGGCGATCAACGGCATCGACGGCATCGCCCTGACCAAGCTGGACGTGCTGGATGGCCTCAAGACGCTGAAGATCTGCACCGGCTACCGGATCGACGGACAGGTGCTGGACTATCTGCCGTCCAGCCTCAAGGCCCAGGCGGCGGCCGAGCCGGTGTTCGAGGAAATGGAAGGCTGGAGCGAGAGCACGGCCGGGGCGCGCAGCTTCCGCGACCTGAACGCCAATGCGGTCAAATATGTGCGGCGCATCGAGGAACTGATCGGCGCCCCGGTGGCCCTGCTGTCGACCAGCCCCGAGCGGGACGACACCATCATGATGCGCGACCCCTTCCGCGGCTAGGAGACCGGGCGGCCGGTGGCGGGAAACGCTGCGTTCAACGGGCTTTAACACCGTTCGACTATGCAGGACTGTCCGAAGTGGAGGTCCGCGTCTTGTTTGCAGTCGATAGTCGCGTTCTGGCGAAGCTGGAGCCCGTGGTGAAACGGGTGCTGATTGTCGACCCGAATCATCATGCTGCGCGACTTCTGACCGACATCATGAAGGGCCTGGGTGCGCGCGATGTCGTGGTCCAGGCGGACGAGGAGCGCGCCCTGCAGGCGGCCACGGAACTGGAACCGGGCATCATCTTTACAGAGTGCAGCGGAGGGGGACTGGACGGTGAATCCCTGGCGCGGGCACTGCGACGGTCGCACCTGAACTGCCGGCGCGCGCCGATCATCATGATCACGTCCGACGCGACCGCGCGCTCGATCCTGGGAGCCCGGGACTCCGGCGTGCATGAATTCCTGCGCAAACCCTTCACCAGCGCAGATCTGTTCAAGCGGATCGAGAACGTCGCCCTCAAGCCGCGCGAATGGGTCGAGGCGGTCGGCTACATCGGGCCTGACCGGCGCCGGTTCAACTCGGGTGAGTTTACCGGTACCCGGAAGCGCAAGGCTGACCGGTCGGCGACGGGCGTGGCCGCCCAGGTCGCGACCAAGGATCAGGCGATGCGCATCCTGGGATCCGCGCTGGACCAGTTCGACAGCGATCCGATGCAGGCCGTGCGGGCGATCCGCGAACAGGCTGCGACCTTGAAGGCCCTGGCCATGAAGGCGTCAGACTCGCGGCTCGCCGTGGCGGTGGGCGCGCTGGAAGTGTCGATGGCGTCGGGCCCCCCCACCAAGGCCACCCTGGCGGCCCCGATCGGGACCCTGCTGGCCATGCACCAGGTCGAACCGGTCGCGCGGGCCGGCTGAGTCCCTAGCGCAGCAGGCCAGTGTAGCTGTCGAGGATACGGGGCCAGACCGCCGAGGTCGGGTCGATGAGCTCGAAATGGCCGGCTCCCTCCAGCACCAGCGACCGGGCCGGATCGCCCGCGGCGACCGCGGCGGCGGCATAGTCCTGTCCGAACCGCGGAGGGACGATGGGATCGAGCGCTCCCGAGATCACGATCTGGCGGTCGCCCAGCGGCAGCAGGGCCGGCGGGGAGGTGTCGGCGAAGACGTCGCGGCCGCCGGGCTGCGGGCGGCCGACCAGGCCGTCGATGGTCGCGGGGCCGCCGCAGGCGTCCGGGCCTGTGCGGCGATAGGCGTCGAGGTCGGCGATGCCGGCGAGGGAGACGACGCCCCGGATCGGAAGGGGGCTGGCATTGCGAAGGGGGCTCCCGGCCGGCAGCCGGTCACGCGCCCCCGCCCAGAGTGCCAGGTGACCGCCGGCTGAGTGGCCGGAGACGGCGACACGCCGCAGGTCGAGCCGGTCCGGCCCGGCCATCATGCGCAGGTGGTCGAGGCCCGCCGCGATATCCTGGAAGGTGCCCGGATAGCCGCCGCCGGGATGGCCGATGCGGCGGTACTCCAGATTCCAGACGGCATAGCCGCGGTCGCGCAGGTCGGCGGCCATATAGTCCATCAGCTCGAGCCCGGGCAGGTCGGCGCGCCAGCAGCCGCCGTGGATCAGGACGATGACGGGGTGACGGCCCTGTCCGCGCGGCAGCCAGAGTTCGCCGAACTGGAGCGGGTCCGGGCCGTAGGCGATCCGCCGGTCCGCAGCGGCGCGGGGCTGGGCGAGAAGCTGGCTGAAGGTAATGGGCGTGCGGGTCTCGACCGGATCGATGATCGCCTGTGACGGGGCGCAGGCGGTCAAGGCCAGGAGGCCGGCGACGGCGGCGGTCATCAGGCGCATCGGACGATCCTGTCGAAGTCGCCATTTCACCGGCGCGGCGGGTCACTGTAGAGAGCAGGAGCCGTCCGGCAACCGGAGCCCGTGAGAATGACCACCCGACAGGACTGTCTCGACCGCGACGCCGCCGATCCGCTGGGCGGGGTGCGTGAGCGGTTCAGCCTGCCTGACGGCGTGATCTATCTGGACGGCAACTCCCTGGGGGCCTTGCCGGTCGCGGCGGCCGCGGCCTTGCGTGATGTGGCGGACCGTCAGTGGGGCCAGGATCTGATTGCCAGCTGGAACAAGCACGGCTGGATCGGCCTGCCGCAGACCGTCGGCGGCAAGATCGCCCGACTGGTCGGTGCCGGGGCGAATGAGGTGGTGGCAGCGGACTCGGTGTCGGTGAACCTGTTCAAGCTGGCGGCGGCGGCGGTCAGTGCCCAGGACGGTCGGCGGGTGGTGCTGACCGAAGGCGGAGATTTTCCGACGGATCTCTACATCCTGCAGGGACTGGCGGGCCTGATGCCGGACATCGAACTGAGGGTCGTCCGGCCCGGCGAGATCGAGGCGGCACTGGATGACCGTGTGGCGCTGGTCCTGTTGAGCCACGTCCACTATCGCAGCGGCGCGGTGCGCGACATGGCGGGGCTGGGCGCTGCGATCCGGGCTGTGGGCGCCCTGGGCCTGTGGGACCTGAGCCATAGCGCGGGGGTTCTGGACGTGGATCTGAACCGCGCCGGGGCCGATCTGGCGGCAGGCTGTGGCTACAAATATCTGAACGGCGGGCCCGGTGCGCCGGCCTGGCTGTTCGTCGCCGAGCGCCACCAGGCCGCGCTGCGAAATCCGCTGTCCGGCTGGATGGGCCATGCCCGGCCGTTTGATTTCGTGGATGACTACAGACCGGCCGCGGGCATCGACCGGTGGCTCTGCGGGACCCCGCCGATCCTGAGCCTGGCCGCGCTGGATGCGGCCCTGGACGTATTCGACGGGGTGGAGATGGGGGCGGCGAGGGCAAAGGCCGGCGCGCTGGGCGATCTGTTCATCGAGCGGGTCGAGGCACGATGCGCCGGCAAGGGCCTGACACTGGCCAGTCCGCGCGAGGCGGGTGTCCGGGGTGGGCAGGTTTCGTTCCGCCATCCGCACGGCTGGTCGGTGATGCAGAACCTGATCGCGCGGGGTGTGATCGGCGATTTCCGCAGTCCGGACGTCATCCGCTTCGGCTTTGCGCCGCTGTATGTGCGGCACGCCGATGTCTGGGATGCGGTCGAGGTGCTGGGCGAGATCCTGGACGCGGAAAGCTGGCGGGACGCGCGCTACCAGACCCTGGCGGCGGTCACCTGAGCCCGGGCGACCCGTGGGGGTCGCCCGGAGCCGGGATCAGGCGTCGACCAGATTGCGCTCTTCAGCGGCGGCGCGCATGGCCTTCTGGAGCTTTTCGAAGGCGCGGACCTCGATCTGGCGCACACGCTCGCGCGACACGCCATACTGACTGGCCAGTTCCTCGAGCGTGACCGGGTCGTCCTTCAGGCGGCGTTCCGTCAGGATGTGCTTCTCGCGATCCGTCAGCTCTTCCATGGCTTCCTGGAGCAGGCCCATGCGGATCGACTTCTCCTCGCTTTCGGCGAGCTGTGTCTCCTGGGAGACGGCCGTGTCGTCGGCCAGCCAGTCCTGCCATTCGCTTTCGCCGTCCGACCGGATGGGTGCGTTCAGCGAGGAGTCACCGCCGAGGCGGCGGTTCATATTGGTGACCTCTTCCTCGGACACGCCCAGTTTGGTGGCGATGGCCGAGAGGTGTTCCGGGCGCAGGTCGCCCTCCTCGAAGGCCGAGATCTGGCTCTTGGCCTTGCGGAGGTTGAAGAACAGCTTCTTCTGCGCGGCGGTCGTGCCCATCTTCACGAGCGACC
>JAIESL010000043.1 GCA_019746095.1 Caulobacteraceae bacterium
CAGCAACCCCAGCTTTGACGGCGCTCAGTTCCTGGCAGCTACGCCAGCTGCCAGTGGCGGTGCTGGCGGCCTGGCGTGCGCCCCTGCACATCCGCCCCGACGACCTCGCCCGCCGGGCCCTGGCCAATGCCGCCCATGCGCTGAAGACCGGCGAGGGGCTGAACGCCGTCCGCCTGGCCCGCGCCGCCACCGAGATCGCCCGCCTCAATGATGTCCTCGAATGGGCCGAGGAGGACCCGGCCGAGGCCGACGCCCGGTTCGAGTCCGGACAGGCCATGATGCGGATGTTCCTGCGCGAGCGCGCCCTGACCCTCGCCCAGGACCTGATCGCCGGCCGCGACCTGCCGCCCGAATTCGCCGACCTGAAGCTCGAACTGGCCCGGCTGGAGGCCGTGCGCGCGGCCGAAGGAGAGGGGGCGAAAGGGGAGGGATGACAGGGTTTCGCGATTTTCCGGGGGAGTGTCATCACACACCTCTCCCTCCCCCGGCGGGGGAGGGAGAAATCTGTGCGGCCTGCCGCTATACGCCTGCCATGCCCACCTCCCGCGCCGCCGCCCTCATCGTGCTGATCCTCGCGGCCCTGGTGCTGGGGTTTGCGCCGATCCTGGTGCGGCTGACGGATGCCGGACCGGCGGCCTCGGGCTTCTGGCGCTTCGCCTTCGCCCTGCCCTGGCTGCTGCTGATGACGGCCAGATCGGGCGGCGAGGGCATCGGCCGGCCGTCGAACTGGATGGTGCTGGCGGGCGGCATGCTCGTGCTGAACCTCAGCTTCTGGCACTACAGCATCGCCCTGACCTCGGTCGCCAATGCCACCACCCTGACCAACCTGACGCCGGTGGTGGTGACCCTGGTCGGCTGGTGGCTGTTCCGCGAGCGGCCGAAGGCCCTGTTCCTGGTGGCGCTGGCCGCCGCCATCGCCGGGGCGGTGACCATGTCGCTGGGGGCCGATGGCGGGCAGGGGTCGAACCCCCCGCTGGGCGACGTCTTCGCCGGCATTACCGCCCTCTGGTACGCGGGCTATTTCATCGCCGTGAAGGGCGCGCGCGGGGCGTATTCGGCCGGGCGGGTGATGCTGTGGTCGACCGCCATCGCCGCCCCGGGCCTGCTGCTGGTGGCCCTGGTGCTGGGCGAGGATGTGCTGCCCGGCTCATGGGGCGGCTGGGCCGCCTGCGTCGGCCTGGGGGTGGTGCATGTGGTGGGGCAGGGCGGGGTGGCCTGGTCGCTGGGCCGGCTGCCCACGGCCCTGACTGCCGTGACCGTCCTGATCCAGCCGATCGCCGCCGCCGTCCTCGGCTGGCTCCTCTTCGCCGAGACCCTGACCCTGGTGCAGGCCATCGGCGGCGGGGTGGTGCTGGGCGCGATCATCCTCGCGCAGTGGTCGTCGGTCAAAAAGAAAGGCGCGGAGGCCGAAGCCGCCGCGCCCCCCTGATTGTGGTGTCAGTCGTGGTCTCAGACCAGCTTCAGATCCACCGCCGAGGTCTTGCCGCGCTGGGATTCCAGCTCGTAAGACACCTTGGCGTTCTCATCGAGCCCTTGCAGGCCCGCCTTCTGGACCGCGGTGATGTGGACGAAAACGTCCTGACCGCCGCCATCGGGCTGGATGAAGCCGAAACCCTTCGTCGGGTTGAACCACTTGACCGTGCCGGTCGCCATATTGCGTCTCCTGAACGCGCTTTCCAGGCAGGCCTCCCGAGGGGGAGGCCCGTCAGTCCTGCTGGACGGCTCGTTCAGTGAAGGAGCGAGCACGGTTGTGGAGGCCGCGCGATATCCGGACTGCGCTGACTTTCTCTCGCGCAATTTGGGACTGGTCAACCGCAAACAGATTCGCGCGTCGGGCGAACATTGTTCCGGAAATCACCGGCACAGCGGGCGCGGGGCCCCGTCCAGATGCAGGTGGTTGGCATGGGCGTCGTTGTAGTCCGGGCTCAGCACGGTCGAGAAGACCCGGCAGGCGCCGTCCCGGATACGCCGCAGGAAGCTCGCCCCCTCGGGCCCGCGCGGTCCGTCGCCGGGCCAGTCCTCCAGCACCGAGACCCGCCGCCCGTCCGCCAGGGTCATCCCGCCGATGTCCAGGGCATTGGCCCGCGCATGCTCGCTGGGCCGGGCGCTGGGGTCGGTCTGGCCATAGATGCGGCGGCAGCTGTAGGTGCCGACATCGTTCAGGCCGGAGACCCGGCTGCCGAACGCCTCCTCGGCCGCAGGCTGCAGCACCTGGCGCTCCCAGATGACGTATCGCACCGCCAGCGGGCACTGGATCACGGGGTTGCCGGGCAGGGGGGTGACCGCCCCGCCTGTGATCCGCACCGCCCCGCGCACGACGCAGAAACCGCCGTCGTCCCGGTCCTCGGCCCGCTCGACCTGCACCCCCGCCTCGCGCAGCACCTGCATACAGGCCCCGGTGACGGCGGTGATCTCTTCCGGAGCCGCGGTCCGGGCCAGCTCGAAATCGGCCACCTTGGCCGCCGTCGCCGTGCCGATCGGCCGGCTCAGATCCAGCGGCTTCCATGGCAGGTCCTGTTCCGGGGCGAACAGGTTCAGCAGGGCAAAGGCCGCGCAGACGCCGAGCGCCGCCTCCCACAGCAGGTTCCAGAAATCTGCGAAATCACGCTTCATGCGCCGACAGCCCTACGCCGTGGCGCGGGTCTCCGCCAGCCGCCGGATCAGGGTCGTGCAGGCCTGCTGCCCTGCCGCGCCGTCGTTGGACAGGGTGATGAAGCCGAGCCCCCGCTCCGGGGCCGCCAGGACCGTAGCGAACCACATCGTATTGGAGCCGTTGTGGGTGATCGCCGGCCCCGGTCCGCCGACCCCGGCCCAGGGCGCGTTGACCACGCCCCAGCCGGCCCCATAGGACGGCGGCGATCCGGCGGCGGGGGTCAGCAAATGACGGCGGGCTGCCTCGCTTAGCCAGCCCGGCGCGCCGCCCATCATGGCCGCCACGAACCGCGCATAGTCGGCCAGGCTCATATGGACCGTGCCCGCCGGTCCGAGGGCACGGGGGTTGTCCGCCAGGCCCGCCGGATCGATGCCGACGCCACCCTGATGGCCCCATGGTGCCTCGCCCCGCGGTGGCCCGAACCCGGCCGTGGTCAGGCCCAGCGGCGCATACAGCTCGGCCTGCATCGTCGCCTCCCAGGCCTGCCCGGTCAGGGCCTCGATGGCCGCTCCCAGGACGATGTAGTTGCCGTTGCCATAGGCGAAGGACCCTACCGGGCCCCGGGGCGGCACCGCGAGCGCCCGCGCCGCGAAGGCGGTCCGCTGTTCCGGCAGGGGCCTCTGGTCGCCATGGGCCGCGATCAGCCAGGCCTGGTCGAGCAGGCCGGCGTCCAGCAGGCCGGCGCGGTGGTGCATCAGGTCGTCGAGCGTGATCCCGGCCCAGGCCGGATCGACCGTCAGGCCCGGGAAGGCCTCGGCCAGGGGCATGGCCCAGCGGGCGCGGCCCTGGTCGACCAGCCGGCCGCAGACGGCGGCGGTCATGGCCTTGGTGTTGGAGCCCAGGTGCCAGCGGTCCTCCAGCGTGGCCGCATCCCCTGCACCGGCGCGGCGCAGGCCCCGCACCCCGGCCCAGCCGAGCCCTTCGCGGGTCACGATCCCGGCGGCGAGGGCGGGCGGTGCGGCCTCGGCGAAGACGGCGTCCAGCGCCGCCTCGGCGGCCGCATCAGTGTTTCTGACGCGGGCCAGGGCCGGACAGGCACCGAGGACGGGCAGGGCGGCGAGGCTCCCCAGCAGGGCGCGGCGCGTGGCGAACATGGGAGGCTCCATCTCTGTCCCGCTGATCCTAGCCGACCCCCGTTCGGCCTGCACAGGAGAAGGTGGACAGGTTCGGGCCCTGTCCGCCCGCCGCATTGCCCCGGTGCCGGGCGAGGCGCATCGTGTCGCCATGAGCAAGAAATCAGACACCTACGACGCCGACCTCGAGCAACTCCAGGTCCTGCTGGTTGAAACCCAGCACTGGACCATCGAACAGGGCCGCAAGACCCTGATCATCTTCGAGGGCCGCGACTCCGCCGGCAAGGATGGCGCGATCAAGCGCATCATCGAATACATGTCGCCACGCCAGACCCGGGTCGTCGCCCTGTCCAAGCCGACCGAGCGCGAGACCAGCCAGTGGTATTTCCAGCGCTATGTCCCGCACCTGCCGGCCGACTGCGAGACCGTGCTGTTCAACCGCTCCTGGTACAACCGCGCCGGGGTCGAGCCGGTGATGGGCTTCTGCACGCCGGAGCAGCACGTCCAGTTCCTGTCCGACGCCCCCCTGTTCGAGCGCATGCTCGCCGACGACGGGATGACCCTGATCAAACTCTGGCTCGACATCTCCAAGGTCGAGCAGGCGCGGCGACTGGCCGAGCGGATCCAGGACCCGCTGAAACGGTTCAAGGTGTCGCCCCTGGACGCCGAGGCCCAGGCCCGCTGGGAAGACTACAGCAAGGCCCGCGACCGGATGCTGGACGAGACTGACCACAACCACGCGCCCTGGACCGTGGTCGCTACCGACGACAAGAAGGCCGCGCGTCTCAACATCATCCGCCACATCCTGCGGTCCATCGGCGGCCCCGGTGCGGCGGCCGAGGCCCCCGACGAGACCATCGTCTTCCCGGCGTCAAAGTCGAAGGGCCGGCTGGCTCCCTGATCAGAAGCCGAGTTCCGCTCTCAGACCTGCCGGCGTGACACCGGCGGCGCGGAACTCGGCCAGGGTCACGGACCGGTCGCGCTTGGCGTAGCGCCGGCCATCCTCACCGGCCAGCAGACGGTGATGGCGATAGACCGGTGTCGGCCAGCCCATCAGGGTCTGCAGCAGCACCTGGATGTGCGTCGCCTCGAACAGGTCCTCGCCCCGGATCACATGGGTCACGCCCTGCAGGGCGTCGTCGTGGGTGACGGCGAGGTGATAGGCCGTTGCGGCATCCTTGCGGGCCAGGATGACGTCGCCCGCCGTCTCCGGCCGAGCCTTGATCCGCCCGCGCTCGCCGTCCGGACCGGCCCCTTCCTCGATGAAGGCCAAGGCATTCCAGATCGCTTCACCCAGGGCGTCGCGCGCCCGGTCCAGCGACAGACGCCAAGCGAAGGGCCGGTCCGCCGCGAGGAAGGCTGCCTCCTCAGCCGGCGTGTGGGGCCCTGGAGTGGCGGCTTCCCCTGGCCCGTGCGGCGCGTCGCCGATGGCGTCGAGGATCTCCTTGCGGGTTCGAAAGCAGCGATAGAGCAGGCCTCGCCGCTGCAGCGCCTCGATGACCCCGGCATAGTCCGCCAGATGATCGGATTGACGCCGGACCGGCTGTTCCCAGTCCAGACCCAGCCAGCCCAGGTCTTCCAGGATGGCGGCCTCGAACTCCGGCCGACAGCGGGTCGGATCTATGTCTTCCAGACGCAGCAGGAAGCGCCCGCCCGCCTGCGCCGCATGCCAGGCCGTCAGGGCGGAGAAGGCGTGCCCCCTGTGCAGCAGACCCGTCGGCGAGGGTGCAAACCGGGTGACCTGGACCATGGGTCAGACCTTCTGCACGGCTCCGGCCGCCTCGGCGGCGGCAAGGCCTTCGAGAACCTGCGCCTCGGACAGGACGTCGAAATGGGCGACCATGTCGGCGGCGGCGAACTGGCGCTGGGCAATGGCCCAGTCGAAGATGAAGCGAATGTCGACACCCGTCTCGGGAAAGGCCCGGCCTGTCGTTCTATAGAGGTTGATCGGCGTCAGTCGGGGCAGGCTGAATTCCACCGGCCTCTCGATCTGGCGCTGCTGGATCCGGCCGATCTCCTCGGCCAGGGCCGGCGAAGCCGAACATTCGGCCAGGATCTGCCCCAGGGCCTTCAGACGGGCCTTCAGTGGCTCGCCGCCTTCAAGGCGCGCCGACGGCAGCCAGTCCCGGAACAGGGGGGACTGCTGGGCCAGCAGGCCGAGCAGCGACATGATCGACCGGCCGTCCAGCGGATTGACGCCAAAGGTGACATGCAGTGACGGCCCGTCCGTCGCGAGGGCGTCGTGATAGCAGCCGCGCGGCACATACAGGAGGTCGCCGGCCTGCATCCGGACCTCCTGGACCAGCGCTCCCCGGGTCTGCTCCAGCCAGCGGCGGGCCTCGGCACTGTCCGGCAAGGAGTCGACGGGGTTCTCGGCCCGGCTTGCATAGAGGTTCCAGGTCTTTTCGCCCTCGGTCTGAACGGCGAATACCTCATGGGTGTCATAGTGGCTGCCGAAGGCCCGGATGCCTTCGGACGAGAAATAGACATTGCTGCCCACCGCCGCGGCGAAGCACTCGCCCAGCATGGCGGCCAGGCGGGTCACCGGCGGGTGCAGGTGATGCACATCATTGGCGACCAGGCTCGCGCCGCTGGACAGGAAGACATCCAGCTTGGGCATCCAGGGGCGGCTGACCGGACCGTTCACCGTCTGGACCGTCCGGCAGTACTGGTCGGGATGCACCGGAATATTGTCCCGGACCGGTCGCAGGGTCTGGGAGGTCCACATGCCCGGCTGGTTCAGCAGGTGGTTCCAGGCGTCCCAGGTCAGGAGCTCGCGCTTCCGCGTCCCTTCCGTCGCGGGAATATGCAGCGGTTTTCGGCCATAGTAGTCCGCGAAAAACTCTGCGGGGGTGATCGGGTACAGAAGTTCGGCCAGACTGAGCATGGCTGAAGGCTTAAATCGGCTGTCGCATCCTGTCGATGAGGTCCTGTGCCCGCCGTCCCCACACCCGTCCAGATCGCCGCCGCCCGCGAGGCGCTCGTCGCCAGCGACCCGGCCCTCGCGCGCGCGCATGCCGGGACCCCCGTCTTCGAATGGCGGGTGCGCACCGGCGGGTATGAGGGCCTGTTGCACATGATCGTGGATCAGCAGGTCTCGGTCGCCGCCGCTGCCGCCATCTGGAAGCGGGTGGTGGACGGGCTGGGTGGCGAGATCACGCCGCAGGCGGTTCTGGCGCGTGACCCGGCCGAGCTGCGCACCTTCGGACTGTCCGGACAGAAGGCCCGGTATGCCCATGAGATCGCCCGCGCCCACGTAGAGGGCCGGATCAATTTCGGTCATCTGGAGCGATTTTCGGACGAAGAGGCCATCGCGCGCCTGGTCGCGATCAACGGGGTCGGCCAGTGGACGGCCGAAACGTTCCTGATGTTCTGCGAGGGGCGGCAGGACGTCTTTCCGGCCGGCGACATCGCCCTGCAGGAGGCCATGCGCTGGGCTGACGGCGCGACCCTGCGGCCGACCGCCAAACAGGCCTCTGCCCGCGCTGAAATCTGGCGACCCCATCGCAGTGTGGCGGCGCATCTGCTGTGGGGATGGTATGGAGCGGTCAAGCGCGGTGAGGTCGCGCTGGAGGACCGTCCCGCATGAGCCCTATCGTCGATCCCGCCCTGACCGATCCCGAGACCGTGCTGGGCGCGCTCGACTTCGCCGGTGTCGCGGTCTTCGCCGCCACGGGGGCCTTGGCTGCGGCGCAGCAGCGGCACGATCTGGTCACCTTCGCCTTCTTCGGCGCCATCACCGGCGTCGGTGGCGGGACCCTGCGCGACCTGCTGATCGGAGCCCCGGTCTTCTGGGTACAGGACTGGCGCTATATCGCCGTCTGCCTGCTGGCCTCGCTCGCCGTCTGGATGGTCGGGGCCCGGCCCTGGCGGTTCCGGGCCCTGCTGTGGCTCGATGCCATCGGCCTGGCCGCCTATGGGGTCATGGGCGCGGCCAAGGCCGAGGCCTATGAGGTCGCACCGCTGATCTGCATCGTCATGGGGGCCCTGACCGCCTGTTTCGGCGGGGTGGTGCGCGACCTGCTGGCGGGCCAGCCGTCGATCCTCCTGCGGCGCGAGATCACCGTCTCCGCCGCCCTTCTGGCCGCCACGGTCTTCGTCGCCGCGCGCGCGCTGGGCCTGGAGGCGTGGCCGGCGGCCCTGATCGCGGCCCCCTGCGGCTTCGCTCTGCGCGCCGGTGCCCTGGTCTGGGGCTGGAGCCTGCCCGCGTTTCCGGGAACGCCCTCGCGCGGCTGAGCGTTACGGAACCGTCGCCCCGCCGTCATCGCCAAGCCGTCGAATCAGGTCTAGGCTTTGACCATAACCAGGGAAGGAGACGTGTCTTCAGTCCGGTAGCGTCGATGAGCCCCTCCCGAATGGCGAGGACCTGATGCGGGTCCAGAGCCGTCCCCTGTCCGGTTGGCCCGCCCTGGTGCTTAACGCCGACTTCCGCCCCCTGTCCTACTATCCCCTGTCGATCTGGCCGTGGGAGGAAGTGGTCAAGGCAGTCTATCAGGACCGTGTCGACGTGGTCTCCACCTATGACAAGGTGGTCCGCAGCCCCTCCATGGACATGGTCCTGCCCAGCGTGATCGCGCTGAAGAACTATGTCGACCAGAACCGCCAGCCGGCCTTCACCCGCTTCAACGTCTTCCTGCGCGACGGCTTCACCTGCCAGTATTGCAGCGCCTCCGCCGAACTGACCTTCGACCATGTGATCCCCCGCTCGGGTGGCGGCCGGACGACATGGGAAAACATCGTCGCCGCCTGTTCGTCCTGCAATCTGCGGAAGGGTGGCCGGACGCCGCAACAGGCCGGCATGCCCCTGCGCAACGCCCCTCACCGCCCGAGCGCCTGGCAGCTGCAGGAATACGGCCGCCGCTTCCCGCCGCACTATCTGCACCAGAGCTGGCTGGACTATCTCTACTGGGATATCGAGCTGGAGCCGTAGGTTCGGAACGGAGGGCCTGTCCGCGCCGTTGACGTGAGGTCCGTCCTGCTTCAGTCGAACCCTCATGAAAATCCGCGTCAGCGCTGAACTCGTCTATCGCTTCGATCCCCCAACCGACGCCATCTACAAGATCCAGGTCGCCCACTGGCCGGGCCAGACCATTCTCGAGGAAAGTCTGACGACCACCCCGGTGATCGACTTCATCCAGGATGAGGACCTCGAGTTCGGGGCCCGGACCCTGCGGGCCCATCTGTCGGGCGAGGTGGCGCTGATCTATCGGGCGGTGGTCGACAACGGCGTGCTCAAGGGCTTGCCGCCGGTGACGATCCAGCACGACTGGAACGACCTGCCGGCCGAGGTCCTGACCTATCTCAACCCGAGCCGCTACTGCCCCTCGGACCAGTTCGGCCGGTTCGCCGAACGCACCTTCGGCGGCACGATAGGCGGTGACCGGGTGCTGAAGATCCTCGACTGGATCAAGGCCGAGATCGACTATGAGCCCGGCTCGTCCGACAGCGAGACCACGGCGGCGAGGACCTTCATCGACCGGGCCGGGGTGTGCCGCGACTTCACCCATATGGGCATCACCCTGTGCCGCGCCTCGGGCATTCCGGCGCGGGCGGTCAGCGCCTTTGCGTATCAGCTGAACCCGCCGGATTTCCACGCCGTCTTCGAAGTCTGGCTGTCGAACGGCTGGTGGCTGGTCGATCCGACCGGCCTGGCCCCGGTCGAGGGTCTGGTCCGCATCGCCTGCGGCCGCGACGCCGCCGACATCGCCTTCCTGACCACCCAGGGGGCGTGCCGGCTGGTGCGACAGTCGGTCAGGGCCGAAGCCGCCTGAGTCAGCGGCCGCCCGCGGCCTTCCATTCCTCGATGAAGATGTCCCGGCGCAGCACCTTGTTGTCCGGGTCGATCAGCACATGGGCACCGGCCGGAACCGCGATCCCGCCGCGCCCGCCGCCCATGGCCACGGTCTGGCGGCGGCCGTCGATCTCGACCTCCACCGGCATGGGAAAGGCGGCCCCGTCGCCCGTGACCCACTCCAGCGACAGTTGGCCTTCCTCGCGGGTCTGGCGCAGGTCTGGCAGGGCGGCCTGGTAGAGGTAGCCGCGGAAGAACCAGGTCAGGTCCTGCCCGGACTCCTCGCTGGCCAAGGCGAGGAATTCATCGGTCGTGCCGTAGCGCGGGGAAAAGCTGCCGGGGCGGGGGTCCGCCATGCCATAGATCAGCCGGGTGATTGACCGGAAGAAGGCCTCGTCCCCGATCAGCATGCGCAGCGAATGGGCGACCAGCGAGCCCTTGTTGTACAGGTCCAGCCCCGGGCCGACCTCGCTCTTGTACACATCGTCCTCGGCCCGGTCGGTGCCGGTGACCACCGGGAAGCGGTTGATCAGGTCGCGGCGCTGCTCCTGCAGCTCGGCCTGCATATAGCGTTCGCCGTGCAGCCAGCGCAGGTAGAGCGGCTGCATATAGCTGCCCAGCCCCTCGTGCAGCCACATGTCGTCGGCATTGCGGTTGGTCATCTGGTTGCCGAACCACTCATGGGCCAGCTCATGAT
This sequence comes from Caulobacteraceae bacterium, assembly GCA_019746095.1. Lineage (GTDB taxonomy): Bacteria > Pseudomonadota > Alphaproteobacteria > Caulobacterales > Caulobacteraceae > Brevundimonas. The sequence continues at coordinate 10,215 of JAIESL010000043.1, forward strand.
GCAGCAGCCAGTCATAACCCTTGCCGTCGAGGCGATAGGCGTTGCCATAGGCGTTGATGGTCTGGTGCTCCATGCCCAGATGCGGTGTCTCGACCACCCCCATCTTCTCGTCGCCGAAGGGGTAGGGGCCGACGGTGGCTTCATAGAAGTCCATCATGGGCGCGAACTGGGCGAACAGGGCCGCGACCTTGGCCGGGTCGTCCGATCGCAGGTGCCAGTAGGACATCGGGATCACATTGCCGAACCGGCTCCGATAGTCGCTGCGCACCTCGTCATACGGGCCGATGTTCAGGGCGATGGCATAGGTGTTGGGATTGGCCGCGCTCCAGTTCCAGGTGGTCCAGCCGTCGCCATGATCGACCGTCCCCATGAACCGCCCGTTCGACGGCGCGGCCAGGTTCGACGGCACGGTGATGTGCATGTCCACCCGCTTCGGCTCGGCCAGCGGATGATCGATACAGGGCCAGAAGATGTCGCAGCCCTCGGGCTGGACGGCGGTGGCGATCCACGGCGAGCCGTCCACGGTCGTGGCCCACACAAAACCTCCGTCCCACGGTGCCCGCGGTGCCACGCGCGGGGCCCCGGCATAGGCGATCCGCACCGAAACCGAGCCGCCGGCCGCCAGCGGCGCGGCCAGCGGAATGGTCATCCGCCCCTCGGGATTGTGCCAGCCGCCCTCGCCGGCGGGAATCTCGCGCCCGTCGACCTGCACGGACGAGACGGTCAGCAGGGTGTCCAGCTCGACCACCACCGCCGTCAGCGGCGCGGTGGCGGTGAAGTCGAGCACGGCGACGGCGTCGATGGTCTTCGTCTCGGGCATGACCCTGATCGACAGATCGGCCTTGTCGAACACCATGGCCAGCTGTTCAGGCGTGCGCGGCTGGTCGGTGCCGAGGGTGAAGGCGGTCGATTCGCGCGCGGGCGTTACGCTGACGGTGGCGGCCTGGACCGCGACGGGGACCGTCTCCGTGCCGCGTGTCACCGTCACCGAGACGCAGGCCGTGAGCGTCAGCATGGAGGCACCCATCAGGGCGGCGCGGCAGGCATTGATGGACACGGCAGGCTCCCCGGGACGAGGTCGCCAGCCTAATGACGGGTGCGGATCGCGCAAACAAAAAGGCCGGTGTTTCCACCGGCCCTTTCAAATCTCAACACTGACGCCAGATCAGGCGGCGGTGGCCTGTTCGGCGATCTTGGCCTTGACCTGACGCTTGATGCGCTGGGCGGCCAGCGACAGTTGCTCGTCCTTGGCCTTGACGATGAAGGGATCCAGGCCACCCTTGAAGTCGAGGGTGCGCAGGGCGGCGTTCGAAATCCGCAGGCTGAAGGTCTGGCCCAGGGCTTCCGAAGCGACCTTGACCGTCTTCAGCGACGGCAGAAAGCGGCGCTTGGTCTTGATGTTCGAGTGGCTCACGCTGTGGCCGACCATCGGGCCGATACCGGTGAGTTCGCAGCGACGCGACATGGGACTATCCTTCGGGTGCGGTCCGCAGAACGACGGACGCATGAAACAGGTTCGCGCGAGGAGCCTCCTGCGCGAGAGGGGGGCGTATAGAGGAGGTGAGCGCGTTTCGTCAAGGCTCGACGGCCGTTCAGCCCCTGTTCAATTCCCGCCACATAATGAGGCTAGGCTGAACACCTGCCGTATTCGGGGACGTCATGACCAACAACCGCCTGATCGCCATCGCCGTGCTCGCCGGAGCCGCCCTTATGGCCCCCGCTGCCATGACGAACGCCGCCATGGTCCCCCAGGCCCCGGCCGACAGCGTGCTGCCCGGCTATTGGGAGTACACGACGAGTGCCCTCGGCGTCCGCGACACCGAGACCAAATGCGTCCGGCCAAGCGAGATCAACCGCTTCTTCGGCGGGCTCTCGACGCGCCGCTGGCAGTGCACCTATCCGGTCCGTGTGGTCGGCAACGGCAACGCCCGGTTCGAGGGCACCTGCCAGGACCGCAAGGGCCGCCGGGTCAATGTCCGGCTGCGCGGCCCCTATGCGCCCGAGAGTTTCCGCTTCACCGGCGGAGCCCAGCTCGCGCGCGGCACGCCCTATATTCCGGCCAGCATCACCGCCCGCCGGATCGCGGCCCAGTGCCCGGCCAATGCCGAGTATTTCTAGGGCCTGATCCGGGGTTCAGACCTCGACCACCCGCGCCACGACATAGGTGTGCTGCTCGCCTGTCGGCAGCGAGAGGCTGACATATTCGCCGGCCACGAACCGCTCCTCGCCGAAGCGGAAGCCGACGGCGTCGTCCGCCTCGCCATCGTCCATGTCCAGCACCCACCGTCCACCCGGCCCGTGCCGGAGTTGGCCGGTGCTGACCGTCTGGTTGCCCGAGAAGCGCCGGACGTGGCCGCGGCCGGACCCGGCGCGCTGGGCATCCCCGTCCAGGCGGCCGTCGCTGTCCAGCGGGGCGACGATGTCATAGCCCTCATCCGGCGCACCGACGGGATGGCCGGGCTCGCGGGCGAGTTCGAGACGGATATGGTGGAACTGGGTCATCGCGTCGCCTCCGTTGAACAGGTGTCCGTGCCGACACCTGCCGGAACGGGGACGAGCCTGCTTTGTGATGGAACAATGCCCGGAACGGATTTGTGGTCCGCCCAAACCCGGACTTGAATTAAATCTACATATGTAGATTTATTTCGTCATGACACGTCACCGCTCACTCTCGCCTGCCGCCCGCCGGGTGCTGGCCGCCCTCATCCAGGCCGGTGCCAGGGGGCGGCACGGCTATGACCTCTGCCGTGAGACCCAGATCAAGTCCGGGACCCTGTACCCGCTGCTGACCCGTCTGGAAGCCCAGGGCTATCTGACGGCCGACTGGCAGGACTCCGGCGTCGCAGGTCGACCACCGCGGCATGTGTACAGGCTGACGGCGGCCGGCTGCAGCCTGGCGGCCGCACATCCCACGGTGCCTGTGGCGGGCGACGGGGCCCTCGAAGGCGCGCCGGCCCGATGACCGTCGTGGATCTGGTCTCCGGCCTCATCCGCCGCCTTCTGCCGCCATCGTTGCAGCCCTGGGGCGAGGCTGCGATCGCGGAGGCCCGGAGCCTGGACCGGCCCGGCGAGGCCCTGCCGTTCCTGCTCGGCTGCCTGTCATGGGCGCTCGGGGAAGCGATCCGGTTCAGGTTTTCGAAATTGAGCTCACGAGGGGAGGACACAATGAATCTCGACGACCTGTTCGGGCCGCGCGGTCTGGCTGTCGGCTGCGGGATCGGGGCGACCGGCCTCGGCCTCGCCTATATGGCAGCGGGGGGCGCACCGGCTTCCTATCTTTTGATGAATGTGGTGGCCCTGGCCTTCGGCCTGGTCACCCTCGGCATTCTGGTCCTGGCCGACCGGCGGGGGCATCTGGCCCCAGGTCCGATCAACCTCCTGCTGGGCCTGATCCTGTTGGGGGTCAGCCTGTGGGGTGTCAGTGCGGACGGCGTCACCCGATGGGTGGCCCTCGGCCCGCTTGCGATCCAGCCCGGCCTGATGATCGTGCCCTTGATGGCCGTTCTGTTCGCCCGCTCGCGCGATCTCCTGTCGCTGGGCGGGGTCGCCCTGGCCGCGCTGGCGCTCGCCCTGCAGCCCGACCGCGGCATGGCCGGCGCGCTCGCCGCCGGTCTTGCGGTGCTGGCCCTGACCCGGACGGACCGGCGGAGCCTGGCCGCGGCGGGCCTGTCGATTGCCGGCCTCGTCGTGGCGCTGGTGCAGGCGGACCCGTCGCCGGCCGTGCCGTTTGTGGACCGGATCCTCTACTCATCCTTCGGCATCCACCCGCTGGCGGGCGCGGCCGTGCTGCTGGGCTCGGCGCTGCTGGTAGTGCCGGCCCTTGGTGCCGTCCGGAGGAAGGACCTTGAGCCATCCGCCTGGGCCACTTTCGGTGCCGTCTGGGCCGCGATCATCGCGGCGGCGGCCCTGGGCAACTATCCGACCCCGGTGGTCGGATATGGCGGCAGCGCCGTCGTTGGCTATTGCCTCAGCCTGATCGTCTTCTCCCGTCACCGCCGGGAGGTGGAACCCCGTCCGCTCGAGGGGGCCAGACCGGCCGACGAGGACCGTCCCCTGCTGTTCGCCGGACCGTCCTGAGCGACAGCGCCCGAAAAGCAAAAGGCCCGGGATCGCTCCCGGGCCTTTCGTCATTCTGCGATGTGCGTCGAAATCAGGCCGCTTCGGCTTCTTCCGCCGCGTCTTCCGCCGCTTCAGCCGCAGCGATGACTGCCTTCTTGGCGCTCAGCGACTTGGACAGCAGCTGGACGGCAGCGTCCTTGTCGATCCGGTTGGCCGCGGCGACTTCACGGGCCATGCGGTCGAGGGCCGATTCATAGAGCTGACGCTCCGAATAGGACTGTTCCGGCTGGCTGTCGGCGCGGTGCAGGTCGCGGACCACCTCGGCGATCGAGATCAGGTCGCCCGAATTGATCTTGGCTTCATATTCCTGGGCGCGGCGCGACCACATGGTGCGCTTGATGCGGGCGCGGCCCTTCAGGGTCGTCAGCGCCTTGGTCACCACATCGTCGGCGGCCAGCGAACGCAGGCCGGCCGTCTTGGCCTTCTTGGTGGGGACCCGCAGGGTCATCTTCTCGTGGTCGAAGGTGACGACATAGACTTCCAGCGACATGCCGGCGACTTCCTGGACCTCAACGGCCGCGACCTTGCCGACGCCGTGCGCCGGATAGACGACCGCGTCGCCAACCTTGAATTCCAGAACGCTCTTGGTGGTCATGTCATTCCTTTCCCGGCGCAGGGAAGGCGGTACGCAAACACCGAAGACAGCTGTGCGCTCCGAAGACGGTCACCCGTCGGCGGTGCTGCAATTTCAGACGTCAACTGCGGAAACGGATCACCAAACCTCTGGCCGACCCCGCCTTCGTGGGCGAAGTTCTGTCGCAAACGCGGGCGGCGCGAGAAAATCGCTGACCGCCCGACCCAATGACAGGAACCTATCA
>JAIESL010000037.1 GCA_019746095.1 Caulobacteraceae bacterium
GCGCGACTGCCGATGGCCTGCCGCTCGCCGGATCGTCTGGCGAGCCGGGCCTGTATCTCGCCCTGGCACCTCGCCGTAACGGCTGGCTTCTGGGGCCGCTGGTCGCCCGGATAGCAGCGGACGGAATCGAGGGCAGGCCGCCGGTAGCGGACGCCGCCGCCCTCGATCCGCTCAGGTTCGCCTGATCAGTCTTCCGGCGGGGCGAAGCGCAGGTTGATATTCACGCGCGATCCCTCCGCCGCGCCGTTGACGGTCCGAGGATTGACCCGGAAGTAGCGCGACAGACCCTGTGCCGCGCGGCCGAAGCCATAGCCGCCGGGAGTCTCCCGCAGGACATTGCAGTCCGTCACAGCCCCCGAGGGCAGGACCAGACAGTTCAGCGACGCCGAGCCGGTGACGCCGGCGGTCGTCGCGCGTTCGGGGTAAGCCCGTTTCATCTGCTCGGCCGACGGCTGCCGCGACCAGCTGGGGTTGCGGATGATGGCGGGAGGCTGCGGCTGCACGGTTTCGACCGGGGTCACGTTGTTGACCGGCTCTGGCGACGGCGTCGCGGTGGTGATGCTTGTGCTGTCGGCGACCGTATCCCCCTGGGTCAAGAACACGGTCTCCACATCACGGGCCGGGGTCGTGGGTTCGTTAACCCGGGTGTTGGGCGGTGCGGCGTCTACCGGTTTCGGCTCTGGAAGGGGCTTGGGTTCCGGTCGGATCATGGTGATCTCGAGCGGACTCGATGTCGGCGTCGCATCCGGCAAGGGCATTTCGAACCGCTGGAAATACAGCGCCGCGCCGAGGCCGAGGTGGGCCGTCGCTACTATGCCGACGGCGATCCAGGTCGTTTTCGAGAACCGGGGCCTCCTGCGTTCGTGGAAATCGATTGGGCTCACCAGTCCGGGGCCGCCCGCTGTCTTGATCATCATGGCCGTCTTGTCCCTGTCTGTCGCCGTCCCCACCGCATCCCACGGGCAAGTTGAGCGCTGGCCTCACGGCAAGTTTGGGGCGAGCCTTGCCTTGAAAGCGCCACCGTGGCGGCGGCCCCCGAAGGTAAATGGCATGTGGACCCGGGGATTGCTGTTAGGATTTGATTAACCATGAACCTCCAGCCTCCTGGCACATGACCATCGGACCGATTCCATCCGCCGGAGGAGTTGAGGCCGCCATCCGGCGTGCCTCGAATGCTACGGGTGTGGACGCCGATTTTCTGGTTCGTACGGCGCGCCGGGAAAGCGCCATGAACCCCTCGGCCCGGGCTCCTACATCGTCCGCCGCCGGGTTGTTCCAGTTCATCGAGCAAACCTGGCTCGGTACGGTAAAGGCGCATGGCGCAAAGCACGGCTACGGCCAGTATGCCGATCTGATCTATCGGGGAGGCGACGGGCGCTGGCGGGTCGAAGGGTCGGCGCGCAATGTCGTGCTGGATCTGAGGTTTGACCCGCAGGCGGCATCGACCATGGCTGCGGAACTCACGGCGTCGAACGCAGCCTATCTGCGGGGTCGCTCCGGCCGTGAGCCGGGGGCAGGTGATCTGTATGCGGCGCATTTTCTCGGCCCTGCGGGTGCGGCCCAGTTGATGGACGCCATGGAGAGGAGGCCGGGTTCCAGTGCCGCGTCGCTGTTCCCTGAAGCGGCGGCTGCGAACCGGTCGATCTTCTACAGGGACGGTCGACCAGCGACCATCGCCGAGGTTCACGCGAACCTGCAGCGCAGCGCCGGCGACGGCGCGCCGGCGTCAGCTGCGGGTGGCACGACGGTTGCGCCGGACCTGTCCGAGCGGGACCAGATGCTGGCGGCACGGCTAGACCGGCTCAAGCAGGATCAGAGTCTGCTGGCCCTGCTGTTGGGTCAGGACGGACAGGGCAAGGGTGGGGGCTTCGGCGGGGCATTCGGTCCCGGGACTACCACGGGCGTCTGACATCGAATCCGGCGATGGTGAACCGCCCGTTAAGGATGGTGGGCCGATGCTGACGAGCAAAGCCTGGATCCGACCATGACCGCCTACCGAGCCCGACTGACCGAGATCGATATCCGGCGCCTGATCAAGGCGACCGACGCGGACGAACGCGCCGCTGCCACGCATAAGCTGTGCCGCAGCATGGAGCGGGCTGAGCTTTGCGACGAAGATCGCGAGGCGGCCCAGAAGATCCTGCGCATGCTGGCCCAGGACGCGGCTGAACTGGTGCGGCGGGCGATGGCGGTGACGTTGAAATCGTCGGACCTGATTCCCCGCGACGTTGCGCGCAGGCTGGCGGCCGATGTCGACAGTGTGGCCCTGCCGCTGATCAATTTCTCGCCGGCCTTTTCAGACGAGGACCTGATCGAGATCGTCCAGGCTGGGTCGCCCTTACGTCAGGTCGCGGTGGCAGGTCGGCCGGGAGTCGGCCGGGATGTAGCGACCGCCCTGGCCGAAGTTGGCTGCGAGCAGGCCGTGCGGACCCTGGCGGCCAATGACAATGCGGATGTCGCCGAGGCGGCGCTGGGTCGGTGCATCGACCGCTTCGGCACTTCGCCGGAGATTGTCGCCGCTATCGCCTACCGTCAGGTCCTTCCGCTCTCCGTGACCGAGCGACTGGTTGAATTGGCATCAGAGGCGGTGCGCGAGCATCTCGTTACCCGCCACGCTGTAGCACCGGAGACCGCCATTCGGCTGGCCGCCTTCGCTCGCGAACGTGCCACGGTCGATCTGGTGGACCAGGCGTCCAACCAGGCCGATCTGCCCCAGTTCGTGAGCAAGCTGAACGCGCGTCGTGTTCTGACCGCCTCGCTGCTCCTGCGCGCGCTGGCGCGGGGACAGATGGCGTTGTTCGAGCACGGCGTTGCCGAATTGGCGGGGACCCCGCACGCACGGGCATGGCTGATGATCCACGACGCCGGACCGCTGGGGCTGAAAGCCATCTACGACCGGGCGGGATTGCCGCCGCGCCTGTTCCAGGCCTATCGCGCCGGAGTCGACACTTGGCGCACGCTGCAGGCCGAGGGTGCCGATACATCGGGCGACGGCTTCCGTCAGCAGATGCTGGAGCGCTTCCTGACGCAGCGTCCCAATGCACCGCGCGAAGATCTGGCCTATTTGATGGAACGGCTGGACCATGATCCGCTGCCTGTAAAGGCCCAGGTCAGCGCCGCCGCCTGACGGCAAAACGCCCGCCGGGGGCGGGCGTCAGGTAATGGCCGGGCGTCGGGCGGATCGTCAGCCCAGATGGGCGATGACCCTGGCTTCGAGTGTCTCGGCCAACACCTTGCCGACTGGATGGTCGTCGGTCTGGATCTCGTCGCGAACCACCGCCTTGATGGCGTCGATATGGGCATCGACCAATACCGGTGGGACCGTCATTCGCTTGGCCGGATCATCCATCATCTTGCAGAGCGACCCTGCGAGGCGGGTCACCAATGGATATTGATAGGTCGTACCCAGGCCCTTCAGGTCATGGGCGCGGAAATACAGGGCCTCGGCCGTCGCTGCGTTATACCCGATGGTGCGAATATCCGCCTGGGCCTTGTCGAGCTTGACGATCTCGTCCTGAAGCCATTGCCCGAACTGCGACGACATCGCCTTCAGGGCTTCTTCCGCCTTGGCGATGGCGCCGGCGTCTATCCCGCCAAAGCCTCCACCGACCTTCATGCGAAGGGTGTTTGGCGGGCGAATGACCTGGGCCGGGTTGCTCACGGCTGACTCCTGAAAACGGACTGTCCGGACCCTCGCACCCCCGTCCTTAAAAAGGGGTGCATGCCGGTCAGGAGGCGAATTGCTCGGCCAGGACCCTTTCCTCGAACGAGCGGCCGGCGTCGAACAGCATGGTCAATGCGATGTCGCGGCGCTCGCGAACTTCAACCCGTGCCACGCGCCTGACTTCAAGATCATCGGCGGTGGCACTGACCGGCCGCTTGTCGGGCTCCAGAACCTCGAAGCAGACCTTCGACTGATGCGGCAGCAGGGCACCGCGCCAACGCCGGGGCCTAAAGGCGCTGATGGGGGTCAGTGCGAGAACTCGGGAATCGAGGGGAATGATGGGGCCATGGGCCGAAAGATTGTAAGCGGTCGATCCCGCCGCCGTGGCCAACATGCAGCCGTCGCAGGACAGTTCTTCGAGCCGGACACGACCGTCGACCGAGATTCGGAGCTTTGCGCTCTGCCTTGTCTGACGCAGGAGAGACACCTCGTTGATCGCCAGGCCGCTGTGTGCCTGGCCGGCCTCGGTCCAAGCGTCCATCTGCAGGGGGTGGATCACGGCGCGGCCGGCCCCGGACAGCCGCTCAAGCAGTCCCTCTTCCTCGAAATCGTTCATCAGGAAGCCGACCGAGCCGCGGTTCATGCCGAACACCGGCGTTCGTTGCTCCATGACGGTGTGCAGCGTCTCCAGCATGAAGCCGTCACCGCCCAAGGCCACGATCACCTGGGCGTCAGCGGGATCGGCCGAACCGTAACGCGCGATCAGCCGCTCACGCGCCGCCTGTGCCTCGGGTCGGTCCGAGGCGGCGAAGGCAATGCGGATTTGGGCCGGCGCTGGATCGGTCACCTGGCTACGCAAGCCGAGCCGGACGGCGAAGTCAAACGGCGGCTTGCAATTCGGGGTGATCGCTGCCGACCAGAACCTTGAAGGCCCGCACCGCAGACCCCTGGGACAAGGCTCCTCTGAGCCAGACGGCCTCACCCTGATCGCCGGGCAGGGACTCATTCAGTTTGCGCAGTTCAACCAATAGCGTCGGGAAGACCGCCCGATCGATCCCGACGGCTGCGCAAGCATAATAGAGGGCTTCCGGTGTCGGCGCGGCCAGGGCCGATCGGACCTGGGAGACGGTGAATCCACCGAGCGTCGCCAGACCATGTTCGAACAGACTGAGGCGCTTTTCCCGAACAGCCCGGATCAGAAGTCCAGCGCGCAGTTGTCCGGCCGACTGCAATTTGTCGATCAGACGTCGTTCCATCTCGTCGCGGTCACCTTGATCGGCCGATGGAGGCTCGACGGGTGCGGGGTGAATGGTTCCTTCAACGGCATCCTGTACAGCGGCCGCGAGGGCCTGTTCGTCGACGTTGAAGCGGGCGGCAATGGCTTGCCGCAAGGCCGTTCCGACCCATTGGTAGAGCTGTTCCGCCAGGGCTTCGGTCAGGAGGGGGTGTCGGGTGAGTGGGCCGCGCAGGCCGGCGATCCGGCGCGAGTGCTCCACCAGGCGCCGAACGCCTTCGGTGCTGATCTCTGCGGTCCGGTTGGAGGTCAGGGCCATCAGAACCGCTGGCTCAGCCTTTTCGATAACCGCATCCGCCACCCGGCCACTGATCTTCGGTCGGCGCGCGACAGCGATCTGATGCTCGAGCGAAGCTTCGATCAGCACCCGCAACAGGTCGTCGTCCTGCAGGATAGAACTGGACTCGATAATGGGCCGCGCGATCTCGATCTCATCGAGGGCCAGGACATTGATGAGGGCGGCCGGGGCCCATTCGGCATGGGCCAGCTTCTCCGACAACACCCTGCGCACTTCGCGCTCCGCCTGGCGGGCGAGGGTCAGAAAGATTTCGCTGAGAACCGGGGAGACCTCACCGGTTGGCGGGCAGGCGTCACACAGGGCAACGACGCCCAGCAACAGGCGCTGCCGGGCCTCTGTGCTGGGGTTATGCGCAAGGGCGAGCAGGTCACTGGGTCGCGGCGCGACGCCGGCGGTACGACTGGCAGGCACAAGCTGGACGAGGACCACGGGCGTCTCCGGCGCGCCGGCAGAAGGCCAGCCTTGCTCAAGCTAGAACGCGGCCACTAAGACGCGGTTAACGGAAGCTGAATCTTGACGTCGGCTTGCTGTGGCGCGAGCGTGGGCTGCTGATCTGAACGAGGACTGCGATCATGGCCGACGGTGCCGTTGTTTCCCTGAAATCGAGGGTATCCGAGGCGGAGTGGAACGCCCGGGTTGAACTGGCGGCGCTCTACCGCCTCGTGGCACTGCACGGGTGGGACGACATGATCTTCACCCACATTTCCGCTCGCGTGCCGGGTCCGGAGCATCACTTCCTGATCAACCCCTATGGCTACTATTTCGAGGAGATGACGGCGTCCTGCCTCGTCAAGGTCGATCTGGACGGCAACATTGTCCAGGAGACAACCAGCTTCATCAATCCGGCCGGCTTCACCATCCATTCGGCTATTCATGGTGCTCGGGAAGACGCCCAGTTCGTCATTCATCTTCACACGGTGGCGGGGGTCGGCGTCGCCGCCCAGGCCGAGGGCCTTCTGCCGATCGGCCAGAACGCCTGCCTGCTTCAGCATCAGGTCGCCTATCATGGCTATGAGGGCCTGGCACTGAACCACGATGAGCGGGCGCGACTGGTCGCTGATCTGGGCGACAAGCCGCTGATGCTGCTACGCAATCACGGTACACTGGCGGTGGGTCAGACTGCAGCTGCGGCCTGGGTCGCCATGTTCTTCCTCGAGCGGGCCTGTGCCCAGCAGGTGGCGGCCCTCTCGGGAGGTCGTGAGCACGTCCTGTTCGCGCCGGAGGCGGCCCAGGCCGAGACGAAGGAGCAGGGCCGTGGAATCGGCTTGATCTCCGCCCTGGCCTGGCCGGGTGCCCTGCGGATGCTTGACCGCAAATCACCGGGCTATGCGGTGTGAGATCCGCAGGCAGCGTTCTGGTCGCGATGGCCTTTCTGGCCTGCGCGGGGCCTGCCGTTGCCGGTCCGTGGGTCCAGGCCAAGGGACACGGCCAGATCATCGTCAAGTACGAGGACATTCGGTCTGATCGCGGCTTCGATCCGAACGGCGATCTGGCCGACCTCCCGGCCGAGCGGCGTGACGTCAGCCTCGGCGTATTCTCGGAGTACGGCCTCACCGACCGGTTGACGCTGCAGTTCAAGGGCGACTGGCAATCGGGCGAAGACGCCTTCGTCGACTATGAAGGACGTGGCCCGCTGGAGGTCGGCGTTACCTGGCAGGCCTGGCGCGACGAGCATACGGCCGTCAGTCTTTACGCCGGCTATGCCGACGGAGGCGAAGGCCGAAATGCCGGATATGCGTCGCCCGGCGTCGGCGATAGTGACTGGGAAGTGCGGGCCTCGGTCGGCCGTTCGTTCGGGAGCTCGGAACGTCTGAGAACGAGTGGTGCTTTTGTGGACCTGCAGGCTGCGCGAAGGATGCGACAGGGATTGCCGTCCGAGACCCGGCTCGACGCCACCGCGGGAGCCCGCTTCGGCAGCGATTGGATGATCCTCGGCCAGGCCTTTGGCGGCCAGGCTGACGACGGTGGGCCTCGCTGGCTGTCGATCGAGGCCTCGGCGGTCCGTGAATTCGGCGACTGGAGCCTTCAGGCGGGTTGGCGGCAGGCCGTTGTGGGCCGCGAAACGCCGGCAGGTGGCGGGCCAGTCGTTGCCCTCTGGCGCCGATTCTGACCGTTAGGCTGCAACGGCATTTTCGACGACGGAAAGCGCAGCAGCATCCGTTACAGTGAAGTCAATTGCGTCGACGGCGTCTGCTGCCCAGTCGGCTCGTTTCTTCTTCCAGAGAGCGCCCCGGGTGATCAAACGCCATTTCTTCCTCGTCGCTGCTGCCGTTCTGCTGGGCTTGATGGTCCTGGCGGTCGTCTTGAGAATGGCCTTTGCCGGTGATGAGAAGGGGGGCGGCGGACCCGGTGGATCCGGCGGCGGGCGCGGCCAAACGGTCTCTGAGGCGGTGATCGGCGCGCGCTCATTCACGGACGAGATCCGGGTGCTGGGCGTGGCGCGGGGCAGGCGATCGGTCAACATCACATCTACGACCAGCGAGTTGATCACCCGGGTCCTGTTTACCGACGGCCAGCGGGTCTCGGCGGGAACGCCACTCGTCGAGCTTCAGGCCCGTGAGGAAGATGCCGGCATCATTGAGGCTCGGGCCCAGGTGGCACAGGCGCAACGCCAGTTTGACCGCTACAAGACCCTCGCGGACCGGGGCATCGCACCAAGGGTGACTGCCGAGGATGCCGAGACGGCGCTGGCGACGGCCCAGGCCTCCCTGACCGCAGCCCAGGCCCGGCGCGGCGACCGCCTGATCCGGGCCCCGTTTGCCGGCGTTCTCGGGTTGAGTTCGGTCACAGCCGGCACCCTGGTCAATCCTGGCGGGATCATCACTACGCTCGACGACATTGATGTCGTGCGCGTCGATTTCCCCGTGCCGGAACGTTATCTGGGTGTGCTGCGCGCCGGAACGCCAATTCGGGCAACCATCGACGCCTATGGTGATGAGGTCTTTGGCGGTCGTATCGCCCTGATCGACACCCGCATCAATGAACAGACCCGCGCAGTCACGGCGCGGGCAGAAATCCCGAATCCCGGCGCGCGTATCCGTCCCGGCATGGCTGTGCGGGTTGCCGTCCAGCAAGGCCAGCGCACGGCACCGGCTGCACCCGAGGCAGCGGTCCAGTACGAAGGCGAAGGTGCCTTCGTCTATCGCATCGCGCGGGGTGACCGGGGCTCGACGGCCCAGAGGGTTGAAGTCGAGACCGGCTCCGTCGAAGGCGGCTTCGTCGAAATCCTGTCCGGACTGAATATCGGCGACAGCATTGTCGGCTCCGGACTCAACCGGATCCAGCCCGGGGCACCTGTTCGGCTCGCCGGACAGGCGGGGGGCAATGGCGGTGGCCGTCGTGCGGCTGCTGCTGCGGCTCCCGTGCGGGATGCCACTCAATGATGCTGTCCGACGTCGCCGTCCGTCGTCCTGTACTGGCCGCGGTCGCGGCCATTGTCCTGTGCGTGATCGGCGCGGCGGCCTTCTTCTTCCTGCCGGTGCGGGAACTGCCCGACGTGGATCCGCCGATCGTGTCGGTCAGCACCAGCTATGCGGGGGCGTCGGCTGAGGTTATCGAGAGCCGTATCACCGAGCCTATCGAGCAGCAGATCGCCGGGATCCAGGGGGTCGAGCGTATCAGTTCCTCCAGCCGGGACGGCCGTTCGAACGTCTCGATCGTATTCTCGCTGGATCGCAATATCGACGACGCTGCCAATGACGTGCGTGACCGTGTCTCGCGCGTCGTCGGCCGTCTGCCGGATCAGGCCCAGCCGCCGGAGGTGTCCAAGGCTGACAGCGACAGCCAGCCGATCATGATCCTGTTCCTTCGCTCCACCGCGATGAACCGGCTGGAGCTGACCGACTACGCGGATCGCTACCTGATTGACCGGCTGGCGACCGTGCCCGGCGTGGCGCAGGTGCAGATCTTTGGCGAGCAGCGCTATTCGATGCGCATTTGGCTGGACGCCGGGGCGCTCGCGGCCCGGGGCCTGACCGTTTCGGATGTCGAAACCGCCCTGACGGCCCAGAACGTCGAACTGCCGGCTGGTCAGCTGGAGTCGGGTCAAAAAGACTATACGGTCCGCGTCGCACGCACCTACGCCCGGGCCGAGGATTTTCGCCAGCTGCCCATCGGCACCCGCGGTTCGGGAACCGCGTCGACCGCCCAGACAGTGGGGGCCACGACCCTGCCAAGCGGCGCGTCCGGTGCTATCCAGGGCCAGTCCGGCTATGTCACTCGCCTGGGCGATATCGCCCGCATCGTCGAGGCTCCGGCGGAGGACCGCCGACTGTTTCGGGGCAACGGACAGGATCAGATCGGCCTGGCGGTCACGCGTCAGGCGCAAGCTAACGACCTGGCCATCTCTGAAGGTGTCCAGGCGATGCTGGAAGAGGTGCGCCCGAGCCTGCCAGCAGGAACGGAACTGGCCATCGGATCGGACAACTCCGTCTTCACCTCGCATGCCATCGATGAGGTCTGGATCACGATCGGCATCTCGCTGGCGCTGGTGGCACTGGTCAATTTCATCTTCCTTGGCAGTGTGAGGGCGGCCTTCATTCCCTCGATTGTGGCTCCGATCTGTCTGCTCTCGACCTTTATCATTCTGGCCCCACTGGGCTTCTCCCTTAACCTTCTCACCCTGCTGGCTCTGGTTCTCGCCATCGGTCTGGTGGTCGATGACGCCATTGTGGTGACCGAGAACATCCAGCGCCGACTGGATCACGGCGAACCCCCGCTGGTGGCGGCCGAGCGCGGAGCGCGACAGGTGTTCTTCGCGGTCGTGGCGACAACCGTGGTGCTGCTGGCGGTGTTCGCGCCGCTGCTTTTCCTGCCCGGTTATGTCGGACGGCTTTTCGTGGAGCTGGCGGCAGCGATCGCGGCGGCTGTGGCCTTCTCCGCTTTCCTTGCGCTCACACTATCGCCCATGCTTGCCTCGCGCATCCTCCGCCCTGCGAAAGCCGGCGGCTGGGTCGCGCGCAAGGTTGATCGCGTCATGGAGGCCTTGCGCAATTCCTATCGGAACTCGCTTCAGGCTATGCTGGGCAAGCGGATCGCCGTGGCGGGCATGGTCGGGTTGATTGTGGCCGTGGCCGGCGGTGCGGCCTTCATGTTCCTGACCTTGCCAAACGAACTTGTGCCGGCGGAAGACCGTGGACGGGTGCAGATCCGGGTCCAGGGTCCGGAGGGGGCCGGGTTCGACTACACGCGCAACATCATGATGGGGATCGAGCCTATCCTGGCCGGGTACAAGGCCAGCGGTGAGGCCAGTAGCTTCCTGATTTCCGCGCCCGGGTTCGGCGGCGGCAGCTTCAACGCGGGTAATGGCAGCCTGATCCTGAGCGACTGGTCCGAACGCGACCGTTCCGCTGCCGACATAGCCCAGGAACTGAACGGCAAGCTTCGCGGTCAGACTGACGCCCAGGTCAATGCTTCGGTCCCCGGTGCCTTCCAGCGCGGCGGCGGCGGCGGTGGCGGTGGCGGTGGCGGATCCAACTCGATCGAGATGGTCGTCACCGGGGCCGAGTACGAAGATATCTACAAATGGCTTCAGCCGGTTCTGGCTGCATCGCTGGAGAATCCCGGCTTTTCGCGGCCGCGTCTGAACTATGAGCCCAACGCGCCGCGTTTGCTGGTGGATGTTGATCCGGAAAAGGCAGCCGCCCTTGGGGTTTCGTCACAGGCCGTCGGGCGGACGCTTGAGACCATGTTCGGCTCGAGGCGCGTCACAACCTATCTGCGTGGCGGGCAGGAGTATGACGTCATCCTGCAGACGGAGCGCGCCGACCGTCGCAGCGTCGCAGACCTTGAGGCCCTGTATGTCGCGACCGGTTCCGGCCAACTGGTACCGCTTTCTGCGGTGGTCACGACCGAGACCTCCGGCGATACGCCGGACCGTCGAAGGCTGGACCGCCAGCGGGCGATATCGATCTCTGCAGACTTGAATCCCGGCACCACCCTGGTGGATGCGACCGAGTTCATGACCCGTGTGGCCGAGGACCAGCCGCAAGGCGTCGTGACCACCCAGTGGGGCGGAGCAGCCCGCGATCAGGAGGAGGCCGGCGGTGCCGTCGCCGCAGCTTTCGGCCTGGCACTGTTGCTTGTCTTCTTGGTGCTGGCGGCCCAGTTCGAGAGCTGGATCACACCGGCCGTCATCATGTTGACCGTACCCCTTGCGGCGGCCGGTGGTCTGTTCGGTCTGGTGATGGCGGGTTCCAGTCTCAACATCTACAGCCAGATCGGCCTGATCATCCTGATCGGGGTGGCTGCCAAGAACGGCATCCTGATCGTCGAGTTCGCAAATCAGCTGCGCGATCAGGGCCGGTCTATCCAGGAGGCCATCATAGAGTCCTCGACCCTGCGACTACGCCCGATCATCATGACCTCGATCGCCACGGCGTTCGGTGCCCTGCCGCTGGTGCTTTGGCAGGGTGCCGGTGCCGGCAGCCGCCAGACCATCGGCGTCGTGATCTTCTCGGGTGCCATGTTCGCAACCGTGCTGACACTCTTCGTGGTCCCGGTGATCTATGGGGCGCTCGCGCGGTTCACCAAATCGCCCGAATACACGGCTCGCAAGATCGAGGAATGGGAGGCGCGGGAGACCACGGCCAATGACAGGGTACCCGCGGCAGCGGAATAGGGTCTGACCCTAGGCCGGCGGTGTGTAGCCCGCCTCGACCTTGAGGAAGGCGATGACATCGCGGCGGTCCTCAGCGTCTGGCATTCCGGCAAAGCTCATCTTGTTGCCCACCAGGAAGGTGCGTGGGTTTTGAAGCCAGTCGTTCAGCCGCGCGCCGTCCCAGGTGAAGCCTGCCGCCTTCATCGCCGGCGAGTAGTTGAAGCCCGGATGGACTCCCGCCTGACGTCCGAAAACGCCGTGCAGGTTGGGGCCCGTCATGTTGGACCCGCCCTCGTTGATGGTATGGCACGACCGGCATCGCGCGAAGGCACGGCGACCGTTGTCCAGGTCGCCTTCGTTCCAGGGGGCGGGAAGGGCGGCCAGCAGTGACGCCTTTTCCGCCGCCAGCTGGGCCGGCGGCACGGGCGCAGGCGAGGGGGCCGTCGCAGCAGGCGCAGCCTGGTCCTGCGCGGGGGCCTCGCCTTGGCTACAGCCGACGACCGACAATGCGGCAAGGGCAATCAGGACAACAGGGCGGTTCATGCATAGACTCCCGGAAGATCGCTCTCTGATAGCCCAACCGTGACGGGGAGCAAGCGGAGGCGGTGACCCGCCGGACTGGACGGAGGCCAGTCGCACCTGATAATCAGTGTCAAACGGCGCGGACTGCTGCGCCGATGGTTCCCCATCGCCTCATGTCCGACATCCGCAAACTCAGCCAAGCCCGACGGGGTGATCAAGGTGTCATCGTCCAAGTCGGCGATCACAGCGCGGATGATGAGCATGCGATGGAACTGGAACGCCGTCTGCTGGAGCTCGGCTTTGTCGAGGGGGCCCGGGTCGAGGTCCTGCATGAAGGCCTGTTCGGGCGCGACCCGATCGCGATGAAGGTCGACGACATGCGGGTCGCCCTGCGTCGTCACGAGGCGGCCAGCCTGACCATCCGATTTGAGCCCGTCCGGGCTGCCTGATGGACATGGCAACAAGGAGCGCTCGCGTCGCGCTGGTGGGCAATCCGAACAGCGGCAAGACGGCCCTGTTCAATGCTCTGACCGGGGCTCACCAGAAGGTCGCCAACTATGCGGGCGTCACGGTGGAGCGGAAGGAAGGTCTGATTCACCTGGTCGGGGGGCGCAGCCTTTCGGTGCTGGACCTGCCTGGGACCTATTCCTTGCGCGCCCGCAGCCCGGACGAGGAAGTTACGCGTGACGCCGTGCTGGGCCAACTGGCCGGTGAGACACCTCCGGATGTCATCGTCGCGGTCGCCGACGCCACCAACCTGAGGCTGGTGTTGCGCCTGGCGCTTGAGTTGAAGGCCGTGGGGCGACCGATGGTGCTGGCGCTGAACATGTACGACATCGCCGAGCGTCAGGGGCTGCGTATCGACTTGGAGCGTTTGTCGGCCGAACTGGGGCTGGTGATCGTGCCCACCACGGCAACACGCAGGCGCGGGATCGATGATTTGATCGCCGCCATCGAGGCCACCGCCGGATCCTCTGGCACTGCCGGCGAGAACGCCTGGAAGGTGCCGGACGCTGGAGCCCTGCGAGGGGCCGCACGCGAGGCCGAGCGGATCATGAAGGCCTGCGTTCGTCCGCCGGAGCGGCCGGACACCCTGACCGGCCGCATAGACACCATTCTGCTGAACCCGGTTGGGGGTCTGCTGATCCTTGTGGCGCTGCTGCTGGTCATGTTCCAGGCGGTCTTTACCTGGGCCACCCCCCTGATGGATGGGCTGGAAGCGGCCCTCGGCGCGCTGGGCGGCTGGGTAGCCGCGGCTATGCCCGACGGCATCTGGCAGAGCCTGATCGTTGACGGTCTGATCTCGGGCGTCGGCAGTGTCCTCGTCTTCCTGCCGCAGATCCTGATCCTGTTCCTCTTCATCATAGTGCTGGAGGATTTCGGCTATATGGCGCGGGCCGCCTTCCTGATGGATCGGATCATGGGTGGGGCCGGCCTTCACGGACGGGCCTTCATCCCCCTGCTGAGCAGTTTTGCCTGCGCGATTCCCGGTGTGATGGCAGCACGGGTGATCGACAGCAAACGCGACCGCCTTACCACCATCATGGTCGCGCCACTGATGACCTGTTCGGCGCGGATCCCGGTTTACACGTTGATCATCGCAGCCTTCATTCCGAATGAGACGGTCTGGGGGTTCGCCAGTCTGCAGGGGCTGGTGATGTTCGGCCTCTATGCCGTCGGCATATTCAGCGCGCTCGTTGTTTCCTTCGTCATACGAAAGGTTTTCTGGCGCGGTGCGGTCGAGCCTTTCATGATGGAGTTGCCGGCCTACAAGATGCCCGACGCTAGGAGCGTGTTGTTCAACCTCTGGCTTCGGGCGAGGATATTCCTCGAGCGGGCGGGCCGGATCATCCTGCCCTTGATGGTGATTGTCTGGGCACTGGCGACCTTCCCATATCCGCCCGAGGGCGCGACGGGGCCGGCCATCGACTACAGTTTTGCCGGCATGATCGGCCATGCGCTGGAGCCGATCTTCGCCCCCATCGGCTTCAACTGGCAGATGGTCATCGCCCTGGTTCCCGGTATGGCGGCCCGCGAGGTGGCCGTCGCAGCCTTGGGTACAGTCTATGCGGTGGCTGATCCGGAAGGCGTAACCAGTCTGCTCGGTGCGACCCTGGCAGCCCAGTGGTCACTTGCCAGCGGACTGGCATTCTTGGCCTGGTACGTCTTCGCGCCGCAGTGCGTGGCGACCCTCGGTGTGGTCAAGCGCGAGCTGAATTCGTGGAAGTGGATGTGGGTCATGGTTCTGTACATGTTCGGCCTGGCCTATCTGGCGGCCTTCATCTGCTATCGCCTGGCTCTCGCCTTCGGCGGTGGCTAGGCCGCAGATCGTTCGCTTGATGAATGACGATGGTTGACAAGCGTAAGGGCTTGAGGCGAATCCCCGAATGTCCGGGGAGATTGCTATGTTGTCGCCGCTGAAGCCCTTGTTGTGTCGACATGAATTCTACTGGTCCGAGCGGCATCGGTCTGATCTTTGCCGCCGCTGCGGCAAGACTCGAGTGGCTGCCGAACCGGCTGATCAGGAACCCTTTGCGGCCAGTGCGGAGGACACCCCCTTCCGGGAAGCGGAGACGGCGGCCATTCTGGCGGAGCAGGACTCCATCGGGCCGTTGGACAGCGCCTTCTTCGATATTCCCTCCGCTGAGCCTTCCTCGCCGGTGGAAAAGGTTCCGATGCGACGCGTTCCCAGCGCCAAGGTCCTCAAGGCCCAAGCCCTGGAACGTCGCGAAAATCTTCTGGCTCTGCTGGACCGTATCGCGGAAGGCGGACAGCCCAGCCGGCGGGAGTCCCTCGACGCGGTCCTGGCCGTCATCGAAGACGCCCATTCCGCCGATCCGGTGCTGTTCGGTCCGGAAGCCGCCGGTCATTTCGCCAGACTGCATGAAGCGCGAAGCGGTCTGATCTTCTGACGGGGCGGACTGGTGCCGGTTGCAGGATTCGAACCCGCGACATCCAGTTTACAAAA
>JAIESL010000066.1 GCA_019746095.1 Caulobacteraceae bacterium
AAGATGTGGAAGTCGCCCAACGGCACCATCCGCAACATCCTGGGCGGCGTGGTCTTCCGCGAGCCGATCATCTGCTCGAACGTGCCGCGGCTGGTGCCCGGCTGGACCCAGCCCATCGTGGTCGGCCGTCACGCCTTCGGCGACCAGTACAAGGCCACGGACTTCCTCGTCCCCGGCCCCGGCAAGCTGATGATGACCTTCACCGGCGACGACGGTCAGGTCATCGAGCATGAGGTGTTCCAGTTCCCCTCGGCCGGCGTGGCCATGGGCATGTACAACCTCGATGACTCGATCACCGAGTTCGCCCGCGCCAGCTTCGCCTTCGGCCTGGGCCGCAATTTCCCGGTCTATCTGTCGACCAAGAACACCATCCTGAAAGCCTATGACGGCCGCTTCAAGGACATCTTCCAGGACGTGTTCGACCGGGAATTCGCCGCCGACTTCAAGGCTGCGGGCCTGACCTATGAGCACCGGCTGATCGACGACATGGTGGCCGCGGCCATCAAATGGTCGGGCGGCTTCGTCTGGGCGTGCAAGAACTACGACGGCGACGTCCAGTCCGACGTCGTGGCCCAGGGCTTCGGCTCGCTGGGGCTGATGACCTCGGTGCTGATGACCCCGGACGGCAAGGTCCTGGAGTCGGAAGCGGCCCACGGCACCGTCACCCGCCACTACCGCCAGCACCAGAAGGGCGAGGCGACCTCGACCAACTCCATCGCCTCGATCTACGCCTGGACCCGCGGCTTCTCGCACCGGGCCAAGCTGGACGGCAATGCCGAGCTGGCGACCTTCGCCGAGACCCTGGAACGGGTCGTCGTCGAGACCGTCGAGGCCGGCTACATGACCAAGGACCTGGCGCTCCTGGTCGGCGACGAGCAGGGCTGGCTGACCACCGAGGGCTTCCTCGACAAGGTCGCCGAGAACCTGACCGTCGCGATGAAGAAATAGGCCCCGGCCGCGTCGGGTCGAGAAGGCGGAGCCTTCTGACCGCGGCCCGGAAAACAGAGGCCCGTCGGATTCGCGTCCGGCGGGCCTTTCGTTTGAGCCCGGCGCCGGTTCGTGCATTGATGGGGACTGTTGAGGGGAAGACGGTCTTGAGCACGCCATCCGACGACCATTACCAGCCGGTCTGGGCCCGGAAGAAGAAGCGGCAAGGCGGCCTCGGGGGGCTTTTTGCCAATCTTATCCTGTTCGCCGTACTGGCTGCGGTGATCGCCTTCTTCGCGGCTCCGGCCGTGGCCTTTTTCGGCATCCGTTCGGCGGCTGAGTCCAGCGACGTCGCCGGCCTGGCGCGGCTGATTGACTTTCCGGCCGTGCGTCAGTCCCTGCGACCGCAACTGGACGGCAATCCGGCAGCCTCGGCTCCGGCCCCGACCTTCCTGGAAGACCCCATCGGGGCGGTGCGTCGCCAGATCGAACAGGTGACGGCACCCCCGGCACCCGATGTCGAAGCTTACCTGACCCCGGCGGCGCTCGCGGCCCTGACCCGGGGCGAGGGTCGCTATGCCTCCCAGCGCACAGGCGCGGCTCCGACGTCTGCCGACACCCCCCTCGGCGGCCCGATGCCCCGACCGGTCTATTGGGGCATGAACCGTGCCCGGATGAGCGTGACCGATGAAGGCGGGTCAGCGACGGTCTTCACCTTCGAGCGGACCGGTCCGTTCGAGTGGAAACTGGTCCATGTCGGCCTGCCCGACGGTGCCGCGCCGGCACCCTGACCGCAGGCCCCTTGGCGTCCCGGCACGACTCGGGCAACCGTAGCCTTGGGGACGCGTTACGACGTCAGAGGGTCGTATGAAGAAATCACTGATCGTCGGCCTTGCCGCCGGAGCCGTCGGCCTGTTCGCCATCGCCTGGGCGGCTGCCCCGGTGCTGACGGCGCAGGCGCTGGTCCGCGCGGCCAAGGCCGGGGATGAGCGCAAGGTCGAGGCCATGGTCGACTTCCCGGCCCTGCGCGAGAGCCTCAAGGCGGAATTGAACGCCGAACTGGCGGCTCGGATGAGCCGCGACCCGCGCCTGGCCGACAGCGGCCTCGGCGGCCTGGGCATGATGCTGGCGCCGATGATCCTGTCCGGCGCGGTCGATGCCGTGGTCACGCCTCAGGTCGTCACGCGCATGGTGACCACGGCCGAGGCACCGGACCCGAACCCCCGCGCCGGGCCCGAACCCGAGGGCGAAAAGGCCGGGAGCAAGGACATCCACCAGTCCTGGGGCTATCGCGGATTCAACCAGTTCGCCGTCACCCTGACCGAGCGCAGCCGACCGGACGAGCATCTGGCCCTGATCCTTGAACGCCGCGGCCTGTTCGACTGGAAGCTGGCGGCGGTGGACCTGCAGACCGAGGCGGGCGCCTAGCCTGCCAGGGCCGTCCGGATCGCCGCCAGACCCTCTTCCGCCTTCGAGCCGTCGGGCGCACCGCCCTGGGCGAAGTCCGGCTTGCCGCCGGCCCCCTGTCCGCCCATGGCAATGACGGCGGCGCGGGCGAGATCGGCCGCATTGACCTTGCCGACCATGTCATGGGTCACAGCGACCGTGACGGCCGCCTTGCCCTCGGTCACCCCGACCAGGGCGACGACGCCCGAACCGACCTGGGTGCGGAACTCCTCGGCCACGCCGCGCAGCCCCTTGCCGTCGACCCCGTCGAGGACGCGGGCGATCAGTTTGACGCCGTTGATCTCTTCCGGTGCGGCATGGGCGGAGGCCCCGCCACCGCCGAGCGCCAGCTGCTTCTTCAGCTCGGCGACCTGCTTCTCCAGCGCGCGGCGGTCGGCGGTCAGGGCCTCGACGCGGGCGGGGACGTCGGCCGGCTGGACCTTGAACGACTGGGCCAGCGACTTCGCCACCCCGGCCTGGGCCAGCAGGAACTGGCGCGCGGCCTCGCCGGTCAGGCCCTCGATCCGGCGCACGCCGGCGGCGATGCCCGTCTCGGAGACGATCTTGAACAGGGCGATGTCGCCGGTGCGGGCGACATGGGTGCCGCCGCACAGTTCGACCGAATAGGGTTTGTCGGCCTGGGCCAGGTCACGGCCGAGGGTCAGGACGCGGACCTCGTCGCCGTATTTCTCGCCGAACAGGGCGACGGCGCCGGCGGCGATCGCCTCCTGCGGACCCATCATCTTCGTCTCTGCGGGCAGGTTCTGGCGGATGACGGCATTCACCTCATCCTCCATCCGGGCCAGTTCTTCCTCGGTCACGGGCGCATTGTGGCTGAAGTCGAAACGCAGGCGTTCGGCATCGACCATCTGGCCCTTCTGGGCCACATGGCCGCCCAGCACATTGGCCAGGGCCTTGTGCAGCAGGTGGGCGGCGGAGTGGTTGGCGCGGGTGGTCAGACGGGCGTCGGGCGCGGCGCGGAGCTGGACGCGGGTGCCGATGGCCAGGGTGCCCGAGGTGACCTCAATCTGGTGGGCGAACAGGTCGCCGGCATGTTTCTGGACATCCAGCACGGTGGCCGAGCCCTGCCGACCTGAGCCGTCGGTCCATTCGATCTCGCCGCGGTCGCCGGCCTGGCCGCCGCCCTCGCCATAGAAGGGGGTCTGGTCGAACAGGACCTCGGCGGTCTGGCCCGCCGACAGTTCGTCCACGGACGATCCGTCGCGCACGATGGCGAGCAGCTCACCGGAGCCTTCCACGGCGTCATAGCCGGTGAAGACGGTGGGCCCCAGGCGGTCGCGCAGGGCCAGCCATTCGCCGGTCGAGGCGGTCTGGCCGGAGCCCTTCCAGTGCTCGCGCGAGCGGTCGCGCTGTTCGTTCATGGCGGCGTCGAAGGCGGCGGTGTCGACGGTGAAGCCGCGGCGGCGCGCCTCGTCCTGGGTCAGGTCGAGGGGGAAGCCATAGGTGTCATAGAGGGTGAAGGCGGTCTGGCCCGACAGCACCCCGCCCTCGCCGAGATCGCGCGAGGCGTCCTCGAGCAGGCCCATGCCGCGACCCAGCGTGGTGCGGAAGCGGATCTCTTCCTGCTTCAGCGTGTCCTCGACGAAGGCCTGGGCCCGTTTCAGTTCCGGGAAGGCCTCGCCCATCTCGTCCACCAGGGTCGGGACCAGACGGTGCATCAGGGGGTCGGCGGCGCCCAGCAGGTGGGCGTGGCGCATGGCGCGGCGCATGATCCGGCGCAGGACATAGCCACGGCCCTCGTTCGAGGGGGTCACGCCGTCGGCGATCAGGAAGGACGAACTGCGCAGGTGGTCGGCGATGACCCGGTGGCTGGCGGCCATGTCACCGTTCGGATCGGTCGAGGTGGCCTCGGCCGAGGCCGAGATCAGGGTCTGGAACAGGTCGGTATCGAACACCGAATTCTTGCCCTGCAGGACCGAGGCGATGCGCTCCAGGCCCATGCCGGTGTCGACCGACGGCTTCGGAAGGGAGCGGACGATCTCGTCATTCTCCTTCTCGAACTGCATGAAGACGTTGTTCCAGATCTCCACGAACCGGTCGCCGTCCTCATCGGGCGAACCCGGAGGGCCGCCCGGGACATGGTCGCCGTAGTCCCAGAAGATTTCGGTGCAGGGACCGCAGGGGCCGTTGTCGCCCATGGCCCAGAAATTGTCGGAACCGGCGATGCGGATGATCTTGTCGTCGCTGAAGCCTGTGACCTTCTTCCAGATCGCCGCGGCTTCATCATCATCGATATAGACGGTGACCAGCAGCCGCTTCGGGTCGAGGCCGAAATCCTTGGTGACCAGGTCCCAGGCGCGATCGATCGCATGTTCCTTGAAATAGTCGCCGAAGGAGAAATTCCCCAGCATTTCAAAGAAGGTCAGGTGGCGGGCGGTATAGCCCACATTGTCCAGGTCATTGTGTTTGCCGCCCGCGCGGACGCATTTCTGCGAGCTGGTGGCGCGGGGATACGGCGGGGTCGAGGCGCCGGTGAAATAGTCCTTGAACGGCACCATGCCCGCATTGACGAACAGCAGGGTCGGATCGTTCTGCGGCACGAGGGGCGCGGAATGGACCTTCTCGTGCCCGTCGGCGGCGAAATAGTCGAGGAAGGTCGAGCGGATCTGTTTGAGGCTGGACATGACGGTGCGCGTTCGGTCGAGGGGAGAAACGGGGAAGGGGCGTCATATAGGGGTTTCAGCGCCAATGCATCACCTGCCCGTGATCGGGCCTGTGGGGAGCCGGCTGCGGACAGATCGCCGCACGGCGGGTAGCGGCGCGGTACGGGGCGTGGCGGGGGTGTAGGAAGGAACCATGTCCAAGCTCGAGGTCTGGTTTGACGGTGACTGCCCCCTGTGCCGGCGCGAGATCGCCGTGATGCGCAGGCTCGACCGGCGCGGGGCCATTCGCTTCACCGATGTGGCCAAGGGGCAGGGGAGTTGCCCGCTCGACCGGGCCGAGCTGCTGGCCCGGTTCCATGCGCGGGAGGACGGAGTGATCCTGTCCGGTGCGGCCGCCTTCGCCGCCATGTGGCGCGCCATTCCCCTGTTGCGGCCGTTCGGCCTGGCGGCGCGGAACCGGACCGTTCTGGGGCTTCTGGAACGGCTCTATATCGCCTTCCTGAAGGTCCGCCCGGCCCTCACGCGCGCGCTTCGCCGGTAAGGCGGGGCCGGCAAAAAAGGGCCGCCCGGTCCGGGTGGAGACCAGGCGGCCCGCTCCGTCCGGCCCGGCCCCGCGGGGGTCGGAGGCGGGTCGCGGAACCCGGCCGGAGAAGGTTCTGATTGAGAAGATCACCGCCCGAAGCGTCCGCTGCCTTCGCAGCGTCCGCTTCGGTCAATGGAGCCGGATCAGCCCTCGAGGTCCTGACCTTCGTCGGGTTCGGGCGTGCCCAGCAGCTCTTCGGCGATCTTGCTGGTCGAGGCGCGGACGGCCTTTTCGATCGAGTCGGCGATGTCCGGATTGGCCTTGAGGAAGGCGCGCACATTTTCGCGGCCCTGGCCGATGCGCTGGCTGTCGTAGGAGAACCAGCTGCCCGACTTCTCGACGATGCCGGCCTTGACGCCCAGGTCGATGATCTCGCCGAGCTTGGAGATGCCTTCGCCATACATGATGTCGAAGATGACCTCGCGGAACGGCGGGGCGACCTTGTTCTTGACCACCTTCACGCGGGTGGTGTTGCCGACGACCTCGTCGCGGTCCTTGATCGCGCCGGTGCGGCGGATGTCGAGGCGGACCGAGGCGTAGAATTTCAGCGCATTGCCGCCCGTCGTCGTTTCCGGCGAGCCGTACATGACGCCGATCTTGTGGCGGATCTGGTTGATGAACAGGACGATGCACTGCGACTTGTTGATCGAGGCGGTCAGCTTGCGCAGGGCCTGGCTCATCAGACGCGCCTGCAGGCCGGGCAGGCTGTCGCCCATCTCGCCCTCGATCTCGGCCCGCGGCGTCAGGGCGGCGACGGAGTCGACCACCACAATGTCCACGGCGCCGGACCGCACCAGGGTGTCGACGATCTCGAGCGCCTGTTCACCCGTGTCGGGCTGCGACACCAGCAGGTCGTCGAGGTTGACGCCCAGCTTCTGGGCATAGCCCGGGTCCAGCGCATGTTCGGCGTCGACGAAGGCAGCGGTGCCGCCGGCCTTCTGGATTTCGGCCACGGTGTGCAGGGCCAGGGTGGTCTTGCCCGAGCTTTCCGGCCCGAACACCTCGATCACCCGGCCGCGCGGCAGGCCGCCGATGCCCAGTGCCATGTCGAGGCCCAGCGAGCCGGTCGAGACGGACGGAATCGCCTGGGTCACGCCGCCCTTGCCGAGCTTCATCACCGAGCCCTTGCCGAAGGCGCGATCGATCTGTGCGATCGCCGCCTCGAGGGCCCGTTGCTTGTCGCCGTCGTCCCGCGTCACCAATTTCAAATTCGCCTGAGCTGCCACCTTGCCACTCTCCTTTGCCATGATTCCCATCTGGTTCCGGGAGAGACCCGCCTGGACCCGCCCCCTGTTGAGACGCAGTTAGTACACGGTTTGTTCCTGTTGCCAATATGTTCTTTTCTGGTGGCGCGCCCCGGAACGGATTGATGCGACCGAATTTGACGTAGGGCATCCGGGCGGCGGCCGCCCCGTCGCCGCCCTCTAGAGCAGCTGGAGTTCGCCGGTCGCGATGTTGAACCGCCAGGCCGACAGGGTCAGATGGCCGGCCTTTTCCCCATCCCGGATCCAGGGGAAGGTCCGCAGATTGGTGAGCGAAAGCTGCAGGGTGGCATTCTCGATCGCCGCCTCGAACGGCTCGCCGCTACCCTGTTCGGGCATCGGCCACATCACCGGTTCGGCAATGTCCATCCACGGTCCGAGGAAGTCCTGGGCGTTCCGCAACGGGCCGTGGATCATGGCATGGACGCCGTCGCAGCCCGTGTGTCCGAGCACGACGATCCGCCGGACCTTGAGAATCTTGACCGCGAACTCCAGCGCCGCGCTGGTCCCGTGACATCCGCCGTCGGGCGCATACTCCGGAACCAGGCCCGCCACATTGCGGATGACGAACAACTGGCCCGGCTCCGCGTCGAAGATGGTCTGCGGGTCGATCCGGGCGTCGGAGCAGGCGACCACGACGGTGGCCGGTTGCTGCCGCCGCCGCGCGAGCTGGGCATAGCGCTGTGCCTGGGCCGGCCAGGTCGTTGAGCGGAAGCGCTGATAGCCGGTGAGCAGGGGGTCCTTGGGGGTCAACTCCGGTGCCGCGATCAAACGCGGATGTCGAAGGTGTGCCGGCTCGGGCGGCGGGTGGCCGTGTCGTCGACAATCGCGCCCGGGGGCTGCACCGGGCGGGTCGTCGGCGAACTCTGATGGGCCGCGACCCGGCAGGTCATCTGCGTGGACTGGACCGCCAGGCCCTGGGCGAGGGGGGTATAGACCGGGCTGATCCTCATGACCGCCCTCCTTCACCGGGCATTAGGTCGTAGCGCGCGGGATCGAGGTCCAGCAGGCCGCAGAGGCGAAGGATGACCCCGCGCTCCTCGGCGTCAAAGCCGCCGTCCGCCTCCGCGACCGAACAGGCCGTGTCGATCAGGAGGTGCGAGGGGCCCGGCTGTCCCCGCAGGCCGACGACGGCCGCCTCCGCCGCCGCCTCACCGTCGTCCAGATCGCGGTCAAAGCGCAGGTTCAGCGCCTCGAAGGCGACCGTGACCTCGTGCAGGCCAAAGAAGCGGACACTCCGCGACTGGCTCATCCGGTCGATCATCCGCCGGCGTTCCTGGGCCGTGACCCAGCCGTCGGCCTGGGCGACCAGGGCGCAGGCGGCGACGACCGCATCCATCTGGGCGACATCGCCCGCTGTCCAGACGTCGTGCGGATCGACGGCGGACTGTCTTCGTCGGGTCTTGGGTGTTCTGGGCATGGAGCCTCACTTCGTCTCGCGGCCATGCCGCGAGCGATCCTGGGGTGTGGGACGATTGAGGGCCGGCGACGGGGGGGAAGAGCCGCCGACCCTCCCGGCGCTAGTGCGACGCCGACGTCCGGCGACCGTCGAAGCGGGTGAGCTGGTCCTTGATGGCCAGCTTCTTCTTCTTGAGCCCGGCCAGGATTCGGTCGTCAGGGGCCGGGCGAGCCCGCTCATCCCTCAGAGCCATCTCCAGCAGGGTGTGAAATCCTCGCAAACGGCGAGCCAGTACCACGGACATTGAGCCTCTCCTTCTCGAAAGGGGCGCGCTCGACGCGGAAACCGTCGGTTCGAGGGGGACAAACAAGCCGGACCCATCATCGAGCGCACCCGATGCGGTCCGACATCACGATCGCTGTGATCGTCAGAGGGGCCCGGGCCGCGAGAGCATCCTGCCTGCCCTGTCGGCCTTCGGCCAATCAGAAGTTCTGATGGATCCCATAAGGACGTGTCATGCGGGGACGGGCCCCCGCTCCAGCGCCCGCAGGACCTCCTGCGCGAGAAGTCCGACCGGTCCGCCGGTGCCCCGGGTGGAGACCAGGGCGATCTCGCTGTCGGTCAAGGCCGGGAGGGGCCGGCCCAGCACCGCAAGGTCGCGGGGGGCCATGGCCGCGGGAAGCACGCCGACCCCGAGACCGGCGCGCAGGGCCGCCATCTGACCGGCGAGGCTCGGCGAGGTGAAGGAGGCGCGAAAGGCGATACCGGCCTCCGTCAGCGCGCCCAGGGCCCGTTTGCGATAGATGTCCGGCGCCGGCGCGATGATCAGGGGCAGGGGCGAGGCCTCAAGGATCGAGGCATCCAGCGCCACCCAGACCAGGGGCTCGCTCCAGACCCGGACGCCGAGCTCCGGCCCGACGGGTTCGCGCTTGATCAGTGCCATGTCCAGCGTGCCGCGCGACATCTGGTCGAGCAGATTGGCGGTGTAGTCGCAGGTCACCGACAGCTTGATGCGCGGATGGCTGCGCGCGAAGGCCCCGAGGATCCCGGGCAGATGCATGGTCGCGATGTCCTCCGGGGCCCCGAACCGGACCTCGCCCTCCAGATCCCCGTCCCCCAGGGTCGAGACGATCTCGTCGTTCAGCCGCAGCAGGCGGCGCGCCTGCGGCAGCAGCGCCGCGCCCTCCGTCGTCAGGCCGACGCCCTTGCCGCCCCGATCAAACAGCGGCGATCGCAGCTGATCCTCGAGCCGGCGGATCTGCAGGCTGACGGCGGGCTGGGTCCGGCCGAGCAGGGCCGCCGTGCGGGTGAAGCTGCCGGTTTCGACGACCGTCACAAAGGCGCGCAGCAGGTCGACGTCCAGATTGACCAGTCGGTCAGCCATGCCATTAGCGTCCGTTATAGCTCGCATCACATCAATAAACTGGATGTCGGGGCCGGTCGAGGCCATTGGGGCCGCCCTTCCTAGGACCGGTTGACGCATGCCCGATATCTCGACCAGCCTGGCGCTCCTGACGTCGCCGGCCATCCTCTTCTTCTTCGTCGGCGCGCTGGCGGCCTTCGTGCGCTCGGACCTCACCATTCCCGAGCCCGTCGCCAAGGCCCTGTCGCTCTATCTGATGTTCTGCATCGGCTTCAAAGGCGGGGTGGAGGCGCGCGCCGCCGGCCTCAGCGGGGACTTTCTGCTGGCGGGTGCCATCGGCATCGCGCTCAGCGCCCTCATGCCGCTGGTCGCCTTCATTATCCTGAAGCGCTTTTCGAAGCTTGATCGCCCGACACTGTGTGCCCTGGCCGCGACCTACGGGTCCGTGTCGGTCGTGACCTTCGCCGCCGGCCAGCAGCATCTGGCGGCGCTGGGGCTGCCGTCCGGCGGCTATATGGCCGCTGTCCTGGCCCTGATGGAGACCCCGGCCATCCTGACGGCCCTGGTCCTGCTGAACGGCGCCGGTCGCGGTGAGCCGGGGCGCCGCCGCACCATCCTGCGGGAAGTGTTCGTCGGGGCCGCGATGATCATGCTGCTCGGCAGCTTCCTGGTCGGGCTGGTTTCCGGCAGTGCCGGCATGGCGAAGCTGGAACTGTTTGTGGGACCGCTGTTCCAGGGAGCCCTGTGCTTCTTCCTGCTCGATATCGGCCTGATCGCCGCCCGCCGACTGATGGAAGGCGGACGCAAGCTGACGCCGGTCGTGGTCGGTTTCGCCGTGGGCTTTCCCCTGCTCTCGGCGGCCATTGCGCTGGGCCTGGCCCGGCTCGCCGGACTGGAGGTCGGCAATGCCGCCCTCCTCACCATCCTCGCCGGTTCCGCCTCCTATATCGCCGTGCCCGCCGCCATGCGGCTGGCGGCACCCCAGGCGGATGCCGGTGTGTATGTGACCGCGTCCCTGGCGATCACCTTCCCGTTCAACCTCACGGTCGGCATCGTCCTTTACACCGCCGCCGCGACCTGGCTCTGGGCCTGACCGGCCAGCACCCGGTGCGCCCCGGGTGAAGAACCGTCGGCGGGGTCTCGGTCAGGCCGTCCTGGCCGCGACCATCGGCTCCATGAACTGGGCTGCGACCGACAGGCCGCCGCCGATCAGAAGGGCTGCCGCCGCCGCGATCAGCAGGGGGCGGGCCAGACCCTGTTCGGGGCTGAGGGGTCGGACGAGCATCAGCACCAGCAGGCCGAGCAGGACCAGCACGCCGGGCAGGTCCATGCCGACGCCGAGGAAGACGCCGTGGGCCTGGGCCAGGATCCATCCTCCGCCCGGCACGGCGGCGAATGCCGCCGGGACCAGCGAGCGCGGGCCGGTCAGACCGGGGTCAAGAACGGCGGCCAGGGCTGCCGCGACGGCGGCCAGCAGACCCGTCCAGACGAACAGGAAGGCGGCCTCGGGTGCCAGGGCCTGGGCCGCTGTGGCCAGGATCAGGATCAGGCCGATCAGGCCGGTCCAGCTTCCCCAGGTGGAGCGAGCGGCGAGGCCGGGGAAGAGCGACAGGCCGACGGCGACCACGGCGGCCCCGATCACGATCGGGTTCAAGCCGCCGAGCACCAGGGCCACGACGGCGGCCAGGGCGATGGCCCCGGCGACGATACGGCGATCCAGCCGGGTCCGTCCGCCGAACAGGGTCAGGGCCACGGCCAGCACGGCCAGGGCGGCCCCCGCCTCCATCCAGGGCAGCCGGGCCAGCAGGGTGTAATAGGCATCGGCGCTCTCGGCCCGGCCTGACATTGGCCCGGCCAGGACGCGGACGAACTGGGTCAGGACCAGACCCGCCGACAGGAACCACAGGCCGTCGATGGCCCCGCGTCCCGCATCGGCGAAGGTCAGGCCCGCCCGGGACCGGGCGCGCCAGACGGCGACACCGAGGCCGAGGACAGCCAGACCCAGCAGGCCCCAGCCCATGACCGGGGGATGGCCGACAATGACCCGGCCGAACAGGTCAGCATAGACGACGTTGGCCGTCGCCGCGGGCAGGGCCGGGGCCCGCAACAGGGCGTCGGCCATCTCCAGCGCCTGGGCCCCGATATGCTGGACGCTGCCCTGGTCGAGTGCCTCGGGGGTCGAGACGGGGGCGTGATACTGTTCCGGGCGGCCGATGAAGGCGAGGTTGATCCCCTGGACGCCGCGGTCCTTGGGAATGGTGAAGTCGGTGCCGTTGGGCATGGCCTCATAGACGAACACCGCCAGGGAGTTGGACGAGACCCCGCCGGTCGCCCGCACACCGGCGCGGGCAAACAGGGCGATGGTCTCGGCATTGCCGCGTCCGGTCTCGAACATCATCGCCCGGCCGCCGCCGCCGCGGGCTTCCAGATTGACCACGGCTCCGATGCGGTCGCGCATGGGATGGCCGCCCCAGAAGGCGCGGGCACCGTCGAGGTTCAGCTCCTCCCCGTCGGTCAGGATCACCACCAGGGTCCGGTCGGCCGGACCACGGGCGCGGATGGCACGGACGGCCTCAAGGATGGCCGCCACACCGGTGCTGTCGTCCGCCGCCCCGGCGGAGTCGGGCACGGTGTCATAGTGGGCCATCAGGGCGACGGCGGGCAGGCGCGGATCCCGCCCGGGCAGGACGCCGATGAGATTGGTCAGCTCCACCCCGGCGGCCGAGCCGCCTTCCCGCTCCAGCCGGCGCACCGCCGCCGGCGAGAGCGCCCCGGCCTGGGTCGAGGTCTGCAGACCCAGCGCCGCCATCCGCTGCAGCAGGACCGCCTGGACCCGCGCATGATCCGCCGAGCCGACAGGATGCGGACGCTGCGCGATCTCGCGGACATCGACCATGGCGCGTTCGGCCGAGAAGGCCGTGGCCGGTGCTCCGGATCCGACCGGCGCGGGGACCTGCAGGGTCAGAACCGCAATCAGCAGCGCCAGCGCCAGTGAGCCGACTAACCAGAGCAACCGCATGACTCATCCTCCCCGATGAAGGGACAGGCTAGGCGATCTTGTGGCTGAGGCGAAGCCCTAGGCCACCCGCTGCAGCGCCGCCGGGGATTTCACGAACAGGCCCTTGCGGCCGGCGACCGGGCGGAAGGCGATGCTGTCGTTTTCCGGGTGTTCGTCGGGGCCGAGGAACAGGCAGCCGTCGTCGACCAGCCGCCGTTCCAGATTGTCGAACATCGCGCCGCGCCGGGCCGGGTCCGCGTCACCGAGGACGTGACGGCAGAAGATGATGTCGAAGCGGTGGGCGTCGGTCGGGGCGTCGACCAGGTTGGCACGGGCGAAATGGACGGCGGCGCGCAGCTCGGCCTTGGCGATCCAGGCGTCCTCGGCCTGGTCGAAATGGCGCAGCATGGTCTCGGCCTTCAGGCCGCGCTGGATCTCGAAGCCGGTATAGGCACCCGAGCGGGCCTTCTCCAGCGCCCGCTGGGACAGGTCGGTGGCCACGATCTCGACGGCGACACCGGCCTCATGGGCGGCGATGGCCAGGGACCAGGCCTCCTGGCCGGTCGAACAGCCGGCGGACCAGACCTTGACCGGCTGGCCGGCCCGGGCGCGGGCGAGGGCGGGCAGCAGTTCCTTGCTGAAGGTGTCGAAACTGACCCGGTCGCGCCGGAACCAGGTCTCGGGATTGAGCAGGGCCTCGATCACCGCCCAGCCCAGTCCGGCCACGGGCTTGGCCCACAGGGCACCCAGCATGGCGTCGACCGTCTCGAACCCCTCGCGCCGCGCCACCGGGCCCAGCCGGTGCTCGGCCAGCTTCATCCGGTCGCGCGTCAGCCGGAAGCCCGCGCGCGAGGCCATCAGCGATTGCAGGCGATCGAAATCCTCGGGGCTCATGGGGTCAGACGGCCCCCACTTCAGCGAATTTCGAGGTCAGGATCTCGCCGTCGAACGGCTTCATCACATAGTCGTCGGCTCCGGCCGACAGGGCCTCGGCGATGCGTTCGGCACGGGTCTCGATGGTGCAGAACAGCACCTTGGGGGCCATGCCGCCCGGCAGGGCGCGCAGGCGGCGCAGGAAGGTCATGCCGTCCATCACCGGCATCGACCAGTCCAGCAGGATGACCTCCGGGATCACGCCGCTGCAGAAGGCCAGGGCCTCGGCGCCGTCGGCGGCCTCATCGACCTCGAAGCCCAGCCCCTCGACGATGCGGCGCGCGACCTTCCGGATGATCCGGCTGTCGTCGACGATCAGACAGGTTCTGGGGGTCAAGGTCAGGATTCCAAATCAGAAATGCACAACGCCCGCGTGTACATGGGGCCTATAATCGGCTTGCGCCGGTTAATGACTCCTTGGGAAACCGGTTTAAGCGTCAGATAGGCATGTGGACGGTCAGTACGACCCGTCCCTCTTCGGTGTGGACATCCAGCGAGCCGCCCGCGTCATGGGCCGTCAGCCAGAGCCAGTAGGGCTGGATCCACTGGCCCGGCAGGCCTTCGGCCAGGGGCTGTCCCGCCAGCCCGGCGACGGCCTCGCCCTTCAGACGCGCCCGCGCGCCCTCGGCCTGACCCTCGATCACCAGGCCGGAGTCCCCGGTCCGGGTCACAATGGTCGCCACCCCGCCCGACGGCAGGGCGGCCATGGTCAGATAGGCCAGGTTCACCAGCGCCCGCGACTGGGCCTTGGAATAGGTCGTGTCCGCCACCGCCCACTCCAGGGTCGCCCGGCCGCCCTCGGTCAGGCCCGAGACCAGTTCGCCCAGTTCGGCCCCCGAGAACCGCTCGGCCGAGGTGGCGGCACCGAAGGCCACGCGGGCGAAGGCGACCAGGGCCACCATCTTCTTCGCACTGGCCTCGATCAGCCCCATGGCGTCGTCGCGCATGTCCTGGGCCGTGGGGTCCTTGAGCAGGTCCAGTCCCGAACTGATCGCACCCGCCGGGCTGATGAAGTCGTGGCACAGCTTGCCGGCGACCAGGGCCGCCAAAGCCTGGCCGTCGGGAAGGGAAGGGGCGGGGGCAGTGTCAGTCATCGGGCCTTGCGCGCAACAGTCGGAAGCTGGCCGGACGCTGACCTGATTTGCCGGTTCGCGAAACCGGTTCGATGCTCTAATCGGGCGGGCATGAGTAAACGACTGACCGCCGACCTCGCGTCCGGCACCCTGACCGAGGCGCTGGCGGACATCGCCGAGGAGGCCGCCCGGGTCATCCTGCCCTGGTGGCGCAACGGCGTGGTGGCCGAGTCCAAGGCCGACGACAGCCCGGTCACCCGCGCCGACCGGGAGGCCGAGGCCCTGATCCTCGCCCGCCTGGAGACCCTGTACCCCGGGGTCCAGACCGTGGCCGAAGAGGCCGTGTCCGCCGACGGTGCGCCGGCCTCTGCCAGGGACTGGTTCTGGCTGATCGATCCGCTGGACGGCACCCGCGGTTTCATCGAGGGCCGGGAGGCCTTCACCGTCAACATCGCCCTGATCCACAAGGGAGCCCCGGTCGCCGGCGTCGTCACGGCCCCCGCCACCGCCACCACCTGGCGCAGCGCTGCGCCCGGCGGCGGGGCCTTCCGCCGTCGCTTCGGCGATGTCTGGCAGGCCATCAAGGTGCGCAACCGGCCCGCCTCGCCCATGGCGGTGATGAGCCACTCCATGACCGACGTCGAGGCCGACCGCCTGGCCTCGCGCCACGGCTGCGTCCAGTGGCAGGGCATGGATTCGTCGCTGAAATTCTGCCTGATCGCCGAGGGGCGGTTCGACGCCTATCCGCGCACCGGCCCGACCTCGGAATGGGATACGGCGGCGGGCCAGGCCGTGCTGGAAGCCGCCGGGGGGCGCGTCATGGCCGAGGACGGCCAGCCGCTGCG
>JAIESL010000085.1 GCA_019746095.1 Caulobacteraceae bacterium
ATGTGCTGCAGAACCGCTCGGGCGGCGAGGCCGTCCTGCTGGAGGTCGGCACGCGGACACCGGGCGGAGACGCCGGAAACTATCCCGATATCGACATGCAGTTCCGGCAGGGCGGCTATTTCCACCGCGACGGAACCCCTTATCCGAAAGTCGACCGCCGCACGTGACTGAAATTGTCGAGACGCCCGGCCCGGCCCACCCTCCGGAACCACCCGAAGGGCCGGCCAGCCCCTGGGCCATCCGCGACTTCCGCCTGCTCTGGGTCGGGCGGGTGGCGGCGGTTCTGGGTATCCAGATCCAGTCCTCAGCCCTGCTCTGGCAGGTCTATGAGATCGCCCGCCGGGATCATCCCGTAGCCGAGGCCAGCCTGTATCTGGGCCTCGTCGGCCTGTGCCAGTTCCTGCCGCTGCTGGCCCTGACCCTGCCGGCCGGAGCCCTGGCGGACCGGCGCGACCGCAAACACACCGTCACCCTGTCGGTCATGGTCGAGGCGGGCTGTGCCCTCGCCTTCCTGTTCATGGCCCTGCACGGATCGCCGCCGCTTTGGGGGCTGCTGGCGGTGGCCGCCGTCTTCGGTGCGGCCAGGGCCTTCCTCGCCCCGGCCAGCCAGGCCTTCCTGCCGATGGTGGTCGGCCGCCGCGCCCTGCCGCCGGCCATCGCGGCCCAGTCCATCGCCTTCCAGACCGGGGCCATCGCCGGCCCGGCGCTGGGCGGGGTGATCGTCGGCTTCTCCGTGCCCGGTGCCTATGCCGTGGCCCTGGTCATGTTCGCCATCGGCTTCGCCAGCCTTGTCCTGATCCGCACCAGCGGCAAGCCGGCCCCATCCCCGACCCATGTCTCGCCGGTGGAGCAGGTCAAGGAAGGTCTGGCCTATGTCTGGAATACCAAGATCGTGCTGGGGGCCATTTCGCTGGATCTGATCGTGGTGCTGCTGGCCGGGGTCGCCCTGCTGACGCCGATCTTTGCGGCCGACATCCTGCATGTGGGCGCCGTCGGCTTCGGCCTGCTGCGCGCCGCCTTCGGGGCCGGGGCCCTGCTGGTGGCCCTGTATCTGAGCCGCTTTCCGATCGTGCAGCACGCAGGCCGATGGATGTTCGTCTCGGTCGCCGTGTTCGGCGCCTGCACCCTGACCTTCGGCCTGTCGACCAGTGTCTGGCTGTCGGGCGCGGTGCTGTTCCTCGGGGGGGCGGCGGACATGATCAGCGTCAACATCCGCCAGACCCTGATCCAGCTGGCCACCCCCGATCACATGCGCGGCCGGGTCAGTTCCGTGTCCATGCTGTTCATCGGGGCCTCCAACGAACTGGGCGAGGCCTATTCCGGCGTGGCGGTGCGCTTCCTCGGCCCCATCGGGGCGGCGGTGTACGGCGGTCTCGGCGCACTGGCGGCGACGGGGATATGGGCGAAGGTGTTCCCGGACCTGCGGAAGGCGGACCGGCTGGAGTGAGGGGGGAGTGGCTAGTGGCTAGTGGCTAGTGGTTAGTGGCTGGCCGACACCATTGCGCCAGCGCCGTCGATGTCACCCTTCCGCCGCCAGCGAAGCGGCAATCACTGGCCACTAGCCACTAGCCACTAGCCACTCCCTCACCCCCACGGCCGGAAATGCTTCGACAGCTTCAGCCCCTGCCGCTGGTAGTGGCTGCCGCCCTCGCCATAGAGGCGGGTCGGGCGTTCGGTCAGTGGCTCATAGACCAGCCGGGCGACGATCTGGCCGTGCTCCAGCAGGAAGGGGGTGTCGTGGGTGCGAACCTCGAGCACACCCTTGGAGCCGGCGCCGTGGGCCTCGTCGGTGCCGAAGCCGGGGTCGAAGAAGCCGGCATAGTGGACCCGGAACTCGCCCACGGACGGATCGATCGGGGTCATTTCGGCGGCCTGGTCGACAGGGATTTCGACGTCATCGCTGGAGGCCAGGATGTAGAATTCACCCGGATCCAGCAGCAGCTCACCGCGGCGCAGGGTCAGGGGCTCCCAGAAGTCGCGCGGGTCGTGGCCGTCGATATTGTCGAGGTCGACGACGCCGGCGTGGCGGCGGCCGCGGAAGCCGACGATCGAACCCTCGCCGCCCTGAAGCTCGACGCCGACGCTGCGGGTCTCCAGCCGGGGCGGCTCGCCGGCCTTGAGCCGCAGCTGGTTCAGCCGGGTGCCCGGACGGACCAGGATGGGGAAGGTCTGGGGCGAAATCTCCAGATACAGCGCCCCCTCATAGCCCTCGGCCACATCGTCGAAACGCCCCCCGCGATCGGTCAGCAGGCGGACGAAGACATCGACCCGGCCGGTCGAACTCTTGGGATTGGCGCGGGCGATCAGGCCTTTCGGCAGGCTCAGCCGTTCCTGCAGCCGCACGATATAGACGCAGCCGCGTTCCAGCACGACGCCGGGCGACAGGTCGATGGTGTGCATCGAGACATCGGCGATCCGGTCCTCGACGGTGCGCTTGCCGGGCAGGAAGGAGGCGCGCACGCGCCAGGCCTGGTCGGACAGGCGCAGGTCCAGACTGGCCGGCTGGACCTGATCGGCGTCGAAGGGGGTGTCCGAGGTGATCGCGCCGCCGGCGATCAGGGCCTCGATGGACTGGCAGGGCAGGATGCCCGGAACGGGGAAGGCGATGGACTGCATGGATATGGCTTACACGATTCCGCCGCCTGTCTCCCCTCCCGAGCGGCCTGCGCTTGACGCAGCCGCGCGTTCCGGGACCATGGGCGGATGCATGATACCCGCGCCTATGAAGCCGAAACCGACGGGATCGTGGTCCGCGTCCGGCCCAGCTATCTGGCCGGCCAGTCGGATCCCGACGCCGGCCGCTGGGTCTGGGCCTATCAGGTCGAGATCGTCAATCTGACCGGTGTCGCGGTGCAGCTGATGGCCCGGCACTGGATCATCACCGACGCCCGCGGCCATGTGGAACAGGTCCGGGGTCCGGGCGTGATCGGCGAACAGCCGACCATCCAGCCGGGCGAAAGCTATGCCTATGCCTCGGGCTGCCCGCTGGGCACGGCCTCGGGGTCCATGGTGGGTGGGTATTCCATGACCGACGCCACGGGCCACACCTTCGAGGCGGCCATCCCGGCCTTCAGCCTGGATGTGCCGGGCGAGCGGCGGGTGCTGAACTGAGTGGCTAGTGGCCAGTGGCCAGATGGGCCTGTGCGACGGCGCTGATCGCGCCGCGCTTCCGCCGACAGTGCAGTTGGACCGCCCGCCACTAGCCACTAGCCACTAGCCACTAATCACTGCGAACCCGCGAAGCGGGTGAGGGGCTGCGTCAACCCGGAAAAGCGCAGCCCCGCCCCAGCGCTTGAGGCCCCGTGCGGGTGGGGCCTCAAGGCGGAGGGCGGCTCTCTAGGAGCCGTTCATGACAGCCGTATGGCTGAAAGGGATCAGATATACCGCCGCAGCGACCGGGCCAGGTCGGTCGCGCCGCCGCGCTTGACCTGGGGCTGGTAGGCGACGCGGGCGTGTTCGACGCAATAGACGCCTTCCGACGAACGCCGGCCGCAGAAGCTGAACTCGTTCGAGGACGGGTCGCCGATCGGCCATTTGCACATATGGGCACCGAGGGTCATCACCGTGGCGGTGCCGGGCAGGTCGGGCATGGGGGCCGGAACCGAGGGGGCGGCCGCAACGCGCGGCTGGACGGCCTCGATGCGGCGTGGGGCCGACGGCGCCTGGGTCGGCTGGGCCGCAGGACGCGGGCGCGCGGGGCGGAAGGTGGCGCGGGCCGGCTGCGACGGGGCCGCCCGGCCCGACAGGCCGAGGCGGTGTACCTTGCCGATGACGGCGTTGCGGGTGACGCCGCCGCCGAGCTGTTTGGCGATCTGGCTGGCCGACTGGCCTTCCAGCCAGAGCTTCTTCAGCGCGCCGACGCGGTCTTCAGTCCAGCCTGCGGTCATAGCCAACCCTCCGGGTCTCGGATTCAATATATGGGGTCCAGACGTCCCTCCCGGGGCCTCGACCTACCACTAATCGTAAACGAGGTCCTAACAGACGCAAGATGTGCGAATCAGTCCGTCCACAGGAACCAGATGTAGGGGTGGTTAACGGTGCCGCCGCCGCCGGGTGGTTGGTGATTGGTGGTTGGTGATTGCGGCATCCTCGGCAGCGGAAGGGCGGCGCGGCCGGTGCTCCCGCACCGGCGCTGGCCATCCACCAATCACCAACCACCAATCACCAATCCCTTGCATCGCACCGCCGCCCGCCGCATTTCACGCCCATGACCGACCTGAGCCCCGCCTCCACCACCCCGCAGCCGCGCAGCTATCCCGGGATCAACTGGATCGGCGTCCGGACCCTGTACCTGCGCGAGGTCCGGCGGTTCTGGAAGGTCGGGGCCCAGACGGTGGCCGGGCCGGTGGTCACCACCCTCCTTTACATGCTGGTCTTTGTGGTCGCCCTTCAGGGGGCCCGGCCGCCGCTGCACGGCACACCCTTTTCGGAGTTCGTCGCGCCCGGTCTGGTCATGATGGCCATGCTCAACAACGCCTTCGCCAATGCCTCTTCCAGCCTGATCCAGGCCAAGGTCATGAATACGGCGACCGACTTCCTGACCCCGCCGCTCAGCCCTCTGGAGCTGACCATCGGCTTTTCGCTGGGCGCCGCCACGCGGGGGCTGGTGGTCGGAATCGTGACCGCGGTCTGCGTCCTGCCCTTCGCCCGGCTGGAGGTCGCCAACCCCGGCCTGATCCTGTGGTTCGGCCTGCTGGCCTGTCTGACCATGGGGATGCTGGGCGTCCTGGCCGGCCTCTGGGCGCAGAAATTCGACCAACTGGCCGCGGTGCAGAATTTCGTCATCATGCCGATGACCTTCCTGAGCGGCACCTTCTACCTGGTCGAGAACCTGCCGGAGCCGTTCGCGACCATCAGCCATTTCAACCCCTTCTTCTATCTGATCGACGGCTTCCGCGCCGGCTTCATCGGGGCGGGCAATGCCGAGGGCAGCCTGGTGATCGGGGTCGTGCTGAGCGGTGTCCTGACCGTGGTCATGGCCGTGACCTGCTGGCTGGTCTTCCGTTCGGGCTGGCGGCTGAAGACCTGACGCAGTTGTAAGGTGCGCCGGCCGCCGGGCCGCGCTAGCCATGGCACCTCGTCTCAAGGGGGTTCCATGCTGTTCCGTTCGCTTGCCGCCGCCGCGGCCCTGCTCGCCGTCTCCACGCCGGTCGCGGCCCAGGACCTCGACCTGCGTGCCCAGGTCGCCGCCTTCGTCCAGCCCTCCAACGAGGCGCGGACCGCCGTCGTGGTCGCCCAGCTGCGCGCCGCCGGCTTCGATCCGGTCAGCGAGACCTTCACCGGCGGCAATGGACGGACCGGCGAGATGGAGGGCCGCAATGTCGTGGTCACCATCGGCGACGGCCCTCGCGAAATCCTGCTGACCGCCCACTATGACGCCGTAAGGCTGCGCGACGGGACCATGTCCCACGGCGTGGTCGACAATGCCGCCTCCGTGGTCGGGCTCATCGAGGCGGCGAAGATCCTGCGCGGCAAGGCCTTGAACCACCGTATCCGCATCATCCTGTTCGACCAGGAGGAGCTGGGCCTGATCGGCGCGCGCAAATGGATCGAGGCGCACGGCCTGGCCAACGTCGCCGCCGTGGTGAACTCGGACGTGGCCGGCTATGGCGACACCATGATGTACGGCCAGAACAACGGCCCCCAGTCCGCCTTCGTCACCCGAGCGGTGCAGGAGCTGTGTGCGGAGCGGGCGATGCAGTGCGTCGGCTTCCCCGTCTATCCGCCGTCCGACGACCGCGCCTTCTCGGCCGCCGGCGCGCCGGTGGTCTCGCTGGGCTTCCAGGATGAGATCGGTGCCCACCAGATGTGGCTGGCCTTCAACGGCGGCGAGGCCAACGGCCTGGCCGAGGGTTTCGTGCCGCAGGTCTTCCGTCTGATCCACTCGAACGAGGACACGATGGACAAGGTCGATCCGGCGACGGTGGCGATGGCGGCTGCCACCTATGCGGCCCTGGTCGAGCGACTGGATGCGCAGCTTTCGCGCTAGCCGACGCGCGCCCGTTTCTGCCTGAAGCAGGTTTCAGCCTGCGCGGCAGCGCCGGGCCGCGTCGGATCGACAGGGCGGAGCCCTGTGACCGCGGCCCAACAGGATTGACTAACACCGTGCTCCGGCCGACAAGGCCTGACCCTTATTCCAGCGGTCCCGGCGCTCTTCAGCGGCGGGGCCGTCTCGCTTTTGGAGGCTTGTCCCGTGTCCACTGAACATCTGATGGGTGTCTACAACCGCGCGCCGCTGGAGGTGGATCGTGGTCAGGGCGCGCGTCTGTGGGCCAAGGACGGGACGGAATACCTCGACTGCGTCATGGGCATTTCGACCAATGCCCTCGGCCACGCCCATCCGGCCCTCGTCCAGGCGGTCAAGGACCAGGCCGAGAAGCTGTGGCACGTCTCCAACATCTTCAAGATCCCGGGGCAGGAAGCCCTGGCTGATGCCCTGTGCGAAAAGTCGTTCGCCGATGTCGTCTTCTTCACCAACTCGGGCACCGAGGCGGTCGAATGTGCGATCAAGACGGCGCGCCGGTATCATTTCGCCAACGGCCAGCCCGAGCGGATCGACATCTACGGCTTCGACGGATCGTTCCACGGCCGCACCTACGGGGCCATCAACGCCGCCGCCAATCCCAGCTACACCAACGGCTTCGGTCCGCCGATGGAAGGCTTCCACCAGCTGGTCTTCGGCGACCATGAGGCCCTGAAGGCGGCGATCGCCAATCCGAACACCGCCGCCATCATCGTCGAGCCGGTGCAGGGCGAGGGCGGCTGCCGCGCCATCCCCGAGGTCTGCCTGCGCGGTCTGCGCGAGCTGTGCGACGAACACGGCGTCCTGATCATCTTCGACGAGGTCCAGTGCGGCATGGGCCGGACCGGCAAGCTCTGGGCCCATGAATGGGGCGGCATGACCCCCGACATCATGGCCATCGCCAAGGCCCTGGGCGGCGGCTTCCCCGTGGGGGCCTGCCTGGCCACGACCCGGGCGGCCACCGGCATGGTCGTCGGCGTCCACGGCTCGACCTTCGGCGGCAATCCGCTGGCCATGGCCGTCGGCGCCGCCGCCTTCGCCGAGATCTCGAAGCCCGAGACCCTGGCCCACGTCAATGAGATCGCCGGCTATCTGAAACAGCAGCTGCACGGGCTGAAGGAGCGTTTCCCCGATGTGATCGTCGAGGTGCGCGGCAAGGGTCTGCTGATGGGGATCAAACTGGTCCCCAACAACCGCGAATTCATGGGCTGGGCCCGGGACGAGGCGCAGCTGCTGGTCGCCGGCGGCGGCGACAATCTGGTTCGCATCCTGCCGCCCCTGAACCTCACGCTGGACGAGGCGCGAGAGGCGATCGCGCGCCTCGAGAAGACCTGCGAGTTTGCCCGCACGAAGCTGGCCGCGGCCTGACCGGAGACCTGAAGATGGTCCGCCACTTCCTCGACATCCATCGGCTCGAAGCCGGGGATCTGCGCGCCATCCTCGATGACGCCCATGCCCGCAAGGCGGCCCGCAAGGGTTGGCCCAGGGGTCGCGCCGACGCCGACGCCCCGGCGAAGGACCGGGTGCTGGCGATGATCTTCGAGAAGAACTCCACCCGCACCCGCTTCAGCTTCGACGCCGCCATCCGCCAGCTGGGCGGGGCCTCGATCATCGCCAATGCCGGCGACATGCAGCTGGGCCGTGGCGAGCCGGTCGAGGACACATCCCGCGTCCTGTCGCGCATGGTCGATGCCGTGATGATCCGCGCCAACAGCCACGAGGACGTCGAGCGTTTCGCCCGCGTCGCCACCGTGCCGGTGATCAACGGCCTGACCGACCGCTCCCACCCCTGCCAGATCCTGGCCGACATCATGACCATCGAGGAGCATCGCGGGCCGATCGCCGGCAAGACCATCGCCTGGGTCGGCGACGGCAACAATGTCTGCCACAGCTTCATGCACGCCGCGCCCAAGCTGGGCTTCCACCTGAATGTGGCCTGCCCGGCGGACTATCATCCCGACCTGCACGACCTGGCCCGGGGCGGCCATCACGTCACCCTGACCAGCGACCCGCGCGAGGCCGTGGCCGGCGCCGATGTGGTGGTCACCGATACCTGGGTGTCGATGGGTGACGGCGATTATGAGGCCCGGCTCGAGGCTTTCGAGGGCTATGGCGTCGATGACCGGCTGATGGAGGCCGCCCATCCGGACGCCGTCTTCCTGCACTGCCTGCCCGCCCACCGTGGCGAGGAGGTGACGGATGCGGTCATCGACGGCCCGAGGTCGCTGGTCTGGGACGAGGCCGAGAACCGTATCCACGCCCAGAAGGCCGTGCTGGCCTGGTGTTTCGCGGGCTGAGGCCGGGCTCTAGTACGGCCGCTGCGGCACGCCCATCAGGGTGCCGAGGTGGATGACCAGTATGAAGATGGCCACGGCTGACAGCAGCATGATGAACCGCCAGGGGATCATGCGCACGCCGCGCGTCAGGTCCCAGGGCCGCGATCCCCGCCAGCCGGCAAAGACGGCCAGGGCCAGGGCCGCGACGAGCAGGGCGAGGGTCAGGGTCAAACTCATCCGCGCGAGGTGGTCGGTCGCACGGCCCGGCGCAAGGGCCGAGTCCTTGCCGGGAGGTTAATCTTCACCGGTCGTTAACCACGTCGGCGCGAGATAATCAGCGGGTGGCGGCGCTTTCCACAGGAAGTTGGCTGAACCGCTATATCTTGCGGTTAACCACGCGTTTACACCCATGATCTGGACCATTAGCGTCCTGCAGGTGGGTCGGGAGTCGAATCAGTGAGCGCAGCCGCGGCGCCTTGGAGCGTAAAGGGCATCGAGCCCAAGGCGCGCGAGATCGCCAAGGACCTCGCCCGTCGCTCCGGCATGACGCTCGGCGAGTGGCTGAACACCATCATCATGGAAGACGGCGATGACGACGAGGGCGGCTTCACGCCCCT
Source organism: Caulobacteraceae bacterium (assembly GCA_019746095.1). Lineage (GTDB taxonomy): Bacteria > Pseudomonadota > Alphaproteobacteria > Caulobacterales > Caulobacteraceae > Brevundimonas. The sequence continues at coordinate 8,916 of JAIESL010000085.1, forward strand.
GTCGCGCCGCCCGCATGCCGGCGACAGCATCGACCGCCGCGGCCGCAGCCGGCGGGTCGACGACGCCTATGGCGTCGGCGCGGCTGCCCCTGATGCGCAGCTGCAGCGCCTGGGGGCCTCGATCGAGGCCATCGCCGCCCGGCTGGAGGCCGCCGAGCGGCGCTCGACCATTGCCATCCAGGGCGTCGACCAGGCCGTCTCAGGCATCGTGCGCCGGCTCGACGGGCAGGATCAGGCCGGTCAGGCCTACGGCCGTCGCATCGACGACATCGCCGAGGAACTGCGCGAGGGCCACAAGCGGCTGCGCCGGTTCGAACAGCAGGTCGGCCCGCAAACCGCGGAGACGTTCGGCAAGGTCGAAACCACCATGGGGGCCCTGGCCGGCCGCCTGTACGATATCGAGGAGCGCCAGCGCTCGGGCGTGAACGAACTGCGCCAGCGGATGGATGCGGTCGAAAAGGCCGCCGGTCCGGGCATCGGCTCTGAACTGCTGGCCCAGGTCGGCCAGCGGCTGGACCAGGCCCAGGGACGCACGGCCGAAGCCCTGCGCGGCCTGCAGAGCGCCTTCGCCGGACTGGACCAGCGGCTGCGCGCCGCCGAGTCCCGCGTCGAGCCCGAGGGGGCCCGCGAAGCTGCCCGGTTCGAAAAACTGGCGGAGACCCTGAGCCGTCAGGTCGAGGGCAATCGCGCCGAGATGATGCGGCGGCTCGACACCGCCCAGTCCGAAGGCCGGATGGACCGGATCGAACGCGCGGTGCTGGCCATCGGCGATCAGGTCAAGGCCTCGGAGGAACGCTCTGCCAAGGCGGTCGAGTCCATGGGTCACGAAGTCCTGCGCATCGCCCAGAACCTGAACGGCCGGGTCGCCTCCATCGAGGCCGAAACCCCGGTCCGCTTCGAACAGTTGAGCCGCAAGGTCGAGGCCGACATGGGTCGCCTCGCCCAGGGCGTCGAGCAGCGGCTGACAGCGACCGACGACCGCCATGCCCTGGCGCTGGAGAAGCTGGGCGGCGAAATCACCCGCATCTCGGACCGGCTGAGCGAGCGTATCGCCCAGTCCGAGCGGCGCTCCCAACAGGCGCTGGACGATATCGGCCGCCGCCTGGCCGACAGCTCCGCCCGCATTGAGCAGGGCTATGACCGTGCGTCCGGCGAACTGGCCGAGCGCATGCGGATGTCGGAGGAACGCACCGCGGCCCTGATCGCCGAGGCGCGCGACAATATCGAACGCCGCGCCGAGCCGGTATCGGCTGCCGCGGCGGCTGCGCCCGCCCCGGTGGCCCCGGACGCTGACTGGCGCTCGGCGGCCTTCCCCGAGACGGCCTTCCCGGGCGCGCCCTTCAACGACACAGTTTTCGACGACCCGATCTATGCTGAGCAGCAGGCCTGGTCCGCGGACCTGGCACCGCCTGAGCCTGCCGCCAGCCCGTTCGCGGATGAGCCCGCCCGCGAAGACGTCCTGACCGCCGACGCCATCTTCGACGCCGTCATGCGCGGCCCCCGCGTGGATGAAACCCCGGAGCTTCCGGTCGCGTCGACACCGTTCGGCAGCCGCCCCGCGGATGTGTCGCAGACGGACGAGTTCGCTCCCCCGCCGCAGATTCCGACCTTTGATCCGCCGCCGTTCGATGTCGCCGCAGAAGCGGCTCCGGTGCCGGTTCCGCCGGCACCGACCGCCTTCGGCCAGGCTTTCGGCGGGGCCGATGTCTCGGACGCGCTGGAGGCGACTGCCGCTCCGGGGCCAGGCCCCATGGCCTTCGATGACGGGCCGGATGATTTCGAAGGCGAGACGGATTTCGTCGATCCCCGCGCCCTGCGCGCGGCGGCGGCCCAGGGCCGCGCCTCCTCGACGCGCCAGACCATCGACGCGGCCCGCGCCGCCATGGCTACCCCGGTCGCCGAAGCACCGGCGCGGTCGGGCTTCGGTCTGAAGCGCGGCGGCAAGTCCCGGCTGCAGGAGCGACTGGACAAACAGGCCTCGAAGGACGGCGGCACGGTGCGCAAGGCGCTGGGCGCCTCGGCCATCGCCGTGCTGCTGACCGCAGGCGGTGCCTATGCGACGGGCCAGTTGACCGGTGCCGGCCTGAACATTCCCGGCCTGCCGGGCGCAGATGCCGCACAGCCGATCGCCGCCCTCGCCATCGCGCCGCCCATGCCGACGGCCGCGGAGCTGGAACGCGGTGCCGAACTGTATGAACAGGCGACGGCCCAGCTGGATGCGGACGATTCCGTCGGGGTCGACACCCTGAAAGAGGCTGCCGAGATCGGCTATACGCCGGCCCAGCTGCATCTGGCCGCCCTCTACCAGGACGGCGGCAAGGGCCTGGGCGTCAACCGGTCGGAAGCCCGGTCCTGGGTCCGCCGCGCGGCCGAGGGCGGCGACGCCCGCGGGATGCATAACTACGGCATGTATCTGTTCGAGGGTGTCGGCGGTGGCGAGAACCGCGCCGAGGCGCTGACCTGGCTGAAACGGGCCGCAGAGCGCGGCCTGGTCGACAGCCAGTACAATGTCGCCCGGCTCTATGAGACCGGCGACGACGGCATCCCGGTCAATCTGACCGAGGCCTACAAATGGTATCTGATCGCGGCGCGCGCCGGCGATGACGACGCACGATCGGCGGTCGAACGCCTGGAGACCAAGGTGCCGGCAGCGGACCAGGCCCGGGCCCGGTCGCAGGCCGAGGATTTCAAGGTCGAACCACTCGCCTGACGCGAGAGGGTCAAGCTTTTCTGGCGCATCGGCTGGCGGGGTCCGTCCGGTGGGTCTAGGACACCATCACTTCCGTTGTCGCCTTTCCGGCGCCTAGCCTCAGTTCCAGCCGAAGGCGCGTCCTTTGGATATCTATCTGCCGATCGCCGAGGTTTCGGTGAACTGGCCGCTCCTGGTTCTGCTGGGCGCGACGGTCGGATTCGTGTCCGGACTGTTCGGCATCGGCGGCGGCTTCCTGATGGCCCCGATCCTGATCTTCCTGGGCATTCCTCCGTCCGTGGCGGTGGCCAGCCAGGCCAGCCACGTCGTCGCCTCCTCGACCTCGGGCGTGATCGCCTACACCAGCCAGAAGGCGGTCGACTATCGCATCGGCGGGGTCATGGCCCTGGGCGGGGTCCTCGGGGCGCTGGCGGGGGTCGAACTGTTCCGCTACCTGCGTCTGCTGGGCCAGGCGGACATGGTGGTGGCCCTGTCCTATCTGCTGTTCCTCGGCACCATCGGCACCCTGATGCTCTACGAGAGCCTGGGCCAGATCCTGCGCCGGGTCCGCGGCGAGATCCTGCCGCACCGGGAGCGCCGCCGGCCGCTGTGGCTGTATGGCCTGCCGCTGAAGATGCGGTTCCCCCGCTCGGGCCTCTACATCAGTGCCATTCCACCGTTCGTGCTCGGCGGCTTCGCGGGCATCCTCTCGGCCATCATGGGCGTCGGCGGCGGCTTCATCCTGGTGCCGGCCATGCTCTATGTGCTGCGCATGAGGGCCGGTGTGGTGGTGGGGACCAGCCTGTTCCAGATCATCATCGTCACGGCCATGACCACAGTCCTGCAGGCCGGTCGCAACCAGACGGTCGACGTCGTCCTGTCCACCCTGCTGCTGGTCGGCGGCGTGGTCGGGGCCCAGTACGGGGCCCGTCTGTCGGGCCGGTTCCGGCCGGACGTGCTGCGGGCGCTGCTGGCCCTGATCGTCCTTCTGGTCGGGATCCAGATGGGGCTGGAGCTGTTCGTGCGGCCGTCCGACCTGTTCGCCTTCGCGCCGGGAGTTCCGGAATGATGCAGGCCCTGCCGCCCCCTCCGCCCGCCATCGTCGCGCCCGCGCCGGAACGCTCGGCGAGCACGGTCGGTCCGGCCCGGATTGCCGCCGCCATGACCGATGCCCGGGTGACGGTCGATTCCGGCTTCAACGGGGCCTCGATCGTCCTCTATGGCGCGGTGTTCAATCCGACCGACAAGCCGGCTGATGTGGTGGTCGTGGTACGCGGTCCCGACGGCCCGGTGCGTCTGGTCAAGAAGACGCGCAATATGGGCTTCTGGCTCAACAGCCGGCCGGTCCTGTTCGAGGGCGCGCCCGGCTTCTACATGACCGCCTCGACCCGGCCCCTGTCCGACATCGCCGACTTCGGCCAGCTGCGGCGGCTGGGCGTCGGCGTCGACCATCTGAGGATCAATGCCCCGCAGGAGAGCCGCTCGGTCACCCGCTATGGCGTGCGCGATGTGGTCGTCAGCCGGCTGGGCGAGGACTATCTGGACTACCGCCGCGCCGTGATCCGGCTGCGCGAGGCGGCGGCGCTCTACAAGACCGATCCGGACGGGGTGGAGTTCGTCGACTCCGGCCTGTTCCGGGCCGAGCTGGAACTGCCCGCCGTGGCCCCGACCGGCCAGTATTTCGCCGAGGTCTGGCTGTTCCAGGACGGTGCCCCGGTCTCGGTCTCCAACCTGACCCTGACGGTCGAAAAGGTCGGCATCGAGCGCGACATCTATGAATTCGCCCACCGGCGGCCCTGGAGCTACGGCATCCTGACCGTCCTGCTCGCGGCCCTGATGGGCTGGGGGGCGAGCCGGGTGTTCAGGCGGACCTAGTTGACCGTTCGTCCCCTGACGATCGCCACCGCTGCTTCCCAATCACTCAACTGCGCGGGGTCCAAAGACCTGCCATCGCCCAATCGCGAGCAAGCCGTGAGAAGGGAGGCGAGATCGTCAGACTCCTTCAAACCTCTTTCCCAATAGGCCTCCAGGAACACCAGCATAGCGTCGTAGGCTTGGTCCTTTGTCAGCATTTGCCTATCCCGCCGCGAACTCACTGAGCGCGTCGATTACGGCCCGGTTCTGGTCCTCGGTGCCGACGGTGATGCGCAGGCAGTCGGGCAGGCCGTAGCCGCCGACGGGGCGGACGATGATGCCCTTCGAGTTCAGATACTCATTCGCCGCGGCGGCGTTGCGCGTCGCATCCGGGAAGCGGACCAGGACGAAATTTCCGGCCGAGGGGAAGACATCGAAGCCGAAGCCCTTGATGGCCTGGGTCAGGCGCGGTCGCCAGGCGTGGACGAGGTCGCGCGAGGCCTTCTGGTGCGCCGTGTCTCCCAGGGCAGCGACGGCGGCCTCGATGCCGGGGACCGAGACGTTGAAGGGCAGACGAATGCGGTCGACCGCCTCGCAGACCTTCAGCGGCGCATAGCCGAAGCCGATGCGCAGGCCGCCGAGGCCATGGATCTTGGAGAAGGTGCGGGTGACGACGATGTTGTCGTGCTCGCGGGCCAGGGGGAAGCTGGTCTCCCAGTCCGGCTCGGCCACGAATTCGGCATAGGCCTCGTCGATCACCAGCAGGATGTGCGGCGGCAGGGCCGCATGCAGGCGGCGGATTTCCTCGGCCGTATTGTAGCTGCCGGTCGGGTTGGACGGGCTCGAGACATAGACGATGCGCGTGCGGTCATCGACCTCGGCCAGGATGGCCTCGGGCGTCAGGCGGAAGTCGGGTTCGGGGGCCAGCTTGACCGAGGCCTGGTTGGCCAGGGCGCTGATGCGATAGGCCAGGAAGCCATATTTGCCGCTGACGATGTTGTCGCCGGCGGTCAGATAGGCCTGGTTCAGCAGGGCGAAGACCTCGTCCGAGCCATTGCCGAAGATCAGCCGCTCGGGCTCCAGCCCGTGATGCTCCGCCACCGCGTCGCGCAGCTTCATCGCCCGGCCGTCCGGGTACATGTGGATGTTGCCGATGGCGGCGGCATAGGCCTCGCGCGCCTTGCCGCCGGCACCCAGGGCATTCTCATTGGACGACAGCTTCATCGGCTCGGCCACGCCCTCGATGCGCGACTTGCCGCCGACATAGGGGGCGATGTCGAGGATGCCGGGCTTGGCCACGGGAGCGTTTTGCGGGGCGTCGGTCATGGGCGCTTTCAGAACTGGGGGGCGGCGCCGATGACGCCGGAGAGGCTGCCGGGCGCGGATGAAAGCCGCCCGTCCTCGGCCTGCACATAGCCCGCGAGCATGAACAGCTTCAAGCCGCCCGCCGCGATCAAGGGACTGGCGGCCAGGCCGGCGGCTGCGAGGGTCTCGATGATGCGGGCGTCGGGAGCCTGGCTGTCGGTGGCCCAGAAGGTGCGATCATCGCCGGTCGGGCCGGGTTCGGTCCGTTGCACCATCAGGGCGCGGGGCAGGCCATGGCGGTCATCGGGCAGGGCGGCGACGACCCGGAGGGCCGGCTCCGCCAGCAGCCGGCCCCACCAGGCCTTGCCCGGGGTCAGGTCCAGCAGGGCGCGGGAGCCTTCGCGGACGGCGGCCAGGGCCTGCTCTGGCTCCGCGGCCATGCGGGCGGTCAGGCCGAAACGATCGGCGGCCAGGGTCTGGCTGGCGGCCCCCCAGACGACCAGCGGTGTCCCGGCAGCCGCGTCGATCCGTCCCAGCACGGCGCGGAGGCTCGCGGCGGCGGCGGGCGTGAGGCCGCTCAGGAGCTCGCGCAGGGCTATGGCGTCGGCATCCGGCGATGGGCGCGGACCGGCGGCGAGCCGCTGACGCACCGCCTCGGCCACGGCCCGGTCCAGCGCGAGCCGTTCGGCGTCGGCTTCTGGCTCGACGAGGGGTTTGGGGAGCATCAGAAC
>JAIESL010000105.1 GCA_019746095.1 Caulobacteraceae bacterium
GAAAGACCTTGCTCTATCGGACGCCAGCAGAGACCTTCGCCGCGTGTGTTGCGGCGATCGGTTGAGCCCGCCGTCGAGAGCCGACAGTCGCCTAAGGGTGGGGAGCCGACATTGCTCGATTTCGGTCAGGGCGAACTGTCAGCTGATGGAACGTCCGTTGTCAGCCGGTGAAACCCGTCTGATCAAGTTCATCGCGGCCTGGGTCTCAGCCGGCGGCGTCATGCGGGTTAACCCGGCCGAGCCGAAAGCACACTGAAGCTGCTTCTGGTGGAGACAGGGCGCTGTCAGACGGCCGCATCAAGAACCACGCGAGTTGGAATTAGACGGGTGCCCCCGGTTCATGGGAGGCTTGGGCCAAGCCGTGGGCGAGTGTAATCGCCAGTAGTCGACGCGGGGTCTGGGTTGCCGGTTACCAATGCTGATCAGGCGGGATGGTGGAGGCGGGTCTTTCCATTGGCCCGGTCACGCCCATGCCTGACGGGTGCCGTTGCGGCGACCGCGATGATCCTGGCGACCGTGCTCGCGATCCTGGGCGGCGGATTGGCGGAAGCGGGTCGTTGGACGGCGAGCGAGACCTCGACACGCTGGATTCCAGGGGTGGGCGACGGCCTTCCCTACCGCCCTCCGGCCGACGTCAAGCCCCACCCCCTGCAGGACTGGAGTCCCGGCCTGCCCGCGCAGGTGCAGGTGAGCCATGACTTTCACCTGCCTGACCGCCCGACCCGGCCGATGACACTCATGCTCCCGCTGGTGGAGGGTGAGGTGCGGCTGTTCGTGAATGGCGTTGAGACCGAAGCCTCCGCGGGGCCTCACCACCGCTACCTTGCCCAGCCCGGGCGTCGCGCCGCCATCTGGGAGGTGCCTGTGGCCTACCTGCGGCCCGGAAGGAACCGGATCGACCTGATGGTCGTGGGAGCCCGCAATCGCAGTGTCGGAGCGCCCCTGTTGTTGGCACCGAATGACCGGCCTGTGGTTCTGGAGGCGAGGCTGGTCCAGCTATCCGAATGGCTGCGGACCTGGCTGCCCGCCCTGGCGGCGGCAGCAGCGGCGCTCGCCCTGGCCGCCGCTGCCTCTCTCCGGGGCCCCAGGCCATGGATCGGACTGGCGGCGGCCGCCGCCGCGGTCGGCGCGCGCACCCTGACGTCCGACAATCACCTTCATGATCGCCTTGGGCCATTCTGGCCGTTGGTGGATCAGGTCGCGCTGTCTGCGATCCTGATCTGTCTCGGATGCGCCTTCATCGGCCCTCAGTCGCCCCGGGTCCGCCAGGCGATTGTCGCGGGCTGTGTCCTGTTCCTGTTGCTGGCAGGCCTGTCCCTGATCGGCATTCATTCCGGCAGAGACGGTCTCGAAGCAGCCGGCCTGGGTCTGCCGATCCTCGGCCTTCTGTTTCTCGCAGGGACCGGTTGGCAGGCAGTTCGGGAGCCGCCACGGGGATCGCTCGCGGCACGTGTCCTTGCGGGTGGCGCGCTGGCGGCGGTCGGGGTTGCTGCGACCGCGGCGGTCACGGCGGGGTCCGGTCTGGTCTGGGGCCTGTGGACCCTCGCTCTCGAACCAGCCTATGGGCTCAGCGTCCTGGCCCTGCTGATCGGGCTGTCGGCACTGGCTGCGCTCCTGAGCGTGCGAATGATCGTGCAATGGATTCGCGACCGGCCGCAGATGAGCCGCACAATCCGCGATCAGCAGCGGAAGATTGAAGCGGCAGCACTCGCCCTCGAACAGCAGGTCCGGCGGTCGGCAGTTCTGGAGGAACGGCAGCGGCTGTCGCGCGACATGCACGACGGCATCGGTGGGCAGTTGATGTCGCTGCTGGCGCGGGTGCGTTCCGGCAAGGTCGACCCTGAACAGTTGGAAGGTGAACTGACCAACGGTCTGGCGGAGCTACGGCTGATGGTCGATTCCCTCGACGCCTCGGACGGTTCGCTCGCCGATGCCCTCGCCGTGCTGCGCAGTCGGGTCCGCGCCCAGGTCGAGGCCGCCGCGATGACCCTGGACTGGTCACAGGATCCGGCCCTGCAGGGGATCGCCAGTGACCCGAGCTGGACCCTGAATCTCGCCCGACTGATCCAGGAAGCGGTCACCAATGCGGTTCGCCATTCCGGCGGTGACCGCGTGACCGTGGCCCTCGACCTGGTTGACGGTCAGCAGCTGGCGGTTTTGATCGAGGACAATGGCAAGGGTTTCGACCGGGCGCAGGTGCGACCGGGGCGCGGCCTGATCAACCTGGCCTTCCGGGCCGGCCAGATGAGCGGAGCCATCCAGATCGGGCGGAGCGGGTCGGGAGGCGGGACTGTCGTCAGGGCCGTCGTCGCCGTCCAGCAGGCGGAGAAGCAGGCGACACCCCCGGCCCTCGGGCATCAGCCCAGCGACGATATAATGCCCAGCTGACGCGCCTCGAAAATGGCCTCACTGCGACTGTGGACCTTGAGCTTGCGGTAGCTCGATTTGACGTGATCGCGAATGGTGTGTTCGGAGATCTGCAGCACATCGGCGGCCTCGCGATAGCTCAGGCCGCGAGAGAAGAGTTGCAGCACCTCCTGCTCGCGCATTGTCAGGGTGGTCTCCTCTGTCGCCGGGCTGATGGTGCGGGCCTTCTGTTGATACAGGTTCAGCAGGAAATGCGCGGCCTGGGGGCTGATCGGCGCATAGCCGTCCAGGGTGCTCAGGATGCTGCTGACCAGGGCGGCGGGATCGGTATCCTTCAGCAGATAGCCGTCGGCCCCGGAATCGAGGGCGGCCATTACGCTGGTCCGGTCGCCGAGAACGGTCAGGATCAAGCACTTAATCTCGCTGACCGATTTCAGATGTCTGACCAGATCGGCCCCGTTGCCGTCCGGCAGTTGCAGATCGACCAGACAAAGATCAACCGGGCAGGCCTCGACCCGGCGCTCCGCCGCCGCGACCGTACCCTCGGCAAAGGCGACCTCCAGACACGGGCTTTGATTGATCACACCACACAGATAGGCACGCAGATGGCCGTCATCCTCGACGATGCCGATCCGGGCGGGTCCAACCCGCGTCGACCCTTTCCCAGCGCCGGTCATTCTCGCGCCCAGCAGGTTGCGTGGGGTTGGTCGGCGATATCGACCCAGACACGGCTGGTCAGGCCTCGTGAATCGCCCAGGCCCGCTACCGACTGATTCCGGAACCCGTCACCGATCGACGCGACCCGCCAACCGGCACCGAACCGTTGCTCGCAGAATCCCTCAACCTCGCGCACGGTCCGGAACCGGTCGCCGCGGACCGGCTCCGTCACCGCGATGGTCCCGCCACTCCAATGTCCGAAAAACCGGTTACCGGCAGGATCCCTCCGTTCCGGTGCATCACCCGGGCGTAAACAGGCCAAGGGAAGGGCGGCCGAACAGACGGTATCGCCGACATAAGGATCACATTTTCGATCCGCTTCACGGGCGTGGTGACAGGCGAGGTTCACTGTGCCCTGTTGCGCCGGAAACGAGGGCATGATCGGCATCAGGGTAACGCCTCGCTTGATCTCGGGCGGGCTGCAAATGGCCAGTCCCATGAAATCCACCACCGTGTCGTCCTGCACGAACACATCCAGCCAATCCGGGGCGGTCCGATCATTGAAATAGGATTTCAGGCTATAGGTTCGCGACCGGCCCTGCGTCTCAAGCACGGCCCCACCAAGAGAGCGATCGATCACCGGGATCGCCTCGAGGTCCGCAGAATAGACATCCTCCTGGACCGTCCAGATGCCGTCCGCTCCGAACAACTTGATCTCACCACCACCGGTCGACCCCGGCGCAGCGGTCACTTCGCGGAGCGTCAGGTCTCCGAAATTCATCGTGTCATTGTCGCTGCCGTTCAGGCCGCGGGCGCGGAACACAAACAGCCCGCGGGAAACCTGCTCCGGGACGTTGAACGAATCGGTGAAACCACGGTCGGCATTGACCTGATCGTACTGGCCGGTGCCATGACGCGGCAGCCACATTGCGGAGCCGTCCCTGCGGCCAGGTCGGATGAACCCCGGCTCGTTACCGGCCGGCGAATAGCCATCTTCGACACCCCGGACGACGATTTTCTTGGTCTCGCCTGAGCCGCATTTATAGGCGTTCAGCAGATCCATCCCTGTCTGAAACGGTACGGCGGCGTCGCGCACCGCCCGGGCCCGGGCCTCCGCCAGCCAGGCCGTGCCAATGACCCCGGAACAAAGCGTCAGGACGACGACCGGAATCGCGACGGACAGTCTCACCCTTTTCTCCCTCGAACGCCCAACTGACTCTAGCACCGCGAAGCGCGGCTGTATCCGGTCCCTACCCCCACGATTGTGGGATACCGAAGGTCTCCGGTCTGGGCGAGGGTCCGGGCAGGCTGCGCCCTCCAAGGCTTGGTCGATCGATCCACCGGAGGCCCTGCATGACCCTTCGACCCATGGCGGCGACCGTCACCCTGGCACTGGGCCTGCTTTTGCTCACCGCACCGGCGACGGCTCAGACGACCAGCAACCCCATCCCCGGCGTCGACATCATCGTGAAGAAGAACCCCGGCGGCAGTACCCTGGTGGTCGGCCAGAGCGGGCGCGACGGCTGGGTGTCGTCCCGGGTCCGGGTCGAGCGTGGCGAGTATCAGGTCAGCGCCGCCTGCCCGCCGCGCCGTCAATGCCCGGCCTTTCGCCTGGCCTCGGTCAGTATCGACGGCCGGGCCCTGATCCCCAATGCGCGCGGAGAGTTCATCTTCCCGGTCGGGTCCAGCACCGGCCAGGTCGTCCTGCGCGCCTCCGTGCTGGAATCGCCCGCCTCTGCGCCCCGCTGAGCCCCCTCACCCCCGGAGTACGCTCATGACGTTTCGTATCCCTGCCCTGGTCGCCGTCGTTCTCCTGCTGGCAGCCTTCGGTCCGATGGCACCGGGGGATCCCATTCAAGGCACCTCGGTGGGTCTCGATCACGACCCGGAGTCCCTGATCATCGCCACCACCAACGATCGTGGCGTGATCGATGTGCCGATGCAGCAGGGCAGGTTGATCGGCCTGCTGCTGCCTGCCGTGCAGAGGGTGCGGATCACGGTCCCGGTCGTGGCACGGGTCGAGTCGGGACGAACAGTGCTGACCTCCGTGCCCATTCAGCCCGGCGGCCGGGGCGACGCATATTTCATGGGCCGCGACGGTCAGCGGCTGACCCTGCCCATCCCACGCGGCGGTGCCCGCATCCGCGTCACCCTGACCGAGGGCCCGCTCTCCGGACCGCGCGGCTGAACCGGTTCGTGATTGTCCGACCCACCCAAAGGATACCTTTGATGAAACGCACAGCCCTCATCCTCGCCGGTGCCGCCGCCTTCGATCTCGGCGTCATGGCCGTGGCAGCCCAGGCCCAACAGACGGGCGACATTCCGCCCACTCGACCTACCCATGGCTCGCCCATGGGCGGCCCGATCTTCGGTCTCTCAGTCCAGGATCCGACCGGGACCGGCGGCTGCACCCCGGGCGGCCCCCTCAGCAACGGTACGGCCAATCCCTGCGGGCCGGCTGCGCTAAGCGGTGAGGGTACGCGCGGCAAGCATTTCCCGGTGCTCCACATCAGGATCGACCGCGTCAACACCATCCAGGCCTGCAGGGCGCGCCAGGGCGAGGTGGTCATGCATGAGGGCACGCAGCAGTGCCGGATTCCGGACCCTGCCGCCGCAGCGATCGGTAATCCGACCCTCAATCCGACCCGCAGGCCGGGCGGTATTCCGCCCCGCAACTGACCACGGTGCGGGCTGAACCCGTTCGCCATTGTCTGACCGAAATCCAGAAAAGGAACTTTACTGATGAAACGCGCAGCCCTCATCCTCGCCGGTGCCGCCGCCTTCGATCTAGGCGTCATGGCCGTGGCAGCCCAGGCCCAACAGGCCGGTGCCCCGCCGGTCCGCATCCCCACCACCTCTACGGGCCCGACCTTTCCGGGGCCGGGCGAAGGCGGGGCGGTGGTCGATCCGACTGGTCCCGGGGGCAATGGCGGCTGCACCCCCGGCGGCGTGCCACGACCGGGCCGGCCGTCCGAGCCTTGCGCCCCGGCGGCGATCAGTGACCAGGCCGCCCAGGGAAATCTGACCTCCTTCATGCGGACGAGTCCGTCTGACGAGCTCAAGATCAAGATGCTCGGCACCACCTACATCAAGGTGGATCGGGTCAACACCATCCAGGCCTGTCGGGCGCGCCAGGGCGAGGTGGTCATGCACGAGGGCGCGCAACAGTGCCGCATTACCGCCCCCGAAGCGCCCGCAGTCGGTAATCCGCTGCGCAACCGCCCGATCCCGCCGCGCTGAGCCGTCCATGAAGACGGACGCCGTCGTGCACCTGTCCGCCTCGCCACCGGACGGTCGAGCGACCACGACCGGCCGGGTCACCCTCGCCATCGGTGCGGCGCGCATCCCGGTCGAGATGACCGTGCCCGCCGGCCCCGTAGCGGTCGAGGACGTCCTGCCGGTGCTTCAGGGGTTGAGCAGTCTGTTCGCGACGCGGGCGACGGCTCAGGCCGAGGCGGAGGGCCGCACGGTATCCTGCCGCGCCGGTTGCGGGGCCTGTTGCCGACAGCTGGTGCCCGTGGCCCCGGCCGAGGCGCGGGCCTTGGCGCGGCTGGTGGAGGCAATGCCGGATCCCCGTCGCGCGAGCGTTCGCCGCCGTTTCGACGACGCCCTGGAGACGCTGAATGGCCTGGGCATTCTGGACCGGCTGGACCAGGATCCCGACAGCCGCCGGGCCGTGGGGATGGACTATTTCCGCGCCGGGGTGGCCTGTCCCTTTCTTGAGGACGAGGCCTGCTCCATCCATACCGACCGGCCGATGGCCTGCCGCGAATATCTGGTGACCTCTCCACCCGAACACTGCGCCGAGGCGACGGGCGGGATCGAGACCCTCACGCTTGAGGCCAACCCATCGGTAGCCTTGCTGCACGCCGACCTGCGCGACGGCTGGTCGCCGCTGGTGCTGGCGCTGGTGTTCGATGCCCAGGCCCCGCCCTCGCCCCGCGACCGCCCGGCAGCGGACATCCTGAAGTCAGTCATCGGCGGCCTGTGAGCAACCGCCCCCCACGAACGTGGGATACCGGCGTGATGCGTTTCAATCGATGGTCCCGGTTGGCGGGCGTGCCGAACCCGTCGATCGGCTCCCCGGCAGACCGGCCGCGTCCGCGCGGCCCACACGAATGTGCTCAACGCGATAGAAGGACGATTCCAGATGGCTCGAATTCTGACCAAGCTGCTCGCCGGAGCAGTCTTGTCTCTGGCGATGTTGCCCACCAGCGCTTCCGCCGCCGCGTACTATTGCAAAGACGGGCAATGCGTCCATTTCCGCGGAGCCCGTCCGACCCTCGAAGAGTGCAACAGATATGCGGCTGGCCCCGGAGGCGGGGTCTGCTTCATGAGCGGACTGGTAACCTCTTCCAACGACGGGACCGTTCTTCTTGGCGGCGCGAGACAATCCCTTCTCATGCTCAGCGCGGAGGAGGAGCGCAGTCTCGGTACACTGCTGCAGGCTCGGCCCAGCACGGGCAACGTCAACCGGTTTGAGACTATGGTGTCCCGGATCGCCGCCCGACAGCCCGCCCGGGATCGTGCACCCGCACCCTCCCCAAGGATGGACTGACCGGTCAGGTTGTCAGGCTACGACAGGCCGCGACCATCATCCGTTCAGGCGGCCCGGGCCCTGTCGCCCGGGCCGTCGTATGTTTGGGACGCCCGAACCGGCAGACTCCGATGACCCCCACGAACGTGGGATACCGGCCCCCGTCTGATCGGGCGACGGTCACCGACCACGGGTCTGGAACCCTGCATTCGGAGGTGGTCATGAAGATGAAACCGCGACTGATGGGGCTGACCGCCTCGATCCTGGCCGGTACCGGCCTCGCTCTGGCGACCGCCGCTCCGGCCGCGGCACAGGCCGGGTCTGGCGGCACCAACCTGGCGGACCTGCCGATCTCGGCGATCCAGAACGGTCGGGTCGTCGCCTCCACCCGCGCCGACGCGAGGGGCGGGTTCCGGTTCGACCTAGCGCCGGGGGCCTATGAGTTTTGCTTGAGCTCGGCTCCGGCATCTGGGCCGGGTGCCAGCGGCAGCGCACCTCAAACCCGATCTGAGGCCTCCGACTACAACCACCCCGCCTTTGCAGCACCAGCCGGATCATCTCCGGTCGTGTCCGGTGCTTCATCTTCTCGCCAGGCCCTGCCTGACCACCGCCCTCGAGTGCCGGGCAACGGCGGTCGCGCGGGAGGCCAAGCCCTGGGAGGAGGTGGAGCAGGCGGAAGCGGCTGCTTTCCTCACACCGTGAGCTTGCCCGGGACCAACGGGACCACACGCTCCGACCCGATCCCGGTGCCCATTCGCCTGGCCGACGGATCCATCATCTATGCGCTGCTCGCGGGCATGCGGACCAATGACGCCCCCGGCGGGCCCAGCGGCCCGGTCCGGACCCTGCCCCCGCTGCCTGCCCAAGCCTCGACGAGCGGCGGTGTCCATGTCGCGGCGGGTGACGTCAACGGCGACGGTCGTGCCGAGGTCAGCACCAACCCCGACGGCCGCGGCGGCCGTCGCGTCGACCCCCGCATCCCGCCGCCCGCCCTCGTCAACGGCGTGAGGGTGGCCGCCGATGTCACCACCCTTCGCGTCGAGCTGCAGACCGTCACCGTGGTCGGAACCCTGAGACTGGAACCATCGACATGACCATCCTGACCCTGAGCCGTCGTTTGGTGCTGACCGGCTCGACCCTTGTCCTGACCGGGGTCGCGAGCGGGGCCATGGCGGCACCGCTGAAACAGGACCGCCCCCGCTATGACGGGCTGAAGAAGACCATCGCGGTCGATATCTTCCGCGCCACTGAAGCGGTAGGCGGCTCGGTTACTGCGGACGGCATGACCGCCATGCTGACCCAGGCCCTGGTCGAGGACGGCCGGTTCCTGGTGGTTGAGCCGGGTGGTGCGCTGGAGGCCAGCGCCATCGTGCGCGGGGCCGTCACCAAGTACGAGGCGGCCGCGGGCGGCAGCGGACTGAACATCAGCGGGGGTCCGCTGGGCGGCCTGCTCGGTGCCCGGGCCGGCACGCGCAGCCAGACGGCCGTGATCGAGATTGCCCTGCGCCTGGTCGATGTCGCGACGGGCCAGGTCGTGTCGACCTCCAGTGCCGAGGGCCGCGCCTCCTCGCGAACCTCCGAGGCCGGACTGGTCGAGAACTACGGCGGCGGACGGCTGGGCGGCGAGGTGTTCCGTGCCACGCCGATCGGCCAGGCCGGTCAGGACGCCATCGAACGTGCGGTCGAGCAGATCGCCTCGGGCATGCGTCGCGTGGCCTGGACCGCCCTGGTCGTCGATGTGACCGACGGCGGAGTCTATGTGAACGCCGGGTCCGACCGCAATGTCGAGCCCGGCATGGTCCTGGATGTCTGGCGGACCGGCCGGACCCTGACCGACCCCGGCACCGGCGAGGTTCTGGATGTAGAAATGGCCCGCATCGGCCGAGTTCAGGTCCAGACCGTTCGCAACCGCCTGTCCATCGCCGCCGTCACCGAGGGTGAGCCTCCGATGCGCGGCGACGTGCTGAAGGCCGACTGAGCCCCATTGTCCGGAGACCGACCATGAAGACCCCGATCGCCGTCCTCGGCTTCGCCGCCGCCGCACTCTGTGCCGGCTCCGCCCTGGCCCAGAATGCGCCCCGTGGTCCTGCCCCGCGCGGGGGCAACACACCTCCGCCCGCCGTCAGGTCGGTTCCCCCCGTCCAGCCCGCCGGCGAGGCGCGGGGAACAGGCGTGGGCGCCGGCGCGCCTGACGGGCCTCAGAGTATCGAGACGGGCCAAATGCTCGACAGAGGGCGACGGCCTTGGCCACGGTCGGATCCAGACACCACTAGGCCGTCCAATCCGGGCCCGGTTTGGCGCGATCCGAACATCATAAGCGTCGCCCCCGGCCAGCCTGCGGGCCAAACGGGAAGAAGCAGGGTCGGCGAGCAGTCCAGGGAGACGGACAACGGCCCCGCCGGCGGGATCGTCCCGGCCGGTCAGGGCCAGGGGCAGACCCGGGGGACCGGGGGGGACGGGTCGAACCGGGACCATATCGACCAGGACGCCCAGCTGGAAATCCCCGGCACGGCCGGGTTTCAGACCAATCTCGGCGCCACGCCGGTCAACGGCGTCGGCGGCACCGGCGGGGGCCGGTACACATCTCGTCCCCGCGTGATTAACAACAGCGAGACGGACGTCGCCCAAGTCACGCCCCCCCTCATGACCAACAACAGCGAGACGGACACCGGCCTCGCCGTCGGCACGGTCCCGGCCGGTCAGGGGCAGGGCCAGAGGCGCGGAACCGCCCCCGCCACGCCCCGCTGACCCACTTCACAGGACGCCTGCCATGACTCTCCGTCTCCTGCCGATCGCCGCTGCCGGGGCCCTGATGCTTATGGCCCTGGCCCAGTCCACCCCCGGGACGCCCCTGCCCAACATCCTGATCGGGCTGGAGCCCCAGTCGGGAGGCACCGCGCTGACGGCCACCACCGCCGGCTCCAATGCCGAGGCAGTGATCGCCGTCCCGGCCGGGATCTATTCCGTCTTTGTCGCTAACGGATCCAGCCTGCCCGGACCGGCACTCCTGACCGTGATCGAAGGGTCGCAGCAGCGCATTTCCGGCACCATTCCGCGGGCCGCGGGCCGGGTCTATGCGCCCAACGCCTCGGGCCCCGGCCGGATGATGGTCAACAGTGGCGGGCAGAACGGCCCTGTCCGCCTGAGACTCGCGACGGCCCAGGCTCCCGTGTTTCCTACCTGCCTGACCCTGGCCAACGGTGCGCCCCGGATCGTCACGGCCCAGGGGTCGGCCACCGGCACGGGTGGCGGCCTCAACGGTCAGGCCATGGCAGCGGCCCGCGCCAACTGGTCCGCCCAGGCACGCACCTTCAATTTGCTCGGTCAGGTGGACTATTCCGACTGGAGCCGCGCCACCCAGACCAACGTCAGCTCAAGCTCAGCGGGCAGCCCCTTCAACCCGACCATCACGGTGACCCTGAGGGGTCAGCCGTGCCGCTGACCATGGTCTCGGCCGCAAGTCCCGACAGAACAGGAGCTCTGACGATGAACGAAGCTTCAGCGCCGGGGCCACCGGCAAGGTCTGCGAGAGCCGGACAGACGAGCCGCCTGCGCGCGATCACCATCGTGGCCATGGTCGGCCTGTTGTCGATGGCGTCGTTACCCGAAGCCATGGCCCAGGGGCAGAACGGCCCCTCGGTTCTGGTCGTCTGCGAGGTGACCGCAGGGGTCGCGAAGACCGTGCGCCTGTCCTATCCGACGACAGCCGTGCGGAACACCCACGTCTTCAGGCCGGTCGCCGGCGGGCAGAACCTTGTCTTCCAGGCTCCTGCAGCCGCCACCCAGATCTATGACCTCGCGGTCCCTGCCGGCCAGTATCGCCTGTCCTACGGCCCCGCCGGATCGCTTGGGAACACCCCGGTCCTGACCAATCTGAATCCCGTGATCGTCATCGCACCGTTCAGGGTCCGGGGGCGCTTCTGCGAACGGAGTCAGGCGTCGGGAGGTCCGGTCTCCTGAGGTGGACAGGTGTCAGACGGACGGGGGGGAACAGCGGCAGTACCCGGCGATCGCCCGCCCTGGTCGAATCGAAATCGCTCTCAAGCCGACGACCGTACCCCCGGCCTTCAGCGCATAAACCGCAGACAAGTGAGCGTCGGACCGGCTGACGGCGCTGACATAGGCGGCCCGTGTTCCATCCATGGCCAGGTGTCGTGAAACTCGTCCGCCAACACCCCTCCGGGCATCAGGAACAGACGGATGTCGCCCACGTGTCTGACCTCACCCGAGATTTGGCGCACATGGCCGACCTTGCGAAGGTTCGCTATGGGTCGGGAGCCGACGCTCACGCAGTTGCGGAAAGTGGACTTTCGCCGTCGGCTCAGTCGGGATCAAAAGAGACTGCTTCTCCCGGTCCCGCGCTTCGCTCTGCATTTCGAACTGTCTCGATGACGCGGGTTCGCCATTCTGGAGAGTTCAGGTCTCGCTCGTAGAGTGAGAATTCCATCGAAGGTCTGGTCGATTGTGCAGCGATGAAGAGACATTCGTAGCCGTATCGGAATGACGGACTAGCGGCGATCCGCCTCTCAATGTCCGGGACGATGTCGGCAGCCGCGACGGCTTGCGGGTAATACCTGAGTACCTTGGCGGCCAATTCAACCTCAGGCTTAGCCAGATTGCTGGGTGGTCTCTCCGACCTGTTCTTGAATGGCCACATGTGTTTTCCAGCGCACTAATCGGAGCCCACCCTGTTCCGCCGAGTGGCTAGAAACAAGGTCCGCTTTGGGTCGGGAGCGGACTCTGGCTTGATCGCCGAAAGCAGACATCCATAAGTCCGCGTCCTCACCCCGCCACCCTCGAGCGCTCCAGCGCCTCGGCGGCGCGCATCAGGGCCATGGCTTCCGCTGCCTGTCCCTGGCTCAGAAGCCAGGCGGCGCGGCGCAGGGCGCGCCCCACCGCGACCTCGGGACTGATGTAGGGCGGCTCGGCCGTCTCGCCGGCCGGCGACAGCGCCGCCAGCGCGGGCGGCGGATCATCCGCCCCGCCGCGCAGGGGCTTGAAGTCCAGCCGTTCGGCGATGCGGTTGCGCGTCCAGCCTTCCGCCATGGCGCGGCGTCTCAGATTGGACAGGCCGACGTCGAAGCGGCGGGCCACGGACGGGGCGGACTCCCCGGCGACATAGGCGGCCCGGACCCGGGCCCAGGTCTCCGGCCCCCGGTATTTGCGCAGGCGATGGTGCTCCATACGGTCAGGGTGGCACCTGTCTGCGTCAGAAACGGACGTGTCCGCACCCCCACCCCCGTCATCCTCGGGCTTGACCTGAGGACCAGAGGCGGGAGGCGGGCTGTGCGTCCGGGAGCGGCCCCGCAATCCCGACCGTGCGACCGGCCACCGCGCACCGGACCGTCTGATCCTCGGGTCAGGCCCGAGGATGACGGCGGGGGGGGTGGTCAAGTGGCGCGCCGGGGCGTCTACGCCCCGTCCGGTTCCCCCGCCTCCAGCCGCGCCAGAAACGCCGCGACGCCGCCGTCATTCTCCAGCGGCGGTCGCGGGTCGGGCTGCTCACTCATGAGGAAGGGATACAGGTCGCACCACTGCGGATTCCGCTCCTCGATCAACTGCATTTTCCACGGGCGGTTCCAGCGCTTCAGCGCCTTCTCGCGGCGGATGGCAGAGGTGACGCGCTCGAACGTCTGGTACCAGACCAGGATGTTGCAGCCGTAGCGTTTGCTGAATCCGCTTCCCGCTCCCTCGCGGTGCTCGCGGCCACGACGGTAGAGGTTGCTCGTCATGCCGATGTAGACAACGCCGAACGGCCGGCTGGCCTCGATATATGTCGCGATCAACGGGCGTTTGTCGTCCATGTGGAGAGTGATACAGAACAACCGAAAAGTGTCAATAATGAACAACTTCCGGTATTGTTGCCGCCTCGCTACCTCCCCCACCCCCGTCATCCTCGGGCTTGACCCGAGGACCAGAGGCGGGAGGCGGGCTGTGCGTCCGTGAGCGGCCCCGCAATCCCGACCGTGCGACCGGCCACCGCGCACCGGACCGTCTGATCCTCGGGTCAGGCCCAAGGATGACGGCGGGGGGAGCGGTCAACGGGCGCATGTCCCGGATGTCGCGACGGCTGTCCCGCGACTGTCCCGGATTTGTCCCGCGATTGTCCCGGTTTGTCTCCGGAATCCCGCCCGTCTGTCCCGGTTATGACCCCGTTGTCCCTCAAATGACTGGCCGACCTGTCGGGTCAGCGGCGTGTTTGCGGGACCCGGCACTGGTCGAAATCGTCACCGGCTGGTCAGTCGTGGGCATAGTCCTGGATCGGCCGAACATCCAGTTCACCGGCCTTGATCGCCCCGATGGCCTGGGCGGCCGCGAGGGCTCCCGCCGTCGTGGTGTAATAGGGCATCTTCATCATCAGGGCGGTGCGGCGCAGGCTGAAACTGTCCAGCAGGGCCTGTTTGCCCTCGGTGGTGTTGAAGACCAGCTGGACGCCGCCGTTCTTCATGGCGTCGACGATGTTGGGGCGGCCTTCCAGCACCTTCTTGACGTGGCCCACGGCCAGGCCCTGTTCGGTCAGATACGTATGCGTGCCGCCGGTGGCGAGGATGGTGAAACCTTCGTCCAGCAGGGTCTTCACCGCCTCGACGATGAAGGGCTTGTCGCCGTCCTTGACGCTGACGAAGGCGCAGCCCTTGACCGGCAGGGTGGTGCCGCCGCCGATCTGGGATTTGGCGAAGGCGCGGGCAAAGGCGGGGGCCATGTCGGCCTCACCCTCGCGCTTCCAGTCCAGGCCCATGACCTCGCCGGTCGAGCGCATCTCGGGGCCCAGGATGGTGTCGACCCCGGCGAAGCGGGCGAAGGGGAAGACGGCTTCCTTGACCGCGATATGGTCATAGGGCCGGTCCTTCAGGCCGAAGGATTTCAGCGGCACCCCGGCCATGACCTTGGCGGCGATGGCGGCGATCGGCTGGCCGATGGTCTTGGCCACGAAGGGGGCCGTGCGCGACGCGCGCGGGTTGACCTCCAGCACGAAGATGCGCGGGTTTTCGCTGTGCGGCTCCTCGATGGCGAACTGGACATTCATCAGGCCGCGCACCTTCAGGGCCCGGGCCATGGCCTCGGTCTGGCGCTTCAGCTCGGTGACGATCTCGGCCGACAGGGAGAAGGGCGGCATGGAACAGGCGCTGTCGCCCGAGTGGACGCCGGCTTCCTCGATATGCTCCAGCACCCCGGCGACGAAGACGGTCTCGTCATCGCACAGGGCGTCGACATCCACCTCGGTGGCGCGGTTCAGATAGTGGTCGATCAGGACCGGATCGTCGCCCGACACCCGCATGGCCTCGCCGACATAGCGGTCCAGCTGTTCGCGGTCGTGGACGATGACCATGCCGCGCCCGCCCAGCACATAGGAGGGGCGCAGGACGACGGGATAGCCGACCTCATCCGCCTTGTCGGCGGCTTCCTGGGCCGAGCGGGCCAGGCCGTTGGGCGGCTGCATCAGGCCGATGTCGTGCAGCATGGCCTGGAACCGCTCGCGGTCCTCGGCCAGGTCGATGGAGTCCAGCGAGGTGCCGAGGATCGGCACGCCGTCCTCGTGCAGGGCATGGGCCAGCTTCAGCGGCGTCTGGCCGCCGAACTGGACGACGACGCCGATCAGGTTGCCGGTCGAGCGCTCGACCTCGATCAGCTCCAGCACATCCTCGGCCGTCAGCGGCTCGAAATACAGGCGGTCGGAGGTGTCATAGTCGGTCGAGACGGTCTCGGGGTTGCAGTTGACCATGATCGACTCGACGCCGATGTCGGCGAAGGCGAAGGCCGCGTGGCAGCAGCAGTAATCGAACTCTATCCCTTGCCCGATCCGGTTCGGCCCGCCGCCCAGAATTATCGCCTTTTTTCTGTCGGTTGGCGCGGATTCGCACTGCGGGACCTGGCCCAGGGCCCCGGTCTCATAGGTGGAATACATATAGGCCGTGGCCGAGGCGAACTCGGCGGCGCAGGTGTCGATGCGCTTGAACGCCGGGCGGACATTGAGGCCGCGGCGGGCGGTGCGGACGGCCTTTTCGGTCAGGCCGGTCAGCTGGGCGAGGCGGGCGTCGGAGAAGCCCTTGGACTTCAGCCTGCGGAAGTCGGTGGGGTCGGTCGGCAGGCCCTGGACCCGGATGTGCCCCTCGGTGCGGACGATGTCGGCGATCTGGCGCAGGAACCAGGGCTCGTAGGAACAGGCGGCGTTGACCTCCTCGACCGAGAGGCCGTGGCGGAAGGCCTGGGCGATGACCAGGATGCGGTCCGGCGTCGGCTGGCCCAGGGCGCGCACCACGGCGGCGCGGGCACCGGCCTCGTCCTCGACGTCGACGACGCCGTCGATCTCGATCTCGTTGAAGCCGGTCAGACCGGTCTCGAGGCCGCGCAGGGCCTTCTGCATCGATTCCTGGAAGGTCCGGCCGATGGCCATGACCTCGCCCACCGACTTCATCGAGG